>JBHGAX010000008.1:0-30265 GCA_041946635.1 Methylomirabilales bacterium (SeqCode)
GCCCTGAGCGCAGCCCCGCGGAGCGGGGCGGAGTCGAAGTTCCTCGACAGGCTCGGGACCGTGAGCGGTTCGACAGGCTCACCGCCGCGAGCACTGGTCGAGCGGCCTGTCGAACGGCCGGGAGGCGGAGTACTCACGCCGTTCGTGAAGACTCCGGGCTAGGCAACGTCGACCCAGCGCCCGCTCGCGGAGGACTCGTAGATGCCCAGCACGATCTTCAGCGCCTTCAGGCCCTCCTCGCCGCTCACGGGGGATGGCCGGCCGGCCTGGATCGCGGCCAGGATGTCCTCCAGCTGCGCCTTGTGGTTGACGTGCGAGATCACCGGCGAGGCCGTTCCCCCGAAGGACGCGGGCTGCGGATCCAGGTACTCGGCCTCGGGGGATCCCTCGACCTTCCAGGACGTGACGTGGCCGCCCTCGATGGTCAGCGAACCCTTCCGCCCGTGGATCTCCAGCCGCTCCTTGAAGCCCGGCTGCACCGCCGTGGTGCCCTCGATCACGCCGGCCGCGCCGTTCTGGAACTCCACCACCGCCACGCCGAGATCCTCGGACTCGATGGCGTGCATGGAGGTGCGCACGAGACCGCACACGCGCCGCACGCCGCCCATCAGCCACTGGAGCAGGTCGATGGTGTGGATCGCCTGGTTGATGAGGGCCCCACCGCCGTCGATCGCCTTGGTCCCACGCCACGGGCTGCCGGCATAGTACTGGGGCGTCCGCCACCACTTCACGTAGGCGTCGCCCAGGATCAGCGCGCCCAGCCGGCCGTCCAGGATGGCCTGGCGGACCTTGCGGGAGGCGCCCGTGTACCGGTTCTGGAACACGACGGAGAGCTGCCGATCGGCCTTCCGGCAGGCCTCGATCAGCGCGCGGGCTCTCGCCTCGCTCACGTCGATCGGCTTCTCGACGATGACGTGCTTCCCGGCCTGCGCGGCCCGGATCCCGTACTCCGCGTGATACCCGGACGGCAGGCAGATGATGACCGCCTGCACCTCGGGGTCGGCGAGCATGGCCGCGTAGCTCGCGTATGCCTTGATGCCGTGCTGCGCCGCGAACGCCTGTCCCCGCTCGGCCGACCGGCTCCAGGCCCCGACCACCTTGGCGCGCGGAATCTCTTTCAGCGCGCTCACGTGCACGCCGCCGATCATGCCGCAGCCTGCGACCGCTACACCGATGGGCGTCATGGCCACCTCCAGTGCTGCGTAACACGTAAAACGTGAAACGTAACAAGCAAGAGCGCGACCTATTGTTCTTGCTCCTTACGTTTTACTTTTTACGTTTTCGTAGTTAGTCCAGCACCAGCATCCCCGGCCGGACGATCGTCACCCCCTGCGCCTGGTACTCGATCTTCGGGAAGATCACCGGCGCCGTCAGCATGATGGGCCCCTTCGACGTGGCGATGAAACCGTCCTCCGTCTTCGTCCCCGCGATCGAGGGATTCCAGCAGTAGGCTTGATGCTCCCCCACCGGCTCGCGCGTCTCGGCAGTCACTTTCAGATCGCGCGGCGTGTAGCCCATGGCGCCGCCCTGATGGTGCAGCTCCCATTCCTTGGCGTGGCCGAGGGCCGCGTAGGCTTCCAGCCCGGCCGCCAAGGGCACCGAGGCCGGAACGCCCGGCCGGGTCGCGGCGATCATGCGGTTCTCGATCTCCAGGTTGGCCGCGAACTGGGCGAGGAGCGGGGCGGCCGGCTTGCCCAGGTGCACGGTGCGCGTGATCGTGGCGATCAGGCCGTGGTAACGCGCGTTCACGCAGATCATGGCGTACTTCCGCACGAGGCGCGTCGTGGGAATGGGGTGCCGGTACCACGAGGCGCGCTCGTCGGCCGCGACCTGGAGCCCGGTCGGGTCGATGCGGTGCGGCCAGAGCTCGGGACCGATCCGCCCGGCGATCTCGCACTCCGCGTCGCCCGGCCGGACCGTGAGGGCCACCTTCTCCACCGCGCGCGACAGGACGCTCCCCAGGAAGCGGTACCGCTCCACCTCGCCGGGCGTGAGCGAGTAGCGGAGCCGCTTGATCGCTCCGTCGAGGTTCCGGCAGTCGCCGAAGGGCACGTCGGCGCCGACGGAGGCCAGGTCGCCCACCACGCGCCGGGCCAGCTCCGCCTCGCGGTCCGCGTACCACTCGTGCTCCAGCAGCTCGAACCCCAGCGCCGCCAGCCCCTCCTCCTGCATCATCCGGGGCGCCTCGATGCGGCTGGCGATGCAGTAGCGACCGCTCCGCGTGAGGAGGAGCGAGGTCACGCCCAGGTCGGTCGCGATGCCGACCATGTTGTAGCCGCCCGCGGTGAACCAGGAGAAGTTCGGCTGCTTCTTGAGGAGGATGCCGGCCAGCCTCTCTCGCTCCATCAGCGCGCGCAGGCGCGCCTCCTTCGTGACGATCTCCTCCGCGCGGGTCATGACGTACCCCCTGAACAAGATGCGGGCGGGTCCGGCATCGGCGCCCCGGCACCCGGGGACGCAGTGCCGGCGCGACGCTATCAGGGGGCCGACGGGCGTGTCAAGGACCGCGGGTGCGGGCGGCTGGACTTATTTGGGGCCGGGCCGCCGGTACAGCCAGCCGGGCCCGAGATAGATGAGGACGGTGCCCGCGAGGCCGAACGCGTCCCAGGCCCAGTGCGGGACGATCCAGAGCACGCCGACGACGAGGCACAGCAACCGGCCCAGCGGCGTGAGGGGAGCGCGGAGCTGCCCGATGAAGCCGGCGCTCAGCGCGATCATGGCCAGCGCGGTCCGTACCACCGACGCGGCCACGGCCCAGGGGCCGCCGCCGACGATCAGGAGCATCGAGTAGTCGTACACGAACACGAAGGGCAGGAGGAAGGCGGCGTAGCTGAGGCGCAGGCTGTAGCGGGCCGTCTCCATCCAGTCCGCGCCGGCCATGCCGGCCGCGATGTAGACCGCGCCGCACACCGGCGGCGTGATGGCCGACAGGATGGCGAAGTAGAAGACGAAGAGGTGCGCCGCCAGCGGGTGCACGCCCAGCTGGATCAGGGCGGGCGCGGCCACGATGACCGCCATGATGTAGGCCGCGGTGGTCGGGACCTCCATCCCCAGCAGGATGCAGGTCAGCATGGTGAGGACCAGCGTGAGGAACAGCGAGCCCCCGGCCACCTGGATGATGGAAGTCGAGATCTTCACCCCCAGGCCGGTGTGGGACAGGATGGCGATGATGATCTGCGCGCAGGCGCAGATGCTGGCGATCATGGCCACCTGTGGTCCGCCTTCGCGCACGGCGCGCGCCACCTTGCCGAGCACCGCCCGCCCGTCCCAGCGCCAGGTCGCCGTGACGAACGCCAGCGGCAGCGTGCTGAGCGTGGCCCAGAAGGCGGCGTACTGGGGCGTGTAGGCCAGGACCAGGAAGCTCAGCAGGAACCCGAACGGCACGACGAAGAAGGCGCTGGCGCGGAGCGTCTCCGGCCAGCCCGGCAGCTCCGCGGGCTCCAGGCCCCGCAGGCCGTCCCGGCGGGCGAAGAAGTGGATGCCGACCCAGCAGGTGAAATAGTAGAGGATGGCCGGCACGGCAGCGGCCAGGGCGATCTGCAGGTAGGGGATCTGGATCAGCTCCGCCATGATGAACGCGCCGGCGCCCATGATCGGCGGCATGATCTGCCCGCCCGTGGAGGCGACCGCCTCGACCGCCCCCGCGAAAGCGGGGCGGAATCCCAGCCGCTTCATCATGGGGATGGTGAAGGCCCCCGTGGTCACCACGTTGGCCGAGGCGCTGCCCGAGATGGTGCCGAACATGGCGCTGGCCACCGTGGCGACCTTGGCCGGGCCCCCCAGGAGCCGACCCGCCGTCCGGATGGAGAGCAGCCGGAAGCCCGTCCCCCCGCCCGTCTCCCCCACGAAGGCCCCCAGGAAGACGAAGATGGCGATGATGTTCGCCGAGATGCCGGTGAGCTGGCCCCAGATGCCGCCCGTGGTCAGGTAGAGCATGCCCACGATCTGCCCCAGGTCGTAGCGCACGTGGCCGAAGAAACCGGGGATGTGGTGGCCGTAGATCGCGTAGACGAGGAAGACCAGGGTGATGGCCGGCAGGATCGGCCGGATCATGCGCCGGGCCCCCTCCAGCACCACCAGGATCATGAGCAGGCCCATCACGGTCTGGCCGGTGCCCGTCACCACGCCGTACTGGTCGAGCACCGCCTGGAAATTGACGATGATGTACCCGCACAGGAACAGGCCGGCGGCCGTGAAGGCCAGGTCGGTCGCGAGCCGTCGGGCGGTCCCCGGCTTCCGGCCGCCCAGGAAGATGACGGGGATGGCGAGCCCCAGGTGCAGGGCCCGCTCGATCAGGTTCGGGATGAACGCGTAGACCGGCAGGAACAGCGCGAAGAGGGCCAGGCCCAGCGAGCAGAGGAAGACGACCGCGGAGAGGAACCGCGCGATTCGCGTCATGACAACCAGCGGCCGGAGGCCGGGCCCGAGTCAGGTTTCATGCAGCAACTCCGGCCGAACAGATCCCCCGCCCCCCCTTTGCAGAGGGGGCCGGGGGCGATGTGAGTGCGAAGGGGCCAGGGGGATGTTATTGCCCGGCGGGGTGATGAGCCGCGCCACGGCCCCGGTGGCTCAGCGGATGGCCGGCGGGATGTCTACGCCCGCCTCCTTGTAGTACCGCGCCGCGCCCGGGTGCACCTTGGCGATGCCGTAGCGCACCCCCTTGATGTCCAGCCCCTTGCCCGTGGCGTGCGCCTCCGCCAGGAACTTCCGGTTCTCCCAGAAGGCCTTGGTCAGCTTGTAGGCCAGCTCCTCGGGGAGGTCGTCGGTGGCGTACATCACCACCGGCGAGGCCACGGTCTTGGTGTCCGCGCTGATGCCCTTGTAGGTATCCGCGGGGATGACGGTCGGCGAGTAGGTGGCGTCCACCTCGCTCAGCTTCTTGTACTCCGCGTCCCCGATCTCCAGCAGCCGGATGGGCGTCGTGGCCACCAGCTCCATGACCATGGGCGTGGGGAACGGGCTGCCGGTGGAGAAGCCCACGGCCCGCCGGTTCGTGACGGCGTCGACGCCTTCCTTCAGGTCCACGGCGGGCAGGTCGACCTTCCCCTCCAGGCCGTGGACCTTGAGGACGAGCTTCGTGAGCCGCTCGGTAGCCGTGCCGATCCCGCCCGCGATGAAGCGCTTGCCCTCCAGCTCCCGGATGGTCTTCACGTTCGCATCCTGGCGCACCACCCAGTGCATGACCACGCCCGGGAACGCCCAGAGCGCCCGGATGCGCTCGTAGCCCCCCTCTTCGAACGGCTTGCGCTTGTGCAGGGCTTGCGAGATCAGGTCCGAGGTGGAGGTGAAGAGGTACTGGCTCCGCGTCCGCGCCTCCTTCACGTTGGCCACCGAGCCGAGGCTCTCCTCGACCGAGGCCTCGACGCCCGGCACGGTCATCAGGGCCTTGGACGTGCCGATGGCCAGCGCGTAGTAGGACGTGCCGGCCCGCGCCGACTTCACCACCAGCCGCGTCTGGGCCCGCCCCTCGGTGGTCGCCGCCAGCATGGTGCCCAGCACGACGACGGCGGCAAGGATGACGGCACTGCGTCTCATGGCTCTCCTCCCTCACCAGAACTTGAACCGCCAAGGCGCCGAGAGCGCCGAGAAGTACCCCGGGGTGAAGCTCCGTCGTTCCGCGCCGCAGGCGCGGCCATGCCGTCCTTGGCGCTCTTGGCGCCTTGGCGGTTCAATCGTCCTGCTCTTTCCGGAACACGATCCGGCAGAAGCGGTCCCCCTTGGCGATGGTCTCGCCCAGCTCGAACCGAAACGCGGGGAAGGCGGAGGCGATGCCGCGGTCGCCGTCCATGGCGATGTCGCAGAGCGTCTGGCACTTCCGGTCGTCCAGGCCCTGCTTCTGCCAGGCGGCCACGAGCGGGCAGTAGTGAAAGTGCACCTCGAACCGCTCCGCGGACGCCTCGCGGACCTCCATCTCGAAGATCTTGCGGTAGAGCGGGTTCGCGAACTCGCGGGCGAAGGCCGGCAGGTCGCGGGTCGGCGTGAACCTGGTGGCGCCGTGGAACTTCCCGCAGCGGCTCACCGCCTTCCGGCCGAGAGCCTCCCACGGGAGCCCGGCCCGCTCGGCCTCGTCCAGCAGCAAGCACATCCAGGTCGCGCGGTGCTCGATCGCGCTCCGCATGTCGCTCACCGGCTGGTCGCCGGTGATCTTCGGGGCATTCTGAATGGCCATGCCGGCCTCCTCCGTGCCGCGTCGTTGCCTCAGCGCCGCGCGTCGTGGACCACCTCGCCGTCCACCAGCGTCATGGCGACCTGGATCCCGGCCCAGCGGGCCGCGGGGACCTGGGAGAGGTCCTCGGCGAAGACGACCAGGTCGGCCCGCTTGCCGGGCGTGAGCGTCCCCAGCTCGCCTTCCTTCCGCGAGACCCAGGCGGGCACGGCCGTGAAGGCGTGCAGGATCTCGGGGAGCTCCAGCCGCTCCTCGGGGAACCAGCCGGCCTTCGGCTCGCCGCCCAGGGTCTGGCGCGCCCCCGCGGCGTAGAAGGAGAGGAGCGGATTGATCGCCTCCACGGGCGCGTCGGAGCCGAACTGCAGCTTCACCCCGTGCCGCAGCAAGGTCCGCCAGGCGTAGCTCTGCCGGCAGCGGGCCATGCCCCACTTCCTCTCGGCCACCGGCATGTCGGTGAGCAGGTGCACCGGCTGGACCGAGGCCACCACGCCCAGCTCCCGGAACACCTCGGCGTCGTTGCCGTGCAGGAGCTGCACGTGCTCGACCCGATCCCGCCAGGGCCCCGGGAAGGCCCGCCGCGCCTGCCGGATGGCGGTGAGGGAGTTCGTCGTGGCCAGGTCCCCGATGGCGTGGATGCCGACGTCCCCGCCGTGGCGGTAGGCCAGCTCGATCCGCTCGCGGAGCTGGGCCGCGTCCATCACCACCAGGCCGCGCTCGCCGGGGTTGTCCGCGTAGGGCTCGTGCATCAGGGCGGTGCCCGAGCCGAGCGAGCCGTCGGCGTAGAGCTTCACCTGGCCCCACCACAGCCGATCGCTCCCCGCGCCCAGCCGGAGGCCGCGGCCCACGGCCGCCTCCACCTCGTAAGGCGGCAGCAGGTGGTGGACCCGGATCTTGAGCGCGCCCTCGGCCTCCACGGCCGCCAGCGCCTCCCACTCCTGCAGCGTCTCGCAGGAGTGCACCCCGGTGACCCCCCAGCGGAACGCCTCCCGCTGGGCCAGCAGGGCGGCGGCCTTCCGCTCGGCCAGGCTGGGCGGCGGGATGATCTTCTCGATGATCTTGCGGTACTCGCGGCAGATGCCGGTGGGCTGCCCGGAGGCGTCCCGCTCGATCCGGGCGCCGGGCGCGTCCGGCGTGTCCCGGCGGATGCCGGCCAGGGCCATGGCCTTGGAGTTCAGCCAGACGCTGTGCCCGCAGTGGCGGACCAGCATGACCGGGTGGTCGGGCGCGAGGTCGTCCAGGTCCCTGGCGCTCGGCTCCCGGCCCTCGCGCCACTCGGCCTCGTGCCAGCCCCGGCCGAGGATCCACTCGCCCTTGGGCCGGCGCGCCACGGCCTGGCGGACCTGCTCGCGGCACGCCTGCATGGAGGCGAGGCCGCGGAGCTGAAGCCGCGACAGGTGCAGCCCGAAGTTCACGAAGTGCAGGTGGGCGTCCACGATGCCCGGCGCCGCGAGCCGCCCGGGGAGAGAGATGGTCTCGGCCTTCGGACAGGCCGCCCGCACCTCACCCTCGCTCCCGACGGCCGCCACGCGGCCGCCGCGAATCGCGATCGCCTCCGCCCAGGGCCGGGCGGGATCGCCCGTCCAGATCTTCGAGAGGATCACGATCTCCATGTCCACTCCTTCTCCTCGCACCGTTTGATCGCAACCATGCGGGCGAATAGCTCGCAACACGTAACTCGTAACAAGAGCGGACCCACCCGTCCCGAAGGTGACGTGTTACGCGTTACGTGTTCCGGACGAGCCCCACCTCACGGGTCACCGACGCCTGCCGAGTGTATGCGGATCCAGCACGTCCCGCAGCCCGTCGCCCAGCAGGTTCAGCCCCAGCACGGTGACGAAGATCGCCAGTCCCGGGAAGATCGAGATCCAGGGCGCGGTGAAGAGCTGCTCGCGGGCCGTGGACAGCATGCCGCCCCAGCTGGGCGTGGGCGGCTGCGCGCCGAGCCCCAGGAACGAGAGCGAGGCCTCCGTGAGGATCGCGTACGCCACCCCCAGCGTGGCGATCACCAGGATGGGGCCCAGGATGTTGGGCAGGATCTGGGCGAACATGATCCGGAACCGGCCCTCGCCCAGCGCCCGGGCGGCCAGGACGTAGTCCAGGGAGCGGGCCCCGAGCACCTGCGAGCGGGTGACGCGGCAGCTGTAGGACCAGTTGGTGAAGCCGAGGGCCACGAACACGTTGAACAGGCCCGGCCCCAGCACGGCCATGATGGCCAGCGCGAAGATGAGCGACGGGATGGACAGCATGATGTTCGTGAGGCCCATCACGAAGTCGTCCCACCAGCGGCCGCTGAAGCCCGCGGTGAGCCCCAGCAGGATGCCGATGCAGCTGTTCAGGAGCTGACTGATGAGGCCGATGCTGAGGGAGATGCGGGCGCCGTAGATCACCCGCGAAAGGATGTCCCGGCCCTGCGAGTCGGTGCCGAAGAGGAAGGCGCCGCCCGGCGGCAGCTCGGCGTTCATCAGGTTCGCGTCGTCGGTGGGATGGTAGGGGGCCAGGAGCGGCGCGAGCAGCGCCATGGCCACCACCACGAGCGTCACCAGCCCGCCGATGACCAGGTTGGCCCGGCCCCGCAGCGCGCGACGGAGCGTCATCGGTACTCGATCCGCGGGTCGATCATGGCGTACAGGAGATCCACGAGCAGGTTCATGACCAGGAACACCACGATGATCAGCATGATGCAGCCCTGCACCACCGGGATGTCCCGCTGGAAGATGGTGTCCACCAGGAGCGAGCCGATGCCGGGCCACGAGAAGAGCTTCTCCACGATGACGGTCTGGGCCACGAGCGAGCCGAACTGCAGGCCGGCCGTGGTCAGGACCAGGACCAGCGCGTTCCGCAGCACGTGCTTCCACTGGATGGCGAAGCGCGACAGCCCCTTGGCCCGGGCGGTCCGGACGAAGTCCGCGTTCAGGATCTCCAGCACCGCCGCCCGGGTGGTGCGGGCCAGGAGGGCCATGTAGGCCACGCCCAGCGTGACGGCGGGGAGCACGAGGTGGGCCAGGCGCCCGTCGCCGTACCCCGAGGTCGGCAGGAGCCCGGCCTTCACGGAGAGCAGGAACATGAGGAGGAGGCCCAGCCAGAACTGCGGCACCGAGACCCCGGAGACGGCGCCCAGCATGGAGGCCGCGTCCAGCCAGGAGCCGCGGCGCAGGGCCGAGACGAAGCCCAGCGGCACGCCCACGGCCACGGCGATGAGCATGGCGGCCAGCGCGAGCTTGAGCGTCGGCCACAGGCGGGCCAGGATGAGGCCCGCCACCGGCTCCTTCCGGAGGAAGGACAGCCCCAGATCGCCCTGGGCCAGGCTCTGGAGGTAGATGCCGTAGCGCACGTACAGGGGCTTGTCCAGGTGCCACTGCTGGCGCATCTGCTCCACGAACTTGGCGTCCACGCCGCGGTCCTCCGCCCCCGCCGCCATGAGCGCGGCATTCCCCGGGAGCACGTTCAGGAGCCCGAACATGATCAGGGAGATCGCCAGGATCGTGGGGACGAACTGCAGCAGGCGGCGGACGGCGTAGCGTAGCATGGGTGACGTAAGGATTGCGGATTTCGGATTTCGGATTGCGGATTGTCACGCCCTCATGATTCGCAATCCGCAATCCGAAATCCGCAATGCCTGTTACTTCTCCTTGGCGCGCGGCGAGGTCTCGTCCACCCAGAGGTCGGTGAGGTCCTGGTACATCATCTCGATGGCCACCGGCTTGATCCCGTGCACCCAGGGCTGGTGGGCGATGACCGCCTTGTTGTAGTTGAAGAACCAGACCGGCGCATCCTCCTTGAACAGCGCGTCGGCCTTGCGCAGGAGCTCCAGCCGCTTGGCCTGGTCGCGCTCCTTGCCGGCCGCCTCCACCAGGCGATCGAAGTCCGGGTTGTTGTAGGCGATGAAGTTGCCGGCCGTGGGCGGGTTCTTGGAGTGCCAGCGCATGAGGGCCTGCACGGGGTCCCCGCCGCTGCCCTGGCTGAGCGACCAGATGAAGGCCTGGTAGTCCAGCTTGCGCACCCGCTCCGTCAGGGCCGCGCCCTCGACCTGCTGCGGCTTCACCGTCACGTTGATCTGCTTCAGGTAGGGCATGAGGGCCTCGACCACCACCACGCCCCAGGACTCGTTGTTCGTGCCCAGGACCTCGAGGCTGAACCCCTTCTCGTACCCGGCCTGCTTCATGAGGGCCTTGGCCTTCTCCACGTTGAAGTCGTAGCCCTTGGCCTGCGGGTCGAAGCCGGGGGACGTGTTCGGGTAGTAGCCCACCGCCGGGAAGGCCTTGCCCTTCAGCAGCCGGTCGATGATGAGCTTGGCGTCGATGGCGTGGTTGAAGGCCTGGCGCACTTCCTTCTTCTTGAACGGCTCGTAGTTGGGGTTGAAGCCGACGATGCGGGTGAACAGCTCGGCCACCTCGACCATGTTCTTGCTGATCTGCGGGTCGGCCTTGTAGCCGGGGTACTGCGCCGCGCCGACCACCGTGGCGTCCAGCTCCTTGGCGCGGAAGGCCGCGTCGCGCGCCGCGCCCTCGGACATCACCTTGTACACGACCTTGTCCAGGTACGGCTTGCCCTTCTCGAAGAAGTCGGGGAACTTCACCATCACGATCTCGCTGCCCTTCACCCACTTCACGAACTTGAAGGGGCCGAGGCCCACCGGGCCGGTCCCGAAGGCGTCGCCCTTCTTCTCCACCTCTTCCCTGGGCAGGATGCCGGCGCTGATCTCGTAGAGCGAGTAGGCCGGGTCGCCGGGCTTGTCCATCGTGATCTCGAGCGTGAAGTCATCCAGCTTCTTCAGGCCCGCGATCCGCTGGGCCTTGCCTTCCTCGAACTCGCGCGCGCCCTTGATCACCCGCACGTAGCGCGCGGCGGGCGACTGGGTCTTGGGATTCATGATGCGCTCGTAGCTCCAGATCACGTCCTCGGCCCGCATCTGCCGGCCGTTGTGGAACTTGACGTTCTTCTTGAGCGCAATCTTGTAGACCAGGCCGTCCGCCGAGGCCTCCACCTTCTCGCCCAGCTCGGGCACCGGGCGGTTGGTGGCGGTGTCCCAGCTGTACAGGCTGCGATGCAGGTTCAGCATGACCAGGTAGTCGTTGGTGTTCGGACTCTTGTGCGGGTCCAGCGTGAAGACGTCCCCGCCGTAGGGGATCACGAAGTTGAACGTCCCGCCCGAGCGGGCCGCCCCGGCCGGGCCGGCGATGGCGGCCATCAGCACCAGCGCCACTGCGCACACGAACGCCACTCGTCTCATGGGAACCCGCCTCCTGATAGGAAAATGGCCGTACCCGAGCGCTTGCCCGCCCGCCCATCGCGGGCCCGGGCACGAGCGGTGTTTTTGTCACAAATTGCGGCGGGTGACAAGAGCCAATCGAGCGGGGGGTGGGGAAGCGGACGAGAAGGTTGGCCGGTTCACGGTTCGAGGTTCGAGGTCACGAACCGTGAACCTGGAACCTCGAACCGGTTAACCGGCTTTACTCGACCGTGACGCTCTTGGCCAGGTTCCGCGGCTGGTCCACGTCGCAGCCCTTGCGCACCGCCACGTGGTAGGCCAGCAGCTGCATGGGGATGGCGAGCAGGATGGGCGTGAGCAGCGGGGAGGTGCGGGGAATGGTCAGGTGGTGGTCCACCTTCCGCGGCAGCTCCTCGTCCCCCTCGGAGCAGACGGCGATGACCACGCCGTCCCGCGCCTTCACCTCCTGGATGTTGCCCAGGATCTTCTCGTACACCCGGTTCCGGGGGGCCAGGATGACGACGGGCATCTCCTCGGTGATGAGCGCGATGGGCCCGTGCTTCATCTCGCCGGCGGGATAGCCCTCGGCGTGGATGTACGAGATCTCCTTCAGCTTCAGCGCGCCTTCCAGGGCCAGCGGGTAGTCGATGCCCCGGCCCAGGTAGAGGAAGTCGGCCTTCCCGTAGTACAGCTGCGCCAGCCGCTCGATCTCCGCGTCCAGGTGGAGCACCGCCTCGATCTGCTGGGGCACCCGCACCAGCTCGCCCAGCAGCTCGCGCACCCGGGCGGCCGGCAGCGTGCCCCGCCGGCTCCCCACGTAGATGGCGAAGAGATACAGGGCCGCGAGCTGGGCGGTGAAGGTCTTGGTGGCGGCCACGCCGATCTCCGGCCCGGCGTGCGTGTAGAGCACCGCGTCCACCTCGCGCGTGAGCGAGCTGCCCACCACGTTGCAGACGGCGAAGGTCGGCGCGCCCTGCGCCGCCGCCTCCTTGATGCCCGCGAGGGTGTCCAGCGTCTCACCGGACTGGCTGATGGCCAGGACCAGGGTGTTCGGGCCGATCGCCGGCTCGCGGTAGCGGAACTCCGAGCTGTAGTCCACCTCCACCGGGATGCGGCAGAGCCGCTCGATGAGGAACTTCCCCACGAGGCCCGCATGCCAGGCGGTGCCGCAGGCGATGATCACCACCCGCTGCACGCGGGGCAGCGCCTCGTCCAGCGCCTCCATGCCCTCGAAGAAGACCTGTCCCGCCTCCTCCGAGAAGCGGCCGCGGATGGTGTCCCGGACGGCCCGCGGCTGCTCGTAGATCTCCTTCAGCATGAAGTGCTTGTAGCCGCCCTTCTCCGCCAGGATCGGGCTCCAGAGGATCTTCTCCACGGCGCGCTGCACCGGCTCGCCGGCGAGCGTGGTGATGTGCACGCCCTCGCGCGTGCACACCGCGATCTCGCCGTCGCTCAGGAAGAGCACGTTCCGCGTGTGGTTCAGGATGGCCGGGATGTCCGAGGCGAAGAAGAAGCCGCCTTCCCCCAGGCCCACGACCAGCGGGCTCTGCCAGCGCGCGCCCACGATCCGGTGGGGGTCGCGCTTCCAGAGCACGCCGATGGCGTAGGCGCCCGTGACGTCGTTCAGCGCGCGGCGGGTCGCCGTCTCGATGTCGCCCTCATCCGCCAGGTACTTCTCGATGAGGTGGGCGAGGACCTCGGTGTCGGTCTCCGACTTGAACAGGTGGCCCTCGGCGATCAGCTTTTCCTTCAGGGCCAGGTAGTTCTCGATGATCCCGTTGTGGATCACGACCAGGTCGCCGGTGCAGTCGGTGTGCGGGTGCGCGTTCTCCTCGGTGGGCCGGCCGTGCGTGGCCCATCGGGTGTGGCCGAGGCCGACGGTCCCGCCCAGGTTCGCGCCCCACACGGCGTTTTCGAGCTCCTTGATCTTCCCCACCGACCGGCGGATGATCAGGCGGCCCTCCTCCAGCACGGCGAGTCCGGCCGAGTCGTAGCCGCGGTACTCCAGCCGCTTGAGCCCCTCGAGCAGGATGGGGACGGCCTTCTTATCGCCGATGTAGCCGACGATCCCGCACATGACCCGATCCTTTCCGGTCGAAGAACCTCGGACATCATCCGCAGATTACGCAGCAGATTCAAGAACGGAGCTCGCGGCTGTTCCTCCCCGTCACCCCGGCGAAAGCCGGGGTCCAGGATCCTGGCACCCGGATTCCGGCGTGCGCCGGAATGACGGCTTTCTCCAACGGTCCTAGCCCCTCTCCCTCGGGGAAGGGCTGGGGTGAGGGCGGTCGCGTTGCAGGAGCGAGGCCAAGTCGCGTCCCGTGCTGACTCGTATCTGTTTCAAGCGGTTACAGCCGTCGCCGGGTCGCGAGCACGAGATCCGGGTGTCGCGAAACGCGTGGCGCCGTGGCGCAGAAGCCTCAGACGGCCGCCAGGTCGAAGTTCCGCGCGTAGAGCTCCTGGACCCGGGCGACCTCCTGCGCGGTCAGGTCCGGCACGTCGGAGGCCGCGGCGAACTCCTCCAGCTGCGCCTCATTATAGATGTTGGGCAGCACGCAGGCGAAGCACGGCTCCGACAGGATGAACCGGATGGCGGCCTGAGCCAGGGTGCGCCCCGCCGTGAGGAAGGCAAGCCGCTCGAGCTTCTTGAGCCCGTCCTCCAGCCAGGCGCGCTTCCGCTCGTCGGTGTTCACCCGGAAGTACCGGTGGTCGTCCGCCCCGAAGGTGGTCTCCCGGGTATACCGGCCCTCCAGCAGGCCCGAGGCGTGGGGCACGCGGGCCATCAGCCCGACGCCGCGTTCGGCGGCCAGCGGGATCAGGGGCCGGCCGATCTGCTGCTCCAGGAGGTTGTAGATGATCTGCGTGATCATGCCGCGCTCGGCGATGCAGGCGCGGCCCTCCTCCACCTGGCGGAGGTCGATGGCCGGGCCCAGGGTCGCGCCGTAGTGCCGGATCTTGCCCTCGGCCTTCAGCCGCGTGAGCTCGGCGAACAGGTCGTCCCGCCGCAGCGTGCCGATGCGCGGGTTGTGCAGCTGGTAGAGGTCGATCCGGTCGGTGGCGAGCCGGCGCAGGCTCTCCTCGCAGGCCCGGCGGACGAAGGCCGGGCTCCAGTCCTGCGGCCGCTCGCGCTGCCCCGGCTGCACGCCGGGATGCGCGTAGAAGTCGTAGCCGAACTTGGTGGAGTAGACCACCGCATCCCGCTTCCCGGCGAACGCCTTGGCCAGGATCCTCTCCCCCAGACCGTCCCCGTAGACGTCCGCGGTGTCGTAGAAGGTGATGCCGAGGTCGAAGGCGCGCCGGAGCAGGCCGATGCCCGCCGCCTCGTCCTTGATGCCCCACATGCTGGTGCCGACCGTCCAGACCCCGAAGCCCACCTCCGAGGCCGTCAGATCCGTCGTGCCAAACTTCCGATAGCGCATGCCCCCTCCCAATAGGCCGAACCGCAGAGTCGCAGAGGCCGCAGAGCCTTTGGCATGTCAAGACCCGGACGAGTTCTTCTCGGCGTTCTTCGCGTCTCTGCGGTTCAATGTTCGTTCTTCTCCGCCTTCGCCGAGGCCCTGGCCTGGCGGATGGCCGCGGCGCGGCCTTCCTTGTTCACCTGCTGCGCGCGGCCGAAGCCGAGGGCGTCCGGCGGCACCTCCTGGGTGATGGTCGAGCCTGCCGCCACGATGGCCCCCTTGCCGATCTTGACGGGCGCGACCAGCGACGCGTTGGAGCCGATGAAGGCCTCGTCCTCGATCACCGTCTGGTGCTTGCTGAAGCCGTCGTAGTTGCAGGTGATCGTGCCGGCGCCCACGTTCACCCGCTTCCCGATGGTCGCGTCGCCCACGTAGGTGAGGTGCGGCACCTTGGAGCCCTCGCCCACCACGGCCTTCTTCGCCTCGACGAAGTTGCCGATCTTCACCTTCGGCCCGAGCCGGTTGCCCGGCCGCAAGTGGGCGTAGGGGCCCAGCGTGCAGCCGTCCGCCACCTGGCTCGACAGCACGATGCAGCCGTCCAGGACCGTCACCCCGTTGCCGATCTCCGCATCCTGCAGGCGGCTGCCCGAGTGGATGGTGCATCCCTCCCCGACGCGCGTCCGCCCCTCGATCTGGACGCCGGGGTAGAGCGTCGTGTCGCGGCCGATGGTCGCCTCGGAGGAGACGTAGGTCGTGGCCGGATCCAGGCAGGTGACCCCGGACTCCATCAGGCGAAACACCACCCGGCGGCGGAGGACCGCGGCCGCCTCGGCCAGCTCGGCGCGCGTGTTGATCCCCAGCACCTCGTGCGGGTCCGCGGCCAGGATCGGCACCACGCGCCCGCCCGCCCGCTGGATCAACGGCAGCACCTCGGGCAGGTACAGCTCCTGCTTCACGGCCGAGGGCTTCACGCGATGGAGGGCGCGGAAGAGGGCCGGCGCGCGGAAGCAGTACAGGCCGGCGTTGATCTCCGTCACCCGGCGCTGGGCCGGGGTGGCCTCCACCTCCTCGACGATGGCCTTGAAGCCGGCCCGGCGGTCGCGCAGGACGCGGCCGTAGCCCTGCGGGCGGTCCAGCCTGGTGGTCACCAGGCTGGCGTGGGCCCGGGTCTTCCGGTGGGTCCGGACCAGCTCCTCGACCAGGGCCTCGCCCAGCAGGGGCACGTCGCCCGTGAGCACGAGCACGTCGCCGACGAAGCCCTGGAGCGCGGCCTCGGCCTGCAGGACGGCGTGGGCCGTGCCCCGCTGCTCGGCCTGCACGACGAACTCCACCGGGAAGTGCGCCACCGCCTCGCGGACCTGCTCCGCCTGATGGCCGACCACCACGAGGGTCCGCTTCACCCCGAGGCGCCGGGTCAGGTGCAGCACGTGGGCCAGGATGGGGATGCCGTTCAGCGGGTGCAGCATCTTGGCGAGGTCGGAGCGCATACGGGTGCCCTGCCCCGCGGCCATGACGATGGCGCAGACGTCGTGCAGGAGCGGCGCTTCGGACGCGGCTGGAGTCGGCATACGGCCTCCGGAAGGGCTGGCGGTTCAGGCTGCGGTGCCGCGGATCATAGCACGCGAGGCCGGTTTGGGGGAGCGGGGGAGGCGCGATCCGTAACGCGTAACGCGTAACCTCCGGGTGCGTTACGAGTTACGAGTTCGAACTTCGGCTCCCCCGCTAATCGCTCGGCTGTTCACCGCCCGCCCCCCCGCCCAGCACCGCGCCCACCGTGTAGAGCGAGCCGGTGATCAGGACGGTGTCCTGGGGCCCGGCCACGGCGCGCGCGGCGGCCACCGCCTCCATCACGCCGGGCACCACGCGGGCCGGGCAGCGCCCATCCAGCGCCCCGAGCAACGCCGCCGGCTCGGCCGCCCGGTCGCTCGGCGGACGGGTCAGGATGACCTCGGCCGCCAGCGGCAGCAGGGCGTCCAGCATGGCCGGCGCGTTCTTGTCCTGCAGGACGCCGAACACCACGACCAGCCGGCCGAGGACGGCCCAGTGCTGGCGCAGGAACCCCACCAGCGTCTCCATGCCGGCCGGGTTGTGGGCGCCGTCGAGGAGCAGGCGCGGCCGCTCGTTCACGATCTGCAGGCGCCCCGGCCACGCGGCGGTCCTGAGTCCCTCGCGGACGGCCGCCTCGGTCACCGGGAGCCCGGTGTCGCTCAGGATCTCGGCGGCCGCCACGGCGGCCACGGCGTTTTCGACCTGGTGCCGGCCGAGGAGCGCGAGGTGCAGATCCCCGTAGGCGCGCACGGGGCCGCGAAGGTCGAAGCGCTGGCCGGCGAGGGTCGATTCGCGGATCGTCCAGGCGTACCGCTCGGGCAGGACGACGAGCGGCGCGCGCCGCTCGGCGGCCACCGCCCGGATGACCGCGAGCGCCTCGCCTGCCGCCCCGGACACCACGGGAGTCTCCGGCTTGATGATCCCCGCCTTCTCCCGCGCGATGTGCGCGACCGTCTTCCCCAGGTACTCCTCGTGCTCCAGGCTCACGTTCGTGATGACCGCGGCCCGGGGCCGGAGCACGTTGGTGGCGTCCAGCCGGCCGCCCAGGCCGACCTCCACCACCGCCACCTCCGCCTCCCGCTGCCGGAAGTGCAGGAAGGCCATGGCCGTGGTCAGCTCGAAGAACGTCGGGTGCGGCGGGTCCGCCGGCCGGCCGAAGTGCTCGGCGCAGCGCGCGCGGAGCTCCGCCGTCAGGCGAGCGACCTCGGCCTCCGGGATGCGCTCCCCGTCCACCTGGATCCGCTCGGTGAAGCTGGCGAGGTGCGGCGAGGTGTACAGCGCCGTCCGCAGGCCGGCGGCGCGCAGGATGGCGCTGAGGATGGCGGCCGTGGAGCCCTTGCCGTTCGTGCCCCCGACGTGCACGGCGGGCAGCCCCGCGTGCGGGTC
The DNA here is from genome assembly GCA_041946635.1 of Methylomirabilales bacterium (SeqCode). Taxonomy (GTDB): domain Bacteria; phylum Methylomirabilota; class Methylomirabilia; order Methylomirabilales; family 2-02-FULL-66-22; genus 2-02-FULL-66-22. The sequence goes on from JBHGAX010000008.1 coordinate 17,708, forward strand.
GCCGAGCAGCGCGAGGAGACGCTCGATGCTGGCCAGGCCGGGGCGCCAGCCGAAGCGCCGAAGCCCGAAGAGATACTGGGTGGCGTCGCGATAGGTCACAAGGTGTGGGTCGGCGGCCGGGCGCCTCAGCTCGGGGCCAGGAAACCCAGGAGCTGGATGAGGACCTGGCGGAGGCACTTACGCTCCACGATCATGTCCACGAAGCCGTGCTCCAGCAGGAACTCCGCCCGCTGGAACCCCGGGGGCAGCTCCTGCCGGATGGTGTCCTGGATCACTCGCGGTCCGGCGAAGCCGATCAGCGCCTTGGGCTCCGCGATGTGCACGTCCCCCAGCATGGCGAAGCTGGCGGTCACGCCGCCGGTGGTGGGGTTGGCGAGGATCGAGACGTAGGGCAGGCCGGCGCGCGACAGGCGGCCCAGCGCCGCGCTCGTCTTGGCCATCTGCATGAGCGAGAGGACGCTCTCCTGCATGCGCGCGCCGCCCGAGCAGCTGACGGCGATGAACGGCGTGCGCCGGGCCCCGGCCAGCTCCACCGCCCGGGCGATCTTTTCCCCGACCGCGGACCCCATGGAGCCGCCCATGAACTCGAACTCCAGGACCGCCAGGGCCACCGCCCGCCCGCCGATGGTGGCGGTGCCCGTGATCACCGCCTCGGCCAGCCCGGTGGCCTTCCGCGCGGCCCGCAGCCGATCCGTGTAGCTCTTCTGGTCCTTGAACGCGAGGGGATCCAGCGACCGCAGGGTGGCGTCGTGCTCGACGAAGCTCCCCGCGTCGGCCAACAGCTCGATGCGGGCCCGGGCCGGCAGCCGGTAGTGGTACTGGCAGCGCGGACAGACGTTGAGGTTGCGCTCCAGCTCCGGCTTGGCGAGGATCTCCTTGCAGTCCTCGCACTTGATCCAGAGCCCTTCGGGCATCCGGACCTTGCTCTCCGCCGGGCTCAGCGGCTCTTTCTTGAACCAGGCCATGGCCTTCCAGTGCAGATTGCAGATTTGCGATTCAGATTTAGAACCGCCGCCGCTCTTTCAAATCGGCAATCTGCCAATCTGCAATCTGAAATCGTGCCGGTTACCCTATCCCACGCCGCGGAGGCCTGTCAAGGCGGCCCAAAACGCGACGGGCGGATGGGAGCCTCCTCGCGCCCCGCATCCGCCCCGCGCGCATCCGCCCGTATGACTCCGGCGGGCAGTCCTACATCCGGCCTCCGCCCATGCCGCCCATGGCGCCCGTGCGTCGCGGCGTCTGCTCGCGGGCTTCGTTCACGGTCAGCGGTCGCCCGCCAAACTCACGGCCGTTCAACGCGTTGATGGCCGCGTCCGCGTCGGCCTGGCTGCCCATCTCCACGAATCCGAAGCCGCGTGGCCGGCCGGTGTCGCGGTCGGTGATGAGCTTCACCTCGGTCACCGTGCGGCCGCCCTCCGAAAAGAGCGCGCGAAGCTGCGCCTCATCCGTGTTGTAGGGCAGATTTCCGACGTACAACCTCGTCCCCATCGTCCTGAACCCCCCGGCGTGCCCGTCGCGTCTCCCCGACGGAGCTATCCGCACAGAACCAGCCGGCCCCTCTCGCCCGTGGCCGGGCCGGCGCGACCTCCGCCCACGGGTTGCCGGAACAAAAAAACGCTACAAGGACGAACTCCTCGCAGCGCACCTACAGACGGAGACGTCCGACCCCGATTGAAACCCGACTGTAAAAGGGTTCTTTAGCCTTGTCAAGCACCAGGAGGAACGGGAACGGGCAATTCGGCAATCAGGCGACTTGGCACTCCGGCGCACTTGCCAGCGCGCCCGAGCGCCTCATTGCCTGATTGCCAGTTTCTACCCCGCCAGCGACTTTGCCACGCTCACGCTCATCCGCCGGACGTACCGCTCGATCTCGCGGAAGGAGTCCAGCATGGACAGGAAGACCGAGGAGGCGCGGGGCAGGCAGATGCCCTGCAGCACGCGCTCCTGGTGCGAGAGGGCGACCGTGTCGCAGAGCGCCTCGAACTCCTCGCCCGCGCGCCGCAGCCCGGGCAGCTCGTGGCACGCCCCGGTCCGGAGGATCGTGGTGAAGGTATCCAGCAACGCCGCGGCCCGACCGTACAAGCTCATCATCTCGCCGATGGCGCGCTCGCTGTAGCCCAGACCCTCGCCGTGCAGGATGGACTGGCAGCGCGCCAGGCCCTCGATGCAGTCGCCCACGCGCTCGAGCCCGGCCGGGAGGAATGCCAGGTGCTCGGCGGGGCCGAGCGACCACGGCCGCTCGCGCACCTCCATGGCGGCGTGGTCGGTCAGGCGCTTCTCGCGCCGGTGCAGCTCCTGGGCGAGCGCGGCGAGGCGTGCCTGCGTCTGCGGCGACGGGTGCAGGAACGCCTCGCGGGCCAGCCGGAGCATCTGGCCGGCCTCGTCGCACATCTCCAGCACGCCCGCGCGCAAAGTCTCCGGTGTGAGACGCGGCAGCGGCATACCCATGGCGGCCTCCTTCCTTTCCGGCGACCTGCAAGTAATGTAGGGCCGGGAGGTCGCGGGGGCAAGGCGGCTCAATCGGGTTCGAGGCGGTGGAGCTTGTCCGGGGGCAAGGCCACGGCCACCGGCTTCCCCGGATGGAGCTTCATCAGGGCGTGCAGGTGCGCGGGGCAGTGCACCGTGATGGCGTGATCCGGGCGGCTGTCGGGCCGGAACTCGAGCAGGAAGTCCACCCCGCGGTCGGTCTCCCCGGTGAGCCGCCCGGCCAGGAGGTTTGCCCGACCGGCCGTCCGCTCGGGCCACACCAGCCGCACGTCCTCCGGGCGGATGCAGAAGAGGAGCCGGCCGCCGGCCGCGGGAAGCGGCTGGGCGGGATCCAGCATCTGCGGTCCCCAGGCGACGAGGCCGCCGCCGGCCGCCGTGGTCTCCAGGATGTTGCAGGCGCCCACCTGCTCGGCGACGCGGCGGGTCCGCGGGCGCCGGACGACCTCGTCCCGCGGCCCGGACTGCAGGATGCGTCCGCCCTCCATGACCGCGATCTGCTGGGCCAGCAGGTAGGCCTCCTCCAGGCTGTGCGTGACCAGGAGCGTGGTGCCCCCGAACCCCGCGAGCAGCTCCGCCACCTGCCCGCGCACGCGCTCCCGCTCGGCCTGGTCCAGCGCCGAGAACGGCTCGTCCAAGAGCAGCAGATCCGGCTGGACCACGAGCCCCCGGCCGAGCGCGACGCGCTGCCGCTGCCCGCCGGACAGGGCATCGGGATACCGCTCCGCGTGGGCCTCCAGCCGCAGGAGCCGCAGCATGTCGGCCACGCGGCGGCCGACCTCCTCGCGCGGGCGGCCGGCCAGCCCGTACGCCAGATTGCGGGCCACCGTGAGGTGAGGAAAGAGCGCGTAGTCCTGGGGGACGAGCCCGATCCGCCGCCGGTGCGGCGGGATCCAGGTGCCGGACTGCGCGTCGTAGAGCGTGCGGCCGTTCAGCCGGATGTGCCCGCTCGCCGGCCGCCGGAGGCCGGCCAGGCAGAGGAGCGTGAGGCTCTTCCCGGCGCCGGAGGGCCCGTAGAGGGCGGTGACGCCGGGGCCGGCGGCCAGGCCGGCCGCCAGTCGAAATCCGTCCAGCCGCTCCTCGAATCGGCACTCGAGCATCACCGCCGCCTCCCCGGAAGCCGCTGCAGCAGGAGCAGCAGGCCGCCCACGATCGCGAGCGCCACGACGGCCAGCCCGTTGGCGCGGTCCACCTCGCTGGCCTGGACGGCGTCGTAGATGGCCAGGGGCAGCGTCTGCGTGCGGCCCGGGATGCTGCCGGCGAGCATCAGGGTGATGCCGAACTCCCCCATGCCGCGGGCGAACGCGAGGATGAGCCCGGCGAGGATGCCCCGCCAGGCGAGCGGCAGCGTCACGGTGACGAAGACGTGCCCGGCCGGCCGGAGCGTGCGCGCCACCGCCTCGATGCGAGGGTCCACCGCCTCGAACGCGCCCTGGGCGGCCTTCGCCACCAGCGGGAGCGACGCGATGCTCGCCGCGAGCACGGCCGCCCAGGGGGTGAACAGGATGTCGAGGCCGACGGCGCCGAGCACGCCCCCGAGCGGGCCCGCACGGCCCAGGAGCCGCAGGAGGTAGAAGCCGACGACGGTGGGTGGGAGAACGAGGGGAAGCAGGACCACGGACTCCAGCAGCACGCGACCGGGAACGCGCTTCCGGCTGAGACACCAGCCCAGCGCCGTCCCGGCGATCCCCGCCACGGCGGCGCCCAGCGAGGCGACCCAGAGGGACAGGACGACGGGCGAAAGGTCCACGGCCAGGCTCAGGAATCCACGGCGGTCGTCACGGTCGGCACCCCGCCAAGTCCCCCCAATCCCCCTTGTTCACAGGGGGGCTCCAAGAACGCCGCACTCCGCCAAGCCTCCACAGTGTGGCGCGAGGCGCAGGACCGAGACCCCCCCTTTGGGGGCGAGGCGCAATTGTTCTCCGACGGCGGAGTTCACGGGAGGCATGCCCGACCTCACCGGTCCCCCGGTGACAGGAACCCGAAGCGCTGCAGGACGGGCCGGCCCGGCCCGACCACGAAGTCGATGAAGGCGGCCGCAGCGTCCGGCTGCCGCGAGACCGCCGTGACGGCCGCCCACTGGACCAGCGGCCGGTAGAGCCCCTGGTCCACGGCGACGTGCCGGAACTCGGGCGCCATGGCGACCGACAGGGCGAGGAGCGCCGCGTCCACGCTCCCCGTGCGCAGGAACTGCTGCGCCTGGCCGATGCTCTCCCCGTACACGAGCTTCGGGCGCACGCGCTCCCACAGCCCCGCGCGCTCCAGCGCCTCCCTGGCGGCCATGCCGTACGGGGCGTGGGCCGGGTTCGCGATGGCCACGCGCCGGATGCGATCCCCCGCCAGGTCGCCGAGCTCCGCGAGGGGCGGCCCGTCGGCGTGGCCGGCCACGACCAGGATCCCCCGCGCGTACGGGCGGAGGCTCTCGCGCCGGACCGCGCCCGCCGCCGCCAGGGTCTCCACGTAGGCGCGATTGGCCGAGAAGAACGCGTCGAACGGCGCGCCCTGCTGGATCTGCTGGGTCAGGTTCCCGCTGGAGCCCAGGGTCACCCGGACCGCCACGCCGCGCTCCCGCTCGAAGGCGGGCGTGATCTCCCGGAAGGCGAACACCAGGTCGGCGGCGGCCGCGATCAAGAGCGCCGGGGAACCCGGGTCCGGAGCGGCGCCCCGCGCGGGGAGCGGCAGCAGGATGAGCAGGCCCGAGAGCAGGAGCGCCAGGCGGATCGGCGGGCGGGGCATGACGGCCATCAGCCGGCGGAGGGCGCAGCCGCCTGGGCGACCTGGATCACCTCGTGCATCTCGAACACGTTCGGGCCGGCGAACATCTCCTTGGGCGGCCGGTCCGCGTGGGCCTTGCGGAAGTCCTCGCTCTCGGTCCAGGCGCGGAAGGCCTCGGGGCTCTCCCACGTGGTGAGGACCACGTAGTAGTGCGAGCCGCCCATGACCGCCCCGTGCAGCTCGATGGTGGTGGGCCGCAGGATCTCCAGGCGGATGAAGCCGGGATGCCGCTCCACCAGGCCGGCCCGCCCCCGAAAGCGGCGCTCGAACGCCTCCTCGTGCCCCGGCGCCACGGGGATCCGATTCGACACGACGATCATGCAGCCCTCCGGGCGGTTCGAGGTGCGCGGTTGCCGGTTCGAGGTTCAAGGGTCGACGTTCAGCGCCTCTGGGCCTCCGCGCCTCGGCGCCCCTGCGGTACGTCACTCCCCCCCGACCGTCATGCGCCCGATCTTCAGCGTGGGGGCCGCGAAGGCGCCGCGCCAGGTGAGGTCGCTGCCCACCATCTCGATCCCGGCCAGCATGTCGCGAAGATTGCCGGCGATCGTGATCTCCTCCACCGGGTACGCCAGCCGGCCGTTCTGGATCCAGAGGCCGGCGGCGCCGCGCGAGTAGTCGCCGGTCACCAGGTTCACGCCGAAGCCGATCAGCTCCGTGACGTACAGCCCGTTCGGGACGGAGGCGACGATCTCCTCCGGCGAGTGGGGACCGGGGGCGGCGTAGAAGTTCGTCGGGCCCACGCCGGGCGGCTGCCCCAGCGACCGGGAGGCGTTCCCGGTGGACTTCAGGCCCAGCTTCCGCGCCGAGTACGTGTCGAGCAGGTAGCTGGCCAGGATGCCGTCCTCCACCACGACCGTGCGGCGCGTGGGCAGGCCTTCGCCGTCGAACGGCCGCGATCCCACCTTGCCGGGCAGCCGACCGTCGTCGATGACCGTGAAGCCGGGCGCGGCGATACGCTGGGAGAGCTTCCCGAGCAGGAAGGACGCGCTCCGGTAGAGGGCAGAGCCGGATGCCGCGCTGCAGAGCGTGCGGAGGAGGCTGACGGCCGTCTCCGGCTCGAAGACCACCGGCACCTCCTGCGTGCGCACCTTGCGCGACCCGAGCCGGCGGAGCGTCCGCTCGGCCGCGGTCCTGCCGACCGCCTCGGCGGAGGGCAGCGCGGAGAGCGCCCGCTCCACCGCCGACCAGCCGTCCCGCTGCTTGGCGCCGTCCTGCTCGGCCACCGGCGTGACGGCGAGGCCGACTCGGGATGCCCGGTACTCGCCCACGAAGCCATGGGTGTTGGCCAGCAGGACCGACGCGTCGTGCTGGCTGAACTCGGCGCCCTCGGAGTTCGTGATCCGCGGGTCCCGGTCCAGCGCCGCGGCCTCCGCCGCCATGGCGAGCCGGATGCGCTCCCCCAGGGACAGGCGGCCCGCCTCCCCGTCCCAGGTGGCCAGGTCCGGCATGTCGGCGGTGAAGGCCGAGCCGTCCGGCAGGCCGCTCTCCGGGTCCTCGGCCACCGCCTGCGCCATGGCCAGCGTATCGTCGAGGAGCCGGGCCAGCGATTCGGGCGAGAGGTCCGAGGTGGAGGTGCCGGCGGACCGCGGGCCGAAGCAGACCCGGAGTCCGAGCCGCTTCTCCCGGGCGCTCTTCACGGTCTCCACGTCGCGCAGCCGCACCTGCACCGAGAACGACTCGTCCTCGACGAGGAGCACGTCCGCGCCCGAGGCGCCGCGGGCGGTCGCTTGCTTCAAGAGATCCTGTGCGAGCTGCCGATAGTCCATGCGCCGTCCTGCGTCCAACGTCCAAGGTCCAACGTCCAACCTCTCGGCAAGCCGTATTGGCCGCCCGTCTTTGACCTTGGACCGGGGACCTTGGACATTGGACGTTATCGCTTCGTTCCCCCGACGGTGATCCCGTCCACGCGGATCGTGGGGAGGCCTACGCCCACGGGCACCGACTGGCCGTCCTTGCCGCAGGTGCCGATGCCCTCGTCGAGGGCGAGGTCGTTCCCCACCATGCTGACGCGCGTCAGCACGTCGGGGCCGTTGCCGATCAAGGTGGCCCCGCGCACCGGACGCGTCACCACGCCGTCCTCGATCAGGTACGCCTCGCTTGCCGAAAAGACGAACTTGCCGCTGGTGATGTCCACCTGGCCGCCGCCGAAGGCCACCGCGTACAGGCCGCGGCGCACCGAGCGCAGGATCTCGTCGGGCGGCGTCTCGCCCGCCAGCATGAAGGTGTTGGTCATGCGGGGGAGCGGGGGGTGCGCGTAGCTCTCGCGCCGCCCGTTCCCCGTGGGCGGCATGGCCATGAGCCGCGCGTTCAGGCGGTCCTGCAGGTAACCGCGCAGGATGCCCCGCTCGATGAGGACGTTCCGCTGCGTGGGCGTGCCCTCGTCGTCCACGTTCAGCGAGCCCCGGCGGCCGGCCATTGTCCCGTCGTCCACCACCGTGCAGAGCGGCGAGGCCACCCGCTGGCCCAGCCGGCCGCTGAATGCGGACACGCCCTTCCGGTTGAAGTCGCCTTCCAGACCGTGCCCCACGGCCTCGTGCAGCAGGATCCCGGGCCACCCGGGCCCGAGCACCACGTCGAGGGTGCCGGCCGGCGCGTCCTCCGCCGTCAGGTTCACCAGCGCCTGCCGCGCGGCCTCCCGCGCGAAGTGGGCGAAGCGCTCGCCCTCCAGGAGCGCGCTGAACTCGACGCGCCCGCCGCCCCCGAAGGAGCCCGCCTCGCGGCGCCCGCGCGCATCCTCGGCGATGCAGGTGACCTGCAGCCGGCAGAGGGGCCGGACGTCGCCGACCAGGCGCCCGTCCGAGGTCGCGACGAGCACCAGCCGCTGCTCGCTGCCCACCGAGGCCATCACCTTGGTGATCCGCGGGTCCGCCGCGCGCGCCACCTCGTCCACGCGCCGCAGCAGCGTCACCTTGTCCGCGAGCGGCACCTGGGTGGGCGGGACGCGCACGGGATAGAGATCCCGGCGCGGCTCGTCGGCCCGCACGGCGACTGCGCCCTGGCCGCCGGCCTCCACCGCGATGGCGCGCGCGCTGGCCGCCGCCAACGTGAGCCGCTGCACCGTGATCTCGTCCGAGTACGCGAAGCCGGTCTTCTCCCCGGCCGTGGCCCGCACGCCGGCCCCCTGGCTCACCGACCGCGCCGCCTTCTTGACGATCCCCTCCTCCAGCCCGACCTCCTCGCTGACGCGGTACTCGAAGTACACGTCGGCGCTGTCCACGCGCTTGCCGAGGGCGGCCCCCAGGGTGCGCTCCAGCGCGCGCTCGGTGAGGCCGAACTTCTCGAGGAAGAACTTCTCGGGCCGGGTGATCTCGTCGGTCATGCTGCTCCGCTCGCGGGATTCGTCGGATCCGTCCGATCCGTCCGATCGGTCGGATCGGTCCGATCCCGGTTCAATGCACGCGCCGCACCTTCTTCGCCATGTAGTCCATCAGCAGGTAGCGGCCCAACGTGTGCGGGGTGGTGAAGTACGCCTTCCCCCGGCACATGGCGGTGACTTGCTGCACGAAGGCCACCAGGTCGGCGTCCCGGGCGAGCATGAACGTGTTGATCAGGATGCCGGAGCGCCGGCAGTCCGCCACCTCGCGCAGCGTGGCCTGCAGGATCCACGGGTCCAGGCCCATGGGGTTCTTGTAGATGCGGCCGTCGGGCAGGGTCATGGCGGACGGCTTCCCGTCCGTGATCATGACGATCTGCCGCATGTCCTTGGGCTGGGCCGTCAGGATCCGCCGCGCCAGCCGGAGGCCCGTCTGCGTGTTGGTATGATACGGCCCCACGCTCGCGCGCGCCAGTCGGTTCGCCGGCAGCTCCTCGGCGGAATCGTGGAACAGCACCACGTGCAGGCTGTCGCCGGGGAACTGCGTGCGGATGAGGTGCGCCAGCGCGAGGGCCACCCGCTTCGCGGGCGTGAAGCGGTCCTCGCCGTAGAGGATCATGCTGTGACTGCAGTCCAGCATGAGGACCGTCGCGCAGGAGCTCCGGTACTCGGCCTGATGGACGAGCAGGTCGTCCCGCTCCAGGGGCAGCGGCAGCCGGAGCCCTTCCCGCCGGATCGCGGAGAGCAGCGTGGCCGGGATGTCGAGGTTCAGCGTGTCGCCGAACTCGTACGGCTTGGATGCCTCGGAGGCCTCCACGCCCGTGGAGAGGGCCCGCGTGTCGTGCCGCCCCAGGCTGCTCCGGCCCAGGGAGCCGAGCAGGTCGCGGAGCGCGCGGAACCCCAGGAAGTCCACCGCCTTGCTCGTCAGCTCGAAGCGCACCGCCGTGCTGGGCCCCACGCCGCCGCCCGCAGCCTCGTGCTCGGGAACCCGCAGGTAGCCCTGCTCGGTCAGCCGGTCCAGCACGGAGGCGAGGAGCTGCCGCAGCTCCCGCGTGGCCTCCGTGTCCTCGCCCGCCATCCAGTCCTCGACGTCCTCGAACCGCACCTGTCCCCGCGCGGCCAGCGTCTCGAGGATGGCCTGCATCAGCTCCTGGAGCGTGCGGCCGTCGTCGGCCTCCTCCAGCAGGTCGTCGAAGGGCCGGCGCTCGAACCCGCTCTGCAGGAGGAACTGCCCGAGGTCGCCCAGCAGCGCCTCGACGTCCAGGCTCTCCCACCATTTCCCGGTGTACTGGCTGTATCGGGTGATGCGCATCGTCGGGTCTCCGACTCGGACCGGTCCGACGCGGCGGACGCGTCAGACGGGTCCGAGTCGCCTCTGCGCCCTCTCGCCTCGGCGCCTTGTCGCCTCTGCGCCTCGGCGCCTCGGCGTCAGTTGTACGCCCGCCGCTTCGCGCCCGGCGGGTAGGCCGGCTCCTCGCGGCGGCGCTCGGGGGCCGGCCTGCCGCTGTAGCCCTTCTGCTCGGTCCGGTCGATGCGCTGCTGGGCGTGGAGGCCTTCCAGGATCAGCTCGGCCGCGGACACGACCAGCGGGGCCTCGGCCCGCTCCGGCACCCCGAGCAGGGCCGTCATCTCCACCAGCCCCGGGACGCGGCGCAGAAACGTGAGCGCCTCGGCCGCCGGCGTGGTGTCCGCGATCTTCACCGCCCCGCCGCCGTCGAACCAGGCGACCGTCTCCTGCACCGGCGCCCCCGCCAGCCGGGCCGTGTAGACCCGGCCCACCGCCTCCTGGATCAGCCCCCGGGCGATGGCCTCGCCGCCCTTCAGCTCGCCCTCGTACTCCAGCTCGATCTTCCCCGTGATGGAGGGGAGCGCCGCGTAGATGTCGCTCGGACGCGGCACGATGCGGGCCTCGCCCGCCGCCGCGGCGCGGCGCTCCGCGTTGCTGACCACGTTCTCCAGGCAGGAGATGGGCAGCCGCTGGCTGACGCCGGACCGGCGGTCCACCTGCTTGTGCTCCCGGGCGGCGAAGGCGATCTGCTCCACGACCTCCTGGATGAAGTCGGGGAGCAGCAGCCGCCCGTCCGGGTGGCGGCGGATCCAGGCCTCCTGGGCGGTGATGGCCATGCCGTCCTTCACGTCCGCCGGGTAGTGCGTGCGGATCTCCGAGCCGATGCGGTCCTTCAGCGGCGTGATGATCTTGCCGCGCGCCGTGTAGTCCTCGGGGTTGGCCGAGAAGACCAGCGCCACGTCGAGCGGAAGGCGCACCGGGTAGCCTTTGATCTGGACGTCCCCTTCCTGCATGATGTTGAAGAGGCCGACCTGGATCTTGCCCGCCAGGTCGGGCAGCTCGTTGATGGCGAAGATGCCGCGGTTCGCCCGGGGCAGCAGGCCGTAGTGGATGGTCAGCTCGCTGGCGAGGTCCAGCCCGCCCCGGGCCGCCCGGATGGGATCCACATCGCCGATCATGTCGGCGATGGTCACGTCCGGGGTGGCGAGCTTCTCCACGTACCGGGCCTCCCGGGGAAGCCAGGCGATGGGGGCGCGGTCGCCCTCCGCGGCCACCCGGTCGCGGCAGGCCCGGCAGAGCGGGGCGTACGGGTTGTCGTTGATCTCGCAGCCCGCGAGGACCGGCAGGGCCTCGTCCAGGAGCCCGACCAGGCTGCGCAGGATGCGGCTCTTGGCCTGCCCCCGCAACCCCAGCAGGATGAGGTGGTGTCGCGACAGGATCGCGTTCACGAGCTGCGGCACCACGCTGTCCTCGTAACCGATCACGCCGGGCAGGACCGTCTCCTTCCGGGCGAGCTTCGCGAGCAGGTTCTCCCGCATCTCGTCGCGCACCGAGCGGCCGGCCACACGCTCGGGCGTCCAGGCGCTCAGGCGAAGCGCGCCGAGCGTCTCCGGACGCTTCTCGGATCGTCCTCTCGCCATATTCACCCCCTGAGACAAAGACGCCCTCGAGTCGCCTCGAGGGCCGCCGTCACGCCGCCGTTGATCCTCCTGGCCCGGAGTCTAGGCAGCCTGCCTGGAATTGTCAAAACCTTTCCGGTCTCCATTCTCCGGTAGGACGAGACGGAGACCTGAATGCCGAGAATGGGGCAACGTGTCCCCCGCAGGGCCACCCCGAGGACGCGTCGCGCAGCTCAGAAGTCCTTGTCAAGATAGCGACTTTTCTCGACTCCTTCCTGTGGTCCTCGCTTTGCAGCCCTTCAGGCGGGAAAGCCGCTGGTCAGACCAGCAGACCTGGTCGGGCCGATCGTCGGCCGACCATCTGGGACTCGCAAGGAGGATGAACCAGATGACCACCGATGTCCTGTATTTCGCGCTCGGCCTCGGCGCGCTCTGCTGCGCGCACCGGGCCATGATCGCGCGGCGGATCCTCTCCTCCGCCATCTTCCTGGCCTGCGTGAGCGCCCTCGTCTCGGCGACGCTGTACCTGCTCGGCGCCTACCAGGTCGCGGTCATCGAGCTCAGCGTGGGGGCCGGCCTGGTGACCGTGCTGCTCGTCTGGGCCATCAGCATGACCGGCGACGACGCGCTGGACGCCCGGCCGATCCTGCCGCGGCCCCTGGCGGCCGCGACGACCATGCTCGCCGCCGTCCTGCTCGGCTGGATGGCCGCGTCCCTCGCCGGCCGCGACGCCGCCGGACCCGTCCAGCCGCTGGGCGAGGCGCTCTGGGGGGCGCGCGTGCTGGACGTCTGGATCCAGATCATCCTGATCTTCGCCGGCGTCCTGGGCGTCCTGGGGCTCCTGGCGGAGGCCGCCCGGCCGGCGCGCCACGCCGAGCCCCTCCTCAAGCGCTCGGGGGGCGGCGGCGTCGGGATGCCGCTGCTCCGCCCCGCCAGCGGGCAGGCCGCTGCCAAAGAGGTGCGCTGATGACAGCTTCGCCGCTCCTCGTCGTCCTCCTGGGGGTCATCGGCCTGCTGGCCGTCGGCCTGTACGGCCTCCTCATCACGCGGAACCTGATCAAGGTCGTGATCGCGCTCCA
>JBHGAX010000080.1:0-13152 GCA_041946635.1 Methylomirabilales bacterium (SeqCode)
GGGGTAGACGCCGCCCCGGGGCAGCGCCGCCAGGCACGCCAGGGCGCTGGCCGCGAGCAGCGGGAGCATCCACCAGCGCAGGATCTTGTGGGACCAGACCTGCCAGGCGAACAGGCCGACCTTCCGCGGGTCCAGCACCTCGCGCGTGCGCATCACGCCGCGCCAGCTGCGGTTCACGATCCGGCGCTTCCGCCGGAACTCCCCGACGAACACGCCCGCGGTCGCCTCGTAGCCCACGGCCGCCGGCTCGAACACCGCCCGGTAGCCGCGGGCCACGATCTGCAGCGGGGTGACCAGGTCGTTGATGGCGTCGGCCGGGAGCGGGGTGTAGAGCGCGCGGCGGATGGCGAAGATGGCGCCGTCGCCCCCCACGGTGCTGCCGATGCGGCTCTCCCACGTCCGGATGCTGCGCTCGTAGTCCCAGTAGGCCGCCTCCTGCCGGTGCGCGGCCGAGTCCCCCCCGCCCACGTAGCGGGAGTCGCCCGTGACGCAGCCGACCGCGGGGTCCACCAGGCTCTCCACCAGGCGGCGGATGGCGTCGTGCCGGTAGCTGATGTTGGCGTCGCTGAAGACCACGATCTCCCCCGTGGCCGCCGCCACGGCGGCGTTCAGCCCCGCCGTCTTGCCCTGCCGCGGCTCCTGCCGGAGCAGGCGCACCCCCCGGCCGGCCAGGCCCTGCACGATGGCGTCCGTGCGGTCGGTGGAGCCGTCGGACACCACCAGGATCTCCAGCTGCTCGCGCGGGTAGTCGCTCGCCAGGGCGTTGGCCAGCTTCCGCCCGATGGCCGCCTCCTCGTTGTAGGCGGAGACGATGAGCGTGACGCGCGGCGTGGCCGGCCCCCGGCGCACCGGCCGCGGCCGGAGGGTGGCCAGGGCCCAGAGGCACAGGGGATAGCCCACGTAGACGTAGGCCACGACCCCCAGCAGGCTCCAGAACATCACGGCGGCCAGGGCGCTCAGCATGGCATCACCCGCACTTGACCTGGAAGCGCTCGCGCCAGATCTCGAAGGTCAGGAGCGCCAGGATGGCCTCGGTCCCGTCCTCCGTCCGGGCGGCGTGCGCCGCCAGCAGCCCGCGGACCACCGCGGGGTCGAAGAGGCCCTCGCGCTTGAGGCGCGCCTCGCCCAGCACGTCCTCCACCAGCGGCCGGAGCTCCCCGCGCAGCCAGGCGCCCATGGGCGTGCCGAACCCCCGCTTGGAGCGGGTCAGCACGAAGTCGGGCACCAGGCCGCGCACGGCCGCCTTCAGCAGGCGCTTCAGCCGGAAGCCCTGCAGCCGGTACGCCGCCGGGACGCCCGCCACGAAGTCCACCACCCGGTTGTCCAGGAAGGGCACCCGCACCTCCAGGGAGGCCGCCATGCCCATCTTGTCGGTGAGGAGCAGCAGGCTCTCGGGGAGCAGCGTCTTGGCGTCCACGTAGAGCAGCCGGTCCAGCGGCGCGGCCGGCGCGGCCCGGGCGAACAGCGCGGGGATGAGCGCCCCGGGGTCGTGCCCGTTGCCGCGGCCCAGGAGGGCGCGGATGCGCTCGGGCGCCAGGACCCCGACCAGGCCGAGGTACTGCTCCCCCAGCGGCAGGTGGAGGGTCTCGCCCAGGGACTTGGCGTAGCGGCAGAGGTTGCCCAGGGTGGTGCGGCGGTCGGCGGGGAGCCGGGCCAGCAGGCGGCCCGCGCCCCCGCGCAGCGGGGCGGGCAGCCAGGCGGCCGCCCGGTGCAGGCCGGGCGCCAGGTAGCGCCGGTAGCCGCCGAACAGCTCGTCCCCGCCCACGCCCGAGAGCGCCACGGTGACGGAGCGCGCCGCCAGCTCGGAGACCAGGTAGGTCACCATGAAGGAGCTGTCCACCAGCGGCTCGTCCAGCTTCTCCACCAGCGCGGGCAGGAGGTCGGCCACCTGCGGGCGGACGATGAGCGTCTCGTGCCGGGTGCCCAGGGCCCTGGCCACGGCCTCCGCGTAGGGGGCCTCGTTGTGGTAGGCCGCGTTCTCGAAGCCGATGCTGTAGGTCCTGACCGGGCCGCGGGCGGCCTGCTGCATGAGGGCCACCACGGCGCTGCTGTCCACGCCGCCGCTCAGGAAGGCGCCCAGCGGCACCTCGCTCACCATCTGGTCGGCGACGGCCTCCGCCAGGAGGGCGCGCAGCCGGTCGCGGCACTCGGCGAAGCCGGGCGCGGGCGCGGCCGCGGCGAAGCGCAGGTCCCAGTAGGGCTGCCGCCGGCAGCCGCCCTCCCCGGCCGCGAGCCACCAGCCCGGCGGCAGCTTGGCGATCCCGGCGAACAGCGTGCGGGGGGCGGGCACGTAGCCCAGGCGGAAGAACTCCGCGGCGGCCTGCGGATCCAGCGCGCGCGGGACCTCGGGCAGGGCGAGCAGGGCCTTGATCTCCGAGGCGAAGGCCAGCCCGCCGGCGGCCTCCGTGTAGTAGAGGGGCTTCACGCCCATGCGGTCGCGCGCCAGGACCAGCCGGCGCCGCCGGCTGTCCCACACCGCGAAGCCGAAGATGCCGTTGAGCCGGGCCGCGCACGCGGCCCCCTCCTCCTCGTAGGCGTGGACGATGACCTCGGTGTCGGCGCGCGTCCGGAAGCGGTGCCCCCGCGCCTCCAGCTCCCGGCGGAGGGCCGGGTGGTTGTAGATCTCCCCGTTGAAGGCCACGGCCGCCGTGCCGTCCTCGTTGGGGATGGGCTGGTGGCCGCCGGCCACGTCGATGATGCTCAGGCGGCGCGCCCCCAGGCCGGCCTCGCCGTCCACCAGGATCCCCTCGTCGTCCGGCCCGCGGTGGCGGATGGCGCCGCACATCGCCTGGAGGCGCGCCCGGATCTCCTCCGGCGCGCCCGGCCAGCGGTAGAGGCCCACGATCCCGCACATGCTCAGCGACCTCCCGCGGGCGCGGCGTCCGGCGCGCCCGGATGCCGCCGCCCCTTGGCCCAGAGGACGCTCTCCGGGCGGACGGCGGCGTGGCAGACGCCCGCCACGCTGGCCGTGTTGCTCAGGACGAAGTACAGGACCACCCGCAGCCAGGCGGGCAGCCGGCGGCCCCGGCCGGCGGCCCAGGCCCCCAGGCCCGCGAGGCCGTACACGGCCACCTGCGCGCCGAAGACCAGGCGCCAGGCGCCGGCCTCCGCCAGCAGGCCGCTGGTGAGGAGCAGCAGGCCCAGCGCGAAGGCGGCCGCCCAGCGGGCCAGCTTGTGCGAGCAGAAGGCCAGGAACAGGAAGCCGTGGGCCGGGCGGGGCACGCCCCAGCCGTGGACCAGGGCCTGCCAGATGCCGCCCGCCACCCGCTTGCGCCGGCGGAACTCGTCCGCCAGGCAGACGGCCGTGCGCTCGAAGCCGCGCGCGCGGGGCGCGTAGACCACGCGGAAGCCCTGCAGCGCCACCCGCATGGACACGATGAAGTCGTCCAGGACGGCCCGGGGGTCGAGCGGGGCGAACAGCGCCCGGCGCACGGCGTAGAGGCCGCCGTCCGCGCCGATGGTCGAGCCCAGGCGGGACTCCCGGTCCTGGATGAAGCGCTCCACGCGGTAGTACAGCGTCTCGCCGTGGCTCCAGCCGGCGTGATCGTTCACCAGGATGACGTCGCCGCTGGCGCAGCCCACGCCCGGATCGGCCAGCGGCCGGACCAGCTGGCGCAGGGCGTCCGCCGCGCAGAGCACGTTGGCGTCCGTGCAGACCAGGATCTCGCCCTCCGCGGCCGCCGCCAGGTCGTTCAGCACCGCGGCCTTGCCCCGGCGGGTGGGGAAGGCCAGGACCCGCACGCCCCGGCCCTCGAAGGCCCGCGCCAGGGCGGCCGTGCCGTCGCTCGAGCCGTCCGAGCCCACCAGGATCTCCAGCCGGTGCGCGGGGTAGTCCAGCGCCAGGCTGTTCGCGAGCTTCCCGGCGATCACGGCCGCCTCGTTGTAGGCCGGGATCAGCAGGCTGACCCGGGGCGTCCAGTCGCGGGCCGCCACGGGACGGCTGCGCCGGCGGGCCAGCCAGGCCAGGAGCAGCGGGTAGCCCAGGTAGGCGTAGAGCGCGACGGCCAGGGCCGCGGCGAAGGCGGCGGCCAGGAGCCCGGCGGCGAGCATCAGCCGGCCCTCCGCACGGCGCCCGCCCAGGCGGGCGCGGGCGGGGGCAGCAGGCGCGCGTAGAGGTCCGCGTAGGCGGCCAGCATGGCGTCCAGCGAGTAGCGCCGGGCCACCAGGGCCCGCCCGGCCGCGCCCAGGCGGCGGCGCAGGTCGGGGTCCCGGGCCAGGCGGAGCACGGCCAGCGCCATGGCGGCCGGGTCGCCCGGGGGCACCAGGACGCCCACCTCCGGGCGCACCACGTCCAGCGTGCCGCCCACCGCCGTGGCCACGGCCGGGAGGCCCGCGCCCAGGCCCTCCAGGAGCGCGTTGGGCAGCGCCTCGGAGAGCGAGGCCTGCACGAACAGGTCGAAGGCCGCCAGCAGCCGCGGCACGTCGCGCCGGGTGCCCAGGAAGCGGACGCGCTCCCGCCCGCCCAGCTCCCCCGCCAGCCGCTGGAGCGCCGGGCGCTCGGGCCCGTCGCCCACCAGCACGCAGACGGCGTCCAGGCCGCTCGCCCAGAGGCTGGCCACGGCGCGCAGGAGCGTGGCCTGGTCCTTCACCGGATCCAGCCGGCCCACGCTCCCCACGCAGATGCTGCCGGCGGGGACGCCCAGCTCGCGCCGCAGGGCCGCCCGGGTCTCCGGCCGCACGGGCGGCGGCGCGGGAATGCCGTCCGGGATGAGCTCGACCTGGACCGCCAGGCCGACCTCTCCCAGCCACTCGCGCGCGGCGGTGGGGGAGACGGCCACCAGGGCCTGCATGCGCGGGAGCAGGAGCCGCTGGGCGATCAGGCGCCGCCGGCGGGGCTGGGCCAGGTCCTCGAAGGTCTTCCCGTGGTAGCCGTAGATCATCTTGCACCCGGGCGCCAGCCAGGCGGCCAGCCGCCCTTCCACCAGCGTGGCCCAGCCGCGCGCGTGCAGCAGGTCCACCCGCTCCCTGCGCAGGAGGCGCGCCAGCCGCAGCACCAGCCGGAGGTCGTTGCCCGGCCGCTTGCCCAGGCGGAAGACCCGGTGGGCGCCGATCTCCTCGGCGAGGTCGGAGGGCTCCGCCAGGCTGATCACGATCTGCCGGAAGCGCTCCGCGGGGAGGCGGGTGGCGAGCTGCACGATCCCGCGCTCCACCCCGCCCTGGCCCAGCGCGTGGGTGAGGTGGGCGATGCAGGGCCGCCGGGTCAGGCCGCGCCCGCGCTCAGGCATCGCGCTCCTCCACGTCGTCCTCCGTCACGAACGCGAGCCAGAGCTGGGCGCCGGGCGCCGGCCGGCAGCGGGCCTCGTGCGCCCGGTAGATGCGCAGGCCGTCCTGCCCCGGGCGGAGCGGCCGGGTGTAGCCGCAGCGCGGGCAGTAGAAGCGTTCCAGGGCCGCGGCCGGCGGCGCCGTCACGGTGACGCCTCACTGGCTCAGCAGCCGGCGCAGCCGCGGGCCCAGCCGGCGGGTGAGCCCGAGGGGCAGCCGGCGCCAGAGCCGTCCCGCCAGCGCCAGCCGCTCGTCGCCGCCGGGGGCCGGGGCGGCGCGGCCGCCGAGCGGCAGCGCGTACCAGTAGAGGGGCACCTCCCCCGCGCCCCACTGCCGCTTGAAGCGATAGGTGCCCGAATCCCGCGTGGAGCGCCCGAAGTCGAAGCGCCGGAGGCCGTCGCGGCAGGCCTGGCGCAGCGCCTCCCAGTAGAGCAGCATGTTCGGGCAGTGGGCGGCCTCCGCGCGCAGGGAGGAGGCCCAGGGCACGTAGAGCGTGTCGCCGTGGGCCAGGGCCAGCAGCCCGCCCACGGGACGGCCGGCCCGCCGCGCCAGCAGGAGGCGGGCGCGCGGCCCGAACGCCTCCAGCGCGGCCTGCAGGAAGGGCTGGCCGTGCACGGGCGAGCCCAGGTCCCGCATGTTCGCGGCGAAGACCTCGTAGAAGGCGGGCAGGAGGGGCGCGCCCCCCGCCTCGACCTCCAGCCCGCTCCGCTCGGCCTTGCGGACCTGGTTTCGCACCTTGGCGTGCAGGCCGCGCCACAGCCGGTCGGGATCGCCCGGGAGGTCCAGCGCCAGGCTCACCTTGCCGAGCGAGGGCGTCGCGGGCAGCGGCAGCGGGGCGGTGGCCCGGACCTCGACGTACCGCGCCCCCGCCCGCTCGGCCTCCAGGGTGAGGCGGGCGAGGAGCGGCTCCGCCAGGGCGGCGGCGCCCGCGGGCCCGCCCGCATCCAGGAAGGGCATGGACGTCACGGCCGTC
Source organism: Methylomirabilales bacterium (SeqCode) (assembly GCA_041946635.1). Lineage (GTDB taxonomy): Bacteria > Methylomirabilota > Methylomirabilia > Methylomirabilales > 2-02-FULL-66-22 > 2-02-FULL-66-22. Next base: position 6,236 of record JBHGAX010000080.1, read on the forward strand.
CCGAGGAGCGGCCGGCGCAGGATGAAGGCGGGCAGCACGGCGCGGCCGGCCTCCCCCTCGGCCGTGAGGTACAGCGGCGCGTGGCGGTAGGCCCGGCGGATCACGCCGTGCCACTCGGGCGCCAGCGCCAGGTGCCCGGCGGCGGCCGCGCCGGCCCAGTCCGCACCCGGCGCCTCCGCCAGGAGGCGCAGGCGCACCGGCGCCGGGTGTGAGCTCTCCAGGAGCCGCTCCATGCTCAGACTCACCGCGCGCCCCGGTCCCGCGCGGGGGCGGCCGGCCGGCAGGCCCGCACCAGCGCAGGGTAGAGATCCAGGGCGAGCGGCCGGCGCGCGATGAGGGAGAGCAGCCGTCCCAGGGCGCGCGCCCGCCGGCCCTCCCGCAGGTCCTGCGCGGCCAGCGCCTGTCCCGCCTCGCAGAGGCGGCGCCGCGCCGCCCGCAGGGCGCCCGGGCCCCCGCGCTCGGCGAGGGACGCCTCGCGCAGGAGCCGCTCGAGGACGGCGGCCCAGGTGAACGCGTCCGGCACGTCGGACGCGTCCGACCCGTCCGGCGTCCGACGCCGTTCCAGCAGGACCAGGGGCTCGTCCAGGTAGCCCACGCGGACCCCGTGCAGCGCCAGGAGGATCCAGCGCAGCTGCTCCGCCCCGGCGGCCAGGCGCGCGTCGAAGGCGGGCACGGCGGCCGTGAGGGCCCGCCGCTCCAGGACGGCGGAGGTCGTGAGGAACCTGCCCAGCAGGGGGAGCAGGCAGTGGCCGCGGGGCACCGGGCGGCGGGTCTCCCGGTCCGCCCGCAGGCGGATCACCCAGTCGCCGTCGTCCACCCAGGTGGCGTCGGCGTGCACCAGCCCCGCGGCCGCGTGCGCGTCAAGGTAGGCCACCTGTCGCTCCAGCTTCTGCGGGTACCAGCGGTCCGCCGGGTCCATGTGCGCGATCAGCTCGCCGCTGGCCTTGGAGAGGCCCAGGTTGCGGGCCGCCGCGCTCCCGCCGGGCGGCTGGTAGAGGTGCTGCACGGGATCGCCCAGCGCCTCGAGCAGCGCCGGCGTCTCGTCGGTGGAGCCGTCGTCGGCCACCAGGACCTCCAGGTCGCGGTAGGTCTGGCCGAGGACGCTGGCCAGCGCCCGGCCCAGCTGGCGGGCGTGGTTGCGCGCGGGGATGATCACCGAGACTCGGGGCATCGTGACCTTGCTTGCCGCCGTCGTGGCGAGCCGAGGGTCCGCCGCCATAGCGGACCGGGCGGCCGTGCGGCGCGGGGGCGGGGTCCACGACCCGCGCCTCCCGCGTCGCAGCCGGGGGCACCGACCGGTTCGAGGCCGTTGCGAGCGGTATGCCAGGGAGGGGCGCGGCGCGCGCTCGGCGGGGAACGTCCCGCGAAACGAGCGGTTGCGGGGCGCGCGGGCGAGCGCGCGCGGGCTCGCGTCGCGCGGGCGGGCAGGGGCCCGGCGCCCGGGGTGCAAAGCTTGCGTGCGCCGCGTCCGCGGCGGCGCGGCGCGCGGCCCCCGCCCGGGCCTCGCGGGGCGCGGCGGGCGGGCGCCGGGCCGCGAATCGCGCGTACGAAAGATTTGCATACGGAGTCTCAGCGGGCGAGGGCGTCGAGCGGGAGCGCCGGCGCGGGCGGCAGCCCGTCCAGCACCTCGCAGAGCGGGGCGAAGGGCCAGCGGGCCAGGAGGGCGCGGAGCCGGGGCGCCGTCCGCGCCAGGTTCACGTAGTGGCGGAAGCGCGAGAGGCGGGAGCCGGCCGGGATCCGGGGCTGGTCGGGGTCCAGCTCCCAGGGGTGCACGTAGAGCACGGCCGGGCGGCGCTCGCCCTCGATCAGCCGCGCCAGCGCGCGGCGGAAGAGCGGCGCCGGGAAGAGCCGCAGGTAGCCGCCGCCGCCCACCGGCAGGTTCACGCCCAGGCAGCGCACGGTGGAGGGCGGGACCTCGAGCAGCGTGGCGGTGCCGCGGGTGCCGGCGGCCACGCGCACCGGAAAGGGGTGCCGCGGGGCGCCCGGGATGCCGTAGCGGTCGCGCAGGATGGGGTAGATGCTGCTGTCGTAGCGGAAGCCCTCCTCGGCCAGGACGTCCAGTGCCCAGAGGCTCTTCCGGGTGATGGAGAAGCTGGGCGCGCGGTAGCCCTGGACCCGCTGGCCGCTGGCGTCCTCCACCGCGGCCACCGCGCGCCGGGTGTCCCGCCGGAACTCCTCGGGGGTGAGGCTGTACACCAGCCGGTGGGCATAGCTGTGGCAGGCCAGCTCGTGGCCGGCCCGCTGGATGCGGCGGACCAGCGCCGGGTACCGCTCGGCCGTCCAGCCGAGGACGAAGAAGGTGCCGCGCACCCCGGCCTCCTCCAGGAGCGCCAGGAGGCGCTGGGTGTTCCGCTCCACCCGGCTGGGATAGGCGCCCCAGCGGTCCCGCGGCACCGCGGCCTCGAAGCCGCTGACCTGGAAGTAGTCCTCCACGTCCACGGTGAGGCCGCTCAGCAGCGCGGCGCCCGGTGCCGTGCGCGCGGGCGGTGGCTGGGTGAGGAGCCGGGTCATGCAACCTCCAGGGGCCGGGGGGGGCTCATGCGGGGCCTCGCTCCCTCCCGGCGGCCGGGGAGGGTGCCGCCGGGCCGAAGAACGCCTGCGCGGCGGCGTACGCCTCGGGCGTGTCGAGGTCGAGGAAGCGGCCGAAGGTCGGGAGCGCGAAGCAGCGGCGGGACAGCCAGCCGGGCAGGGCCTCGCGCTCCAGCGACACGGGGCCGGCCGGCAGGGCCTGCAGGAGCCGGCGGGCCAGGCAGTAGACGCCCGCGCTCACCCAGCCGGGACCCGGCTCGGCCGTCTCGCGCACGGCGCGGACCCGGCCCAGCGGGTCCACGTCCACCCGGCGGTGGGGCAGCGCCTCGGGCACCGGGACCACCACCAGCGTGGCGTCCGCCCCGTGCCGGACGTGCGTCCGGGCCAGCTCGGCCAGGTCCACCTCGCAGAAGGCGTCCCCGCTCAGGACGAGGACCTCGGGCGAGGCCAGGAGGGGCAGGGCGGCCCGCAGCGCGCCCGCCGTGCCGAGCGGCGCCGCCTCGCGCGAGTACTCCAGGCGGAGCGGCCCCAGGGCCGGGCCGAAGGCCGCCTGCACGGCCTCCCCCCTCCAGCCCGTGCAGATCACGGCCGTCCGGACCCCGGCGGCCGCCAGCTGCTCCAGCGGGTAGGCCAGGAACGGCCGGCCGCCCACCGGGGCCAGGGCCTTCGGGCGATCGCCGAGCACGGCCCGCAGGCGGGTGCCCGGTCCCCCGGCCAGGATCGCGGCCGTCACGCCGGCCAGCGGATGGCTGGAGGGCAGGCTCATCGGGCCGGCTCCCGCAGGGGCTGGGTCTCCCGGGGGTCGGGTCCCGCGAGCAGCGCCCGCTCCTCCTCGCCGAGCGGCGCGCCGGCCGCCTGCCGGTACACGGCCCGGTACATGCGGGCCGTGCGCTCCCAGGAAACCTCCGCCAGCCGGCGGGCGGCCCGCTCCTGCAAGCGCCGGCGCAGCGACTCGTCGTCCAGGATGCGCCGCACCGCGTCGGCCAGCGCCTCCACCGACTCGCCGTCGAAGAGCAGCGCCGCATCCTCGACCTGCTCGGGCAGCGCCGCGGCGCGCGCGCAGGCCACCGGGACGCCCTCCTGCCAGGCCGCGAAGACCGGGTGGCTGCTGGCCTCGAAGAGGCCGGGCAGCACCAGGGCGTGCGCCAGCCGGTACACGCCGCGCAGGTCGTCCTCGGGCAGGAACCCGGGGAAGCGCACCCGGTCGGCGAGCCCCAGGTCCGCCACCCGGCGCTCGACCTCGGGCCAGAAGCGGGGCGAGGCGGCGCCGGCACACACCAGGCGCACGAAGCAACCGTCCCGGTCGCGGAGGAGCGCCAGCGCCTCGAGGAGGCGCAGGTGGTTCTTGTGCGGCCAGATCCCGGCCGGGTACAGGGCGAAGGGCCGCGGCAGGCCCAGGGTCCGCGCCAGGCGGCGGAGGGCCTCGGGCGCCGGCTCCGGGGAGGCGAGCGTGGGCGGCGCCTCGGGGATGACCTGGACCTTGGCCGGGTCCACCGGGTAGCGGCGCAGCAGGTCCGCCCGCGTCCAGCGCGAGCCGACCACCACCGTGTGGGCCAGCCGGATCGCGGTCGGGTAGAGCGCCTCGCGCCAGGCCAGGGCCTCGGGCGTGAAGCACTGCGGGAAGTGCAGGTGCTCCAGCTCGTGGGCGCTGTACACGCTGGGCAGGGCGCAGAGAGTGAATCCCTGGGAGGCGAAGTGCACGACCTCGGCCCCCAGCCCCTCGTAGAAGCCGTCCGAGACCGGCACCGCGGGCCAGCGCGGCGGGTTCACCAGGCGCCGCACCGCGCGGGCCGCCGGCCGGAGCGTCCCCAGGGTGCGCCGCAGGAGGGCGCCTGCGCCCGGGGCTCCGGCCCCACCCGCTCGCCGGAGCCCCACCCGCTGGCGGAGCCCCAGGTAGGGGCGCACGCGGGCGGCCTGCGGCGCGGAGGGCACCACCACGGTGTAGGTCTCCCGCCCGTCCGTGAGCTGCCCCAGCGCGTGGATGAGGCAGAGGGTCGCGGCGGCGACCCCCTCGTTCCCCTCCGGCGGCGCGGCGAAGTCGATGGCGACGTGCAGCGGCTCGGTGGGCATGCGCTCTGTCCGGTTTCCGCCCGGCGGGCCGCGGGGGACCTCAGGCCCGCGCCGCCCCGGCCGGGGTCTCCGCCCCCGCCCGGCACCACCGGAGCGTGCGCAGCAGGGCCTCGGGCAGGGCCACCGCGGGGCGCCAGCCCAGGACCCGCGCCGCGCGCGCCGGGCTGATGGCGCTCCGCGCCTGCTCGCCCGGCCGCGCGGGGGCGTGCTGGATGGCGCAGTCGCGGTCGGCCACCTCGCGCAGGAGGCCCGCCAGCCGCAGCACGGAGGTCTCCCGGCCGGTCCCCACGTTGAAGACGGGCCGCCCCTCGCGCAGCCAGTCGGCGGCGTCGCGCAGCCACTCCAGCGCCAGCAGGTTGGCGCGCGCCACGTCCTCGACGTAGACGTAGTCGCGCGTCTGGGCGCCGTCCCCGTAGATGGTGAGCGGCTCGCCGCGGAGCAGCCGGGCGCAGAAGATGGCCACCACGCCCGCCTCGCCCTCCGGGTCCTGCCGCGGCCCGCAGACGTTCGCGTAGCGCAGCACGGCGTAGCGGAGCCCGTGCACCTGCCGGTAGTACTCCAGGTAGTGCTCCACGCTGAGCTTGGCCACGCCGTAGGGGCTCACCGGCCGCGTGGGGTGGCTCTCGTCGGCCGGGAAGTACTCCTGCGGCCCGTAGATGGCCCCGCCCGTCGAGGCGAAGATGACCCGCGGCACCCGGTGGGCCCGCACGGCCTCCAGGAGCGCCAGGCTCCCGCCGATGTTGACCGCCGCGTCCGCGGCGGGGTCGGCCACCGACCGGCGCACGTCGATCTGGGCGGCGTGGTGGCTCACGCAGTCGAACCGCCCGGCCGCGAAGAGGTCGGGCAGCTCCGGGGCGCGGAGGTCCATGCGCACCAGGCGCGCGGCCGGGTGGACCTGGGCCGGCTTCCCGCGCGAGCAGTCGTCCAGCACGGTGACCCGGTGGCCCGCGCCGACGTAGGCCTCCACCACGTGCGAGCCGATGAAGCCCGCGCCGCCCGTCACCAGGATCCTCATCGCACCGCCTCCGCCGGGGCCCCGGCCAGGACGTCCAGGATGCGGCGGCTGGCCTGGCCGTCCCAGCGCTCGGGCCGCCGCCCCCGCGGCCGTCCCGCCTCCAGCGCGTGCGCCGCCGCGGCCGTGAGCGCCGCGGGGTCGGTGCCCACCAGGCGGTTCCAGCCGCACTCCACGGTGACCGGCCGCTCCGTGCTGTCGCGAACCGTGAGGCAGGGCACCTCCAGGATGGTGGTCTCCTCCTGGATGCCGCCCGAGTCGGTGATGACCAGCCGCGCGCGGCTCAGCAGCCGGAGGAAGTCCAGGTAGCCGAGGGGCGCCAGGAGCTGGAGCCGCGCGGAGCCGGCGAGGCCGAGCCGCTCCAGCATGGCGGCCGTGCGCGGGTGCACGGGGAAGACCAGCTTCAGCCCCTGGCTGATCTCCTGCAGGGCCGCCACCAGGCCCCGCAGGTGCTCGGGATCGTCCACGTTGCTCGGGCGATGCAGGGTGACCACCCCGTAGGGGCCGCCCCCGTTCTCCAGCCCGAGCCGGGCCAGGATGGGGGAGGCCGCGGCCCGCTCGCGGCAGGCCAGGAGCGTGTCGATCATCACGTTGCCCGCGAAGTGGATCCCCTCGGCGGGGATGCCCTCGCGCCGCAGGTTCTCGGCGGCCCCCGGCTCGCTGGTGAAGTGCCAGGTGGAGAGGGCGTCCGTGACGATGCGGTTGACCTCCTCGGGCATGCGCCGGTCGAAGCTCCGCAGGCCCGCCTCCACGTGGGCCACGGGCAGGCCCAGCTTCACGGCCACCAGGGTGGCGGCCAGCGTGGAGTTCACGTCCCCGACGACCAGCACCGCGTCCGGGCGCTCCTGGAGCAGGACGGGCTCGATGCGGCGCATGACCTCGGCGGTCTGCCGGGCGTGGCTGCCCGAGCCGACCTCCAGGGCGTGGTCGGGGCGGCGCATGCCCAGGTCGCGGAAGAAGACCTCGGAGAGCGCGGGATCGTAGTGCTGGCCGGTGTGCACGAGCACGGCCCGGAGCTCCGGCCGCGCCGCGCACTCGCGGAGCAGGGGCGCCACCTTCATGAAGTTCGGGCGGGCGCCGGCCACGAACAGGATCGAGCGGACACGGTCGGGTCGCGGGGTGGTCATGGGGCTCCCGGGGACAGCATGAGCATTCAGCATTCGGCGGCCAGCGATCAGCGAAAGACCGGTTCCGGCTGAGCGCTGACCGCTCGTCGTCTAGCGTGGCTTGAAGCGCGGACCTTGATGTCGGGTCGCGCTCTTTTGCGTCCTTGGCGTGCTTTGCGAGAGGCTGTTCTGTGGGTCGT
>JBHGAX010000081.1:0-15458 GCA_041946635.1 Methylomirabilales bacterium (SeqCode)
CCGCTCGGGCCGCTTCGCCCGCCCAGATCGCCCCTTGACACCCGCCCTTGCTGCTTTATGGTCGGAGGCGATGGGAGCCTCTGCGCGCGCGCTGAAAGAGCTGCAGGCGATCGTGGGGCCGGAGTACGTCATCGCGGATCCCACGGAGCTGAAGGTCTACGAGACCGACGGCCTCACGATCTACAAGGCGACGCCCGAGGTCGTGGTCCTGCCGCTCACCACCGAGGAGGTGGCCGCGGTGGTGCGCCTCTGCCGCCGCGAGCGCCTGCCCTTCGTGCCGCGCGGTGCGGGCACGGGGCTCTCGGGCGGCGCCCTCGCCGTCGAGGGCGGCGTGGTCATCGGCCTGAACCGCATGCAGCGCATCCTGGAGGTCGACTACCCCGACCAGCGCGCCGTCATCGAGCCGGGCCTCGTCAACATCTGGCTCAGCAACCACGTCGGTCCCCGCGGCTACTACTACGCGCCCGATCCCGCCAGCCAGACCGCCTGCAGCCTGGGCGGCAACGTCGCCGAGAACGCGGGCGGCCCCCACTGCCTGAAGTACGGGGTGACCACGAACCACGTGCTGGGGCTGGAGGTGGTCCTCGCCTCGGGCCAGATCGTGGAGCTGGGCGGCCACAGCGTCGACCCGCCCGGCTACGACCTCACCGGCGCCTTCGTCGGCTCCGAGGGCACGTTCGGCATCGCCACGAAGATCGTCGTCCGCCTCCTGAAGCGGCCGGAGGCGGTGAAGACCATGCTCCTGGTGTTCGAGACGATCGCGGACGCGAGCGCCACGGTCTCCGGCATCATCGCGCGGGGGATCATCCCGGCGGCCATCGAGATGATGGATCGCCTGAGCATCCAGGCGGTGGAGGCCGGCACGCACGCCGGGTACCCGACGGATGCCGGCGCGGTCCTCCTGGTCGAGCTGGACGGGCCGGCGGCCGAGGTGCAGGCGCTGGTCGAGCCGATCGCCGCGGTGGCGGCGCTGTACCGGGTTCGGGAGGTGCGGGTCGCCCGCGACGAGGCCGAGCGCGCGCGCCTCTGGAAGGGCCGCAAGGCTGCGTTCGCCGCCATGGGCCAGATCAGCCCCGAGTACTACGTCCAGGACGGCGTGATCCCGCGCACGCAGCTCCTGAAGGTCCTGGGCGAGATCGAGGCGTTCGGCGCGAAGTACGGCCTGCGCGTGGCCAACGTCTTCCACGCGGGCGACGGGAACCTGCACCCCCTCATCCTCTACGACAACCGGGTGGCGGGGCAGGCGGAGAAGGCCGAGGCGCTGGGCGCGGAGATCATGCGAAGCTGCATCGCCGTGGGCGGCAGCATCACCGGCGAGCACGGGGTGGGCTTCGAGAAGAAGGACTTCATGCCGCTCATGTACGGGCCGGCCGATCTGGCGGCCATGCAGCGGTTGAAGGCCGTCTGGAACCCCGAGGGGCTGCTCAACCCCGGCAAGATCTTCCCGACCGCCAAGAGCTGCGTCGAAGTGGGCCGCGCCGCCCGGGACATCGCCTACAGGCCCCACCGCATCGAGCGCGAGGGGCTGGCGGAGCGGTACTGACGAATGCGGAATGCGGAATGCGGGATGCGGGATGCGCGATGCGGAATAGACGAGCCACCTCCGGCGCCCCGGCTCGTGGGTCGCGGCCCGCGGTGCTGGCTCGGCACCCGGCACCCGGCACCCGGCACCAGGCACTCGGCACTGAAAATGGATGATCTCCTGAAGCGGCTGGAAGCCATCGTTGGGACCGAGCACCTCGTCGTGGGCGAGGCGGCAGCGAGCTATGCCGTGGACGGGAAGCGCGCCGAGGCGGCGGTCTTCCCCGGCACGGCGGAGGAGGTGTCGGCGGTTCTCGCCGCCTGCCACGAGGCCCGGGTGGCGGTGACGCCCTGGGGCGGCGGCACGGCCATCGGGCTCGGGGGGGTCCCCGAGCGGGTGCAGCTGGTCCTCGGAACGCGCCGGCTCAACCAGGTGCTGGAGCACGAGCCGGCCGACATGACCGCCACCCTGCAGGCGGGCATCACGCTGCAGGACTGCCAGGCCGCGCTCGGGAAGAACGGGCAGTTCCTGGCGCTGGATCCGCCCCAGGGCGCGCGCGCCACGCTGGGCGGCCTGCTCGCCAGCAACGCCAGCGGCCCCCGCCGCCAGCGGTACGGGAGCCTCCGCGACCTGGTGATCGGCCTGCGGGTGGCGCAGGCCGACGGGACGCTCGTCCGCGCCGGCGCCAAGGTGGTGAAGAACGTCACCGGCTACGACATGAACAAGTTGTACGTCGGCTCCCTGGGGACCCTGGGCGTCATCCTGGAGGCGAGCTTCCGGCTCTACCCCCTGCCCGCCGCCGAGCGTACCTGGATCGGCACGTTTCCGGAGGTCGGCCGGGCCTGCCAGGCCGTGGCCCGGATCGCGGACAGCCCCATCGTGCCGGCCGCCGTCGAGTTGCTGGACGCGCCGGCCGCCGTCGAGATCATGCAGGCCGGCGCCCTGGACGTTCAGCCCGGCGTCCTGCTGGCGGTGGCCGTGGCGTCGGTCCCCGAGGCCGTCGAGCACCAGCTGCGCGCGGTCTCCAGGCACGGCATGGCGGCCGGCGAGGCGATGCTCGGGGGCGAGGCCCACGAGCGCTTCTGGGAGGCGATCCGCGACCTGGCAGTCCCGCCCCGGGGCTGCGTGCTGAAGGCCGCGCTGCTTCCCGGCGCCGTGGCGGCCGCCATGGAGCGCGGCCGGGGCCTCACCGAGCCGCTGGGCCTGCGGCTGCGCACGGTGGCCGAGGCGGGGGCGGGCGTCATCCGCTACTACATCGACGCCGAGGCTGGCGATCCGGAGCCCGAGCGCGTGGCCGGCGTGGTGCAGGCCCTCCGCCGGCAGGCCCTCGAGTCCCGGGGCTCGCTCGTGGTGCTGGCGGCGCCCCCCGAGGTCAAGGGGCTCGTGGACGTCTGGGGCTCGGTCGGCGGCGCCTTCCCCCTCATGCGGGACCTGAAGCACGCCTTCGATCCCGGGCGCATCCTGAACCCGGGCCGCTTCGTCGGCGGGTTATGACTCGGCACTCCGGCACCCGGGCACCCTGGCACTCTGGCAAGGCATCACTCTGCCTCCCCGGAGTGCCGGGGTGCCCGAGTGCCGAGAGGTAGGCACAAGCGTGACAGCTGCGGCACCAGGAGTGCGCACCGAGCAGTCAACCTGGCAGGGCGTCGAGGACTGCGTCCACTGCGGCTTCTGCCTGCCCACCTGCCCGACCTACCTCGCACTCGGGAACGAGATGGACTCGCCGCGCGGGCGCCTCTACCTCATGCGCGCGGCGGCCGAGGGCCGCGTGGCCCTGGACGGCGGCTTCGCCCGGCACATGCACCTGTGCCTGCTCTGCCGCGCGTGCGAGACGGCCTGCCCCTCGGGTGTGCGCTTCGGCCACCTCATGGAGAGCACCCGCGTCCAGCTCCAGCAGCAGCCGGCGGGCGGGCTCGCCGACCGGCTGCTCCGGCGATTCATCCTGGAAACGTTCACGGACACGCGGCGCCTGCGGCTGCTCCTCGCCCCCCTGCGCTGGTACCAGCGCTCCGGGCTCCAGGCCCTGGTCCACCGCAGCGGCATCCTGAGCCGGCTGGGCCGCCTGGGCACGATGGAGCGGCTCATGCCCCAGCTCCCCGCTGCCGCCGCCCCGCTTCCGGAGGCGCTGCCGGCCGCCGGGCCGCGGCGGGCCCGCGCCGGCGTGCTGCTCGGGTGCGCGCAGGAGGCATTCTTTCCCGAGGTGAACCGCGCCACCGCGCGGGTGCTCGCCGCGACCGGCTTCGAGGCCGTGATCCCGCGCGCGCAGGGCTGCTGCGGCTCCCTGTTCCTGCACGAAGGCGAGCGGGAGCGCGCGAAGGCGCTGGCCCGCCGGCTCATCGCCGCCTTCGAGGCGGCCGGCGTGGACTGCGTGGCCGTGAATGCGGCCGGCTGCGGCTCGGTCATGAAGGAGTACGGGGAGCTGCTCCACGACGACCCGGAGTACGCCACCCGCGCCGCCGCCTTCTCCCGGCGCGTGCGGGACGTGTCCGAACTGCTGGCCGAGGCCGGTCCGGTCGGCGGCCTGCATCCGGTGCGTCTCACCGCGACCTACCACGACGCCTGCCATCTGGCCCACGGACAGCGCGTTCGCCTGGCGCCGCGCGCCCTCCTCCAGGCCATCCCCGGCCTCCGGCTGGTGGAGCTCCAGGAGGCGGACATGTGCTGCGGCAGCGCCGGCGTCTACAACCTCCTGCAGCCCGGGGTGGCCGGGAAGCTCCTGGACCGGAAGCTGGACCGCATCCTGGAGACCGGCGCCCAGGTCGTCGTGAGCGGCAACCCCGGCTGCCTGCTGCAGATCGCCGCCGGCCTGCGCCGCCGCGGCTCCCCCGTGCGCACGGCCCACACCATCGAGCTGCTGGACCTGGCCTACCGCGGCGTCGGCCCGTGAGCGGAGACCCGGCCTTCGCCCTGCCGATCCGGCGGCCCTGCTGAGCGGCCGCGAGCCACCGCGCCCGATTCCTGATTTTTGTCCTGCCACATGTACCTTTCTCGACCGGCAACCGGATCGCAGTTGCTTCGCGCCGGCGGCCCGTGACAGCATTGGTCAAGCCACTGTACCAATCTGCACGGTGGCCCTGCCCGCATGACCCCTAGCATCCCCTGAAGGAGGACCGCATGTCCCCGACGGTTCGGATGGCGGTGGTTGGCGCGGGCAGGTTCGCACAGCTCGCCGTGCTGCCCATCCTCAAGCGCCTGCCCGGCGTCGATCTGGTTGCGCTGACCGGCCGGACGCCCGAGAAGCTGAAGCGGGTGGCCGCGCTGTTCGGCGTTCCCCGGACCTTCCTGTCCGTCGACGACCTGCTTGGCGGGCCCGCCTTCGATGCCGCCGTCGTCTGCACGCCGCCGGACGCGCACCCCGCGCAGGTCGGCGCCCTGCTGGATGCCGGCAAGGACGTTTGCTGCGAGAAGCCCCTGGCTCCCACGATCGCCGCCATGGAGGACCTCGTCGCGCGCGCCGGGCGCGGGTCGCGCGTCTTCATGGTGGGGCTGAACCGGCGTTACGCTCCGGTGTGCGTGCACGCCAAGGAGCATTTCGCGGCGCGGCAGATCGACCTCTGCGTGGTGGAGAAGTACAAGGACGTCCTGGACCGCCGGGCCCTGTTCAACGACGGGATCCACATGATCGACTTCATGCGCTGGGTCTGCGGGGGCAAGGGCCGCGTTGTGGCCGCCCTGGCCCGCGCGGTCGAGCCCGACCGCGAGGCCACCCTGACCGCCACGCTGGAGTTCGACGGGGGGCAGGTGGGCGTGTTCCTGCTGAACCGGCGGGCGGGCCGCTGGATCGAGCGCGCCACGCTCCACGGCGGCGGCTGCACCAGCGAGGTGACCTTCCCCGACTACACCGTGACCCACCTGGACGGCCAGACCCGGACCTACGAGTTCCGGCCCAAGGACTGGGCGTGGGCCGTGGACATGCTGGAGAAGGGCGGCTTCCAGCAAGAGCTGGAGGATTTCGTCCGCTGCGTGCGGAGCCGGGAGACCCCGCTGGCCCCGGCCGAGGACGCCGTGGAGAGCCACCGGCTGGTGGACCAGATCTACCGGATGTGCGGCCTCGCGCCGCTGGCAGACGGCTGAAAAGGGCCCACCTGCGGAGACCCATCCTGCGGACAGGTGCCCGCCCGCCTCGACACTCGCCCTTCGACGGGCTCAGGACCCCGAGCAACGTCGAGGGGCTGCGGCGTCCTCCGGCGTGCCGCCTTGCTCCTGGACCTTTTTGCGCCGCCTCGTACACCCAGCCATCCTTCGGAAAATACCGTCTCACCCTGGTAAAGGACGAAGAGGCGCAAAGCCGCAGAGGCTTTCGAACGTGGCCACCGTTCGCCCCGAGCCTTTTCCTGGCCGGCGGGGCGCCCGGGGCGGGGATCTCGTTACTCGATGGCCAGAAAGGACGACAGCACATGAAGGTCTACATCGCGCAGCCGATCCAGCCCGAGGGGATCGAGATCCTGAAACGGGTCGCGGAGGTCCGCGTCAACCCGGAGGGGCGGCCCCAGACGCGGGCCGAGTTCCTGGCCCAGATCCCGGACGTGGACGCGGTCGTGCTCCCCTGGCACACCGAGGTCATGGACCAGGAGGCGATCGCGCTCGCCAAGAACATGAAGGTCATCGGGCGCCACGGGGTGGGCTACGAGAACATCGACCTGGAGGCTGCGGCCGACCGGGGCATCTACGTGACGTTCACCCCCGTGCATACGCCCACCGTGGCCGACACGTCGTTCGCCCTCATCATGGCCGCGGGGCGCCGGATCTCGGAGGCGGACAGGTTCGTGAAGGAGGGCAAGTGGACGGTGGGCGGCGAGTGGGTGGCCTGGCAGTACATGGGACAGGACATCCACCACAAGACCATCGGGATCATCGGCTGCGGCCGCATCGGCGGCGGCGTGGCCCGCCGGGCCAAGGGCTTCGACATGCGCATCCTCTACTACGACGAGGTCGCGCAGCCGAAGGTGGAGCAGGAGACTGGTGCCGTCCGCGTCGACCTGGACACGCTCCTGCGCGAGTCGGACTTCATCTCGGTGAACTGCGCGCTGAACCCGAAGACGCGCGGGCTGCTGAGCACGCGCGAGTTCGGCCTCATGAAGCGCACGGCCGTGGTGGTCAACACGGCGCGCGGCCCCATCATCGATCAACCGGCCCTCGTCGAGGCGCTCAAGGCGAGGCGCATCGCGGCCGCGGGCCTGGACGTCTTCATCGAGGAGCCGATCCCGGCCGGCGACCCGCTGCTCGGCCTGGACAATGTGGTGCTCCTGCCGCACATCGGCTCGGCGGCCCTGGAGATGCGGCGGAAGATGGCGGTGACCGTGGCCGAGGACGTGGCGAGCGTCCTGACCGGCAAGGAGCCCGTGTACCTGCTGAACCCCCGCGTGAAGACGATTCGCCCCCTGCGCTAGCGCAGGCGGCCGGCGGCCGGCTGGAACAGGACAAGGAGGGATGACGATGGGTGAGCGAGATTTCCTGGCGGTGGAGCCGTACGGCAAGCGCGGCAAGATCGGGCTGATCAACGTGGGCGGCAACCCGGTCCCGGTGGTGGACTTCTACCGGATGATCCCGGCCGGCGTGATCGTCAACGAGAACAAGATCCACGAGCCGCCGCAGGTGGCCGGCGAGGCGGAGGAGCTGGGCAAGCGCGCCATCGAGGCGGCGAAGGTCATCGCGGAGGGCGGCCCCGACGTCATCGCCTTCACCTGCACCGCCAGCGCGATGTCGGTGGGCCCCGAGGCCGACTACCAGCAGATCACCTGGATGGAGCAGGCGGCGGGCGGCATCCCGTGCACCACGACGACCACGGGCATCCTGAACGCGTTCCAACTCATGGGCTGGAAGAAGTTCGTCATGGTGAGCCCCTACCTGCAGCCCATCGTGGATCGCTTCATCAAGACCCTGAACGTGAAAGGGTACACCGTCCTGAAGTCCGGGTCGCTCCAGATCGAGCTGCTGGAAGACCTGCGCCGCTCCCCGGTGGAGAAGGCCTACAAGCTGGCGCTCGAGACGGTGGTGCCCGAGGCGGACGGCATCTTCATGCCCTGCACCACCTTCCGCACCATCGACGTGATCGAGCGGCTGGAGAAGGAGACGGGCAAGCCGGTCATCACCTCCAACCAGGCCTCCGTGTGGGAGTGCTTGCGGCTACTGAAGATCGACGACCCCATCCCGGGATTCGGCAAGCTGCTCACCCTGCCGAACCGGAGCCAGTTCAAGGGATGCCCGCGCTAGGCGCGGGCGCGGCGGGGCCGGCGCGTCCGGCCCGCCGCACTTCCACTCCGTTGCCCGGGGCCAGGCCATGAGGCCGAGCACTCCGCAGACGGTATCCCGGAAGCCGGCGCAGGCAGCGCCGCCCCTTCTCCCCGTGCACGGCGTCCGCCTGTCGGACGAGGTGTACGAGCAGCTCTTTGCCCTGATCAGCAAGGGGATCGTGGAGCCCGGGCAGAAGCTCTGGCCCGAGCGCAGCCTGGCCGAGCGCTTCGGGGTGAGCCGTCAGTCCGTCCGGGAGGCGCTCAACCGTGCCAAGATCCAGGGCCTGCTGGAGGTGCGGCCGGGCGACGGCACCTACGTCCGCTCGCTGGTCCCGGGAGCGCTGACGGATCCGCTCACGGAGGCGCTCCACCGGGAGACGAACCGGGTGCTGGAGTTCCTGCAGGTCCGCAAGGTCCTGGAGGGCTGGTGCGCCGCCGAGGCCGCGCGGAAGGCCCGTCCGGCGGACCTCCGCAAGCTGATCTCCTGCCAGCGACGGATGGCCAGCGTCTCCCGCCACGGCGGGCTCCTGGGGAAGCCGGACGTGGAGTTCCACATCGCCATCGCGGTCGCCACGCACAACACCGTGATGGCGCACCTCGTGGACTCGCTCCGCTCCATGTTCGACGCGGTGCTTCGCGTGCGCATCGTCGTGCGGCACCCGGCCCGCACCCAGCTCCTGGTGGCGCAGCACGAGGCCATCTGCGCGGCGATCCGGGAGCGCGACGCCGCCCGCGCGCGCGCCGCCATGGTGGCCCACCTGGAGTTCATCGAGGAGGAGATCCGGCAGTACGGCAACCGCGCTTCCCCGGCAGCCCGCGCGGCACGCCAACCCTGAGGTGTACAAGCGCTGGCGCGGCCCGGCCGCTGCGCCTTCGCCCCGCCGCAGTGACGGAAAGTACCGTCTCACGCAAAGACGCCAAGCCGCCAAGGTAAACCTTCGGCATCCTGTCTTTCTTTGCGTCTTGGCGTCTTGGCGTGAGATAAGGTCTTCCGTCCCTTGCTTCACCTGGAGGACACGACCGTGCCCCTCAACTGGATCGTCGTCGGCGCCGGGGACATCGCCTCGAACCAATTCGTCCCGGCCCTCTCCTCGCTCCCCTCCTGCCGCATCCTGGCGGTGATCGACAAGAACCTGGAGGCGGCCAGGACGCTGGCCGCCCGCTGCGGGGCTCCCCACGCCCTGGCCGACGTGCAGGAGATCCGGCGGCTGCCCGAGGCGGACGCGGTGTACGTGGCCACCTGGCCCGCCCTGCACTGCGAGCACGTGCTCCTGGCCGCCGGGGCCGGCAAGCACGTCTTCTGCGAGAAGCCCATGGCGGTCAGCCTGGCCGAGTGCGACCGCATGATCCTGGCCTGCCGGGACGCCAAGGTCCGGCTGATGATCGGCAACAACCAGCGCTTCCATGCCGCCCACCAGAAGGTGAAGCAGCTCGTCAGGGAGGGGGCCATCGGCCCCATCGTGCTGGCCAGGCTGGACTTCCTCACGTCGTTTCGCCTGCGCCAGGGCGAGCGGTTCCGGGCCACCCAGTACCGGCTGACCAAGGGGCTGGGGGGCGGCGGCGTGATCATGGACATGGCCATCCACGGCATCGACCTGGTGCGGTACGTCCTGGACGACCAGGTGACCGCCGTGGGTTGCTTCCACGACCACCTGGTCTACGATTCCGAGGCGGAGGACACCGCGGTCCTGCAGCTGCGCTTCGCCCGGGGGACCCTCGGCACCATCAGCGTGAGCGGCGGCATCCCCTACGGCCGCAACGCCCTGGAACTCTAC
Organism: Methylomirabilales bacterium (SeqCode); assembly: GCA_041946635.1. GTDB lineage: Bacteria > Methylomirabilota > Methylomirabilia > Methylomirabilales > 2-02-FULL-66-22 > 2-02-FULL-66-22. Next base: position 9,531 of record JBHGAX010000081.1, read on the forward strand.
AGCGACCGGGGCGCCATCCTCTCCGAGCGCTCCCTGGCGCGGGTGCCGGACGAGCCGCTGGTCCGCGTGCTGCTGGACGGCGTCTGGACCGAGCACCGGCCCACCGGCGAGGACTCGTTCCGCGCCGAGATCCAGCGCTTCGTGACCGCCATCCAGGGCGCCGCCGAGGTGGCGGTCCCCGGCGAGGAGGGCAAGGCCGACCTGGCGGTGGCGCTGGCCGCCTACCGCTCCATGCAGGAGGGCCGGCTCGTCCAGCTCGCCGAGATGGCCTGACGCGAGGGAAAGAACAGAATGGGAAGCCTCTTCGATCTGACGGGACAGGTGGCCTTCCTCACGGGCGCGAGCCGGGGCCTGGGGCGGGCCATGGCCGCCGGCCTGGCGCAGGCCGGCGCCGATGTGGTCGTGACCAGTCGCAAGCTGGATGATGTGGCCGCGGTGGCGCGGGAGCTGGCCGCCGGCGGCCGCAAGGTCCTGCCGCTGGCGCTCGAGGTGACCCGCGCGGCGGACGTCGAGGCGGCGGTGCACGAGGCCGTCGCGCAGATGGGCCGGATCGACATCCTGGTCAACAACGCGGGCATCAACATCCGGAAGCCCGTGCTCGAGCTCACCGAGGACGACTGGGACCAGACCCTGGACACCAACCTGAAGGGCGCCTTCCTCGTGGCCAGGGCCGTCGGCCGGCAGATGCTGGGGCAGGGGTCGGGCAGCGTGATCAACATCGCGTCCATGATGGCGAGCGTGGTCCACGCCGAGCGGGCAGCCTACGCGTCCAGCAAGGCCGGGGTGGTCCAGCTGACCCGCGTCCTGGCGGTGGAGTGGGCCCCCCACGTCCGCGTCAACGCCATCTGCCCCGGCCCGTTCCTGACCGAGCTGAACCGCCCGATCCTGGACGATGCCGAGAAGGTGAAGTACTTCACGGACCGCCTGCCCATGAAGCGCTTCGGCGAGCCCGAGGAGCTGGTCGGCTCGGTGATCTTCCTGGCGTCGGCGGCGTCCAGCTACATGACCGGCACCACGCTCTACATCGACGGCGGGTGGACGGCGCTCTGAGAACCGGAGGGCGGGTCCAGTTCGCGCCACGAGGGGCGCGCTCCGCTGCCGTGACGGGGAGGCAGCCCATGTCCGCCTTGCAGGCCATCGCCGTCGCGCCGGTCACCTACGCCAGCGGCTGGCTCCTGGCCATCGTTCCGCCCAGCCTCTTCGGAACGCCCCTGGCGGCCCCGAATTGACCAGCGAACTTCAGGGACAGCGGGCGCCGGAGCGACGTCGGGGTGCTGCAGGCGAGCATCCGTAGATCAGGCAGGCCGGTGCCGTTCCAGGCAGTCGTGGATCGCACGGAGGTACGCCGGGAGGTCCTCCATGGCTGCTTGCAGTCCCTCGTGGACACGCCGGGGGTCAATCTCGTCATACTCGTGTACGATGCGGTTGCGCAGCCCGGCAGACCGGGCGATGCGCTTGGCGAGGTCCGCCGGGAGGATCTGCAGCGCAACCAGGCGGAGAAAGGAGGCGTGATAGTCGGCGGGCGGCGGGTGGCCCAGCTCCGTGATGAGGTGGTAGTTGATGTCGATCATCCGTCCGATCACCCGCTCCAGGTAGCGCTCGGCGAGGACCTCGTTGATCGGATCCCCCAGGTACTCGTCGAGGCTCATGCGGCCCAGCCGTGAGAGCTCTTCGTAGTCCCCGCTGATGAGCGAAATCTTCCTCGTAATGAGCCGCGCGTCCATCATCCGGCCGCCCTGACCCGCGCCACGAAGCGCGCCACGTATTGCCGTTCCAGCTCGAAGAAGCGCTCGTGATCCTGGTACCGCTTGAACGCGTACAGCTTCAACGCGGGCAATCGCCCCTCGGGATCGTAGAGCGGCCGGCACCTGCTCACGATCTGGTGGAGAAAGAGGGGATCCGCCCGATTCAGCACAGCCAGGTCGAGCGCCTTCCCCGGCAAGGCCTCTTGGAGAGCGTGAGAGAGATCCCCGTACTCCGCCAGCGATAGGTCGGAGCGGTCCAGCAGGACCGCGATGTCGAGGTCGCTTCGGGAATGCGTGGCGCCGGTGACGCTGGACCCGAATTGCAGGATCAGCCGGATGCCGTGTTTTGCGGCCAGAGCGGGCAGCGCCGTGAGGTTCATGGCGACGTAGTATAGGCGTTCGCCGACACCGGCTCAAGTGCCGGGGATCGCATCGCCGACGGAGGCCTCAGAACTTGCCGTGCTTGGCGTACACCTGGGAGACCGCCACGCCCTTGGCCAGCTCGGCCCGCATGTCGTTCTCGCGGCCGACGATCAGCCGTCAGCGGTCAGCGTTCAGCTTGGGACACCGCCCGCGCTTCCCTGCTGCCGGAGTCAGTGTCTTGGGCTGACCGCTGATCGCTGACCGCTGATCGCTGCACCCTGCTACGCGGGCTTGTACGGCTTGAACTCGGCCTTGAACTTCTCGAGCGACTCCCGGATGGTGTCGGGGTCGCCCGGCTTCTTGCGCTCGGTCACCAGCTCCAGCGGGGCGGACATGCCGAGGACCGGCACGAAGCCGCGCTTGGCGATCTGCTCCTGGAAGCCCGCCCCCGTCTTCACGTTCACGCCGCCGGTGGGCATGACCATCTTGCCGTTGTGCCGCTCGCGCTGGTAGGGGGCCAGCAGGGCGCCCACGCCGCTCGGCCCGTACACGCTGGCGTTGAAGATCTTGATCCCGTCCGGCTCCAGGCCGTCCTCGCGCTCCAGGAAGTAGGCGAACTCCGAGGGCGAGAAGGCCCCGGGCACGCCGAAGCACTTGGCGGCCCGCACGATCTTCACGAAATCGATCTTCTCCCGGCAGCCGCCCATGCCGGCGTCCGGCCCCACGATCATGTCGAAGCCCATGTCGATGGCCGCCTCCAGCTCGCGGGGGTTGATGACGCTGCCCACCCCGAGGAGCAGCGCCTTGCCGGCCGCGGCCGCGGCGTCCCGGCGGCGGCGCAGCTCGCCCATGGCCTCCTTCAGGATGCCCTCGGGGATCCGGAAGGTGACCTCGGCGATGTAGCCGGCGTCGCAGATGCCCTGCACCGTGTTGATGACGTGCTCCGCGGTCTTGGCGTGGTCCCGGCCCATGACCACCACCACCCCGCCGTCCCGGAGCCGCGTGTCCACCCGCTTCGGATCCCGCACGTACATCCCAGCCTCCTCTCAGAAAGCGAACTTGCACTGCCAAGGCGCCAAGAGCGCCAAGGCAATGAATGGCCGCGCCTCCGGCGCGGAGATCGAATCAAACGGTTCGACGTACTCGCTCTTGCCGAAACCTTCCCGGCGTTCTCCTCGGCGACCTTGGCGTCTTGGCGGTGCGGGCCTTGTGTGTTCTTACCGCATGGCCGTCACGCCGCCGCCCTTCTTGCCGCGCTTCACCTCGGCCTCGACCATCGCCTGCGTGACCATGGTGGTGTCGCCGGGCGTCTCCTGCACCAGGATGCCGTGGGCGGCGCCCCACTCCACCGCCTCGTCCAGCGCCTTGCCCTTCAGCAGGGCCGAGATGACGGCCGAGGCGAAGGAATCGCCGCCGCCCGTGCGTCTCCCGCGCCCGGTCCTTGTTGGGCTCCACGTTCGCCCGGTAGTTCAGGTCCGTGGACCGCACGGCGCCGTACTGCCCCGCCGTCTTCAGGTACTCCACGGCGGTCTCGGCGGTCCTGGGGGAGAGCAGGCTGTAGATCCCGCCCGTGTGGGCCCAGCGCACGCCCTGCCGGAACAGGGCGTCGAAGTCGTAGTCCTCGGCCCCCACCTCGCGCACCGGCGTGTGGGCCCGGTAGTACTCGGTCTTGGACGGGACGACGCCCTTCCCGCGGAAGGTGGCGTTCACCCCGTTCATCAGCGTGCCCTTCTTGTCCGTGACGTACTTGCCGCCCTTGCCGCCCGGCTTGAACCAGAGGATGTGGCTGGTGTCCACCCCCGTCTCGCGGAACTGGCACTCGATGTTGCGGCCGAAGCCGTCGTCCACCAGGGCCGTGAGCACCGTGGTGCGCAGGCCGAAGCAGTACGCCATGCCCTCCGCCACGTTCACCTCGCCCCCGCCGTGCCAGATCCGGCAGGTCCGCGCGCGCTCGAACGGGACGTCGATGGGATCGAAACGGAGCATGACCTCCCCGAGGGCCACTCCGTCCCACCTGCACTTTTCCGCCGGGAGAATGTTCAGCGTCGCCATGTGGTCCAACCTCCGTGAGTGCGTGAGGATCGCTGGTCGTGCCGAGACCGCCGGAGTATATGAAAAACCCGCCTGAGGTGTCAAACCGCGGACTTTCCCTTTTGACCGCACGCCTGCATGGGTATAATGCCCGCGCGTCATCACTGGATCCCGAATGGTCGTGAGTCCCTCGGACCGCGAGGAACGGAGGCGTCCATGGCGAGCGCAGTCGTGACCTTTCGCATCCCGGCCCAGATCACCTTCGGCCCGGGGGCTGCCGAGACGGTGGGAGCCGAGGCCAAGCGCCTGGGCGGCCGGCACGCCTTCCTGGTGGTGGACCCGGTGCTGCTGAAGCTCGGTGTCGCGGACGTCGTGGTGAAGGCGCTGGATCGGGAAGGGCTCCGCGTCACCACCTACTCCGAGATCGAGATCGAGCCGTCGGCGGACGCGGTGGCCAAGGCGCTGCAGGCCGCGCGGGCGGCGCGCTGCGACGTCCTGGTCGCGCTGGGGGGCGGCAGCGCCCTGGACATCGGCAAGGTCCTGGCGGTGCTCCTGGGCGGCCAGGCCCGCCTGGAGGACTACCTGGGGATCGGCCTGGTCCCCCGCCGCGGCGTGCCGGCCGTCCTGCTCCCCACCACGGCGGGGACCGGAGCCGAGATCACCCCGAACGCCCTCTTCTACATCCCGGCCAAGCGCGTCAAGGAGGCCGTGGTCAGCCCCTACATCATCCCCGACGTGGCCATCGTCGACCCCATGCTCACGCTGAGCGCGCCGCCCGCGGTGACGGCGGCCACCGGCGTGGACGCCCTCTGCCACGCGGTGGAGGCCTACACCTCGGTGAACGCCTCGCCGCTCACCGACCTGTACGCCCTGGACGCCGTCGAGCTGATCGGCGCGAACCTGCGGACCGCGGTGAAGCACGGGGCCGATGTCGCGGCGCGCGACGCCATGGCCCGGGCCAGCTTCATGGCCGGGGTGGCCATCGGCAACGCGGGCACCAACGCGGTGCACGCGCTGGCCTATCCGCTGCAGGGCCAGCACCGCGTGACCCACGGCGTGGCCAACTCGCTGCTCCTGCCCTACGTCCTGGACTTCAACACGGCGGCGAACCTCGAGAAGTTCGCGCGGGTGGCCGAGGCGCTGGGCGAGAGCATCGCCGGCCTGCCGGCCGAGGCCGCGGCGAAGCGGGCGGCCCAGGCGGCGCGCCGGCTCTCCCAGGACGTGGGGATCCCGGCCCGCATGCGGGAGGTCGGCATCCGCCCCGAGCACCTGGACGACCTGGTGGAGGCGGCCATGAAGGTCACACGCCTCCTGAACAACAACCCGCGCCCCGTGAGGCCGGAGGACGCGCGGGCCATCTACCAGGCCGCCCTGTAACGGCCGCTGAAAAGGGCCCATCTGCGGACACCCATCCTTCGGATGGATACCCGGGCGCCTCGGCGCTCGCCCTTCGACAAGCTCAGGGCCCCGAGCGAAGTCGAGGGGCTGCGGCGTAGCTCCAGTACGCCTGGACCCACGCTTCGCGCGGGTACCCCGGCCTACGGCGCCGCGCCTTGCATCTGGACCCTTTTGAGCGGCCGCGCGAGGAAGCGATCCTCCCCAGAGGAGCGCCGGGGCGCGGGCGTCGGCGAGCACGACATATGAGCGCGCTGATCCAGATCCCCATCTTCCCGCTGCCCGACGTGGTGCTGTTCCCGCACACGCTGCTGCCGCTCCACATCTTCGAGCCCCGCTACCGGGAGATGGTCCGGGACTGCCTGGCCGGCGATCGGCGCCTGGCCATGGCGCT
>JBHGAX010000082.1:0-13032 GCA_041946635.1 Methylomirabilales bacterium (SeqCode)
TGTGGCGGCAGCGAAAGCCCGGGCGGGCGTAGTTCGACACCTCGTAGTGCTCGTAGCCCGCCGCCTCCAGCACCTCCATCCCCCGCTCGAACATGGCCGCTTCCGTCTCGCTCGGCGTCGGGCGCAGCTCCCCCGCGCGCAGCATGCGGCCGAACGGCGTGTGGCGCTCGATGGTGAGGGCGTAGGCCGAGACGTGCTCGGGCGCCATGCGGATGGCGGTCTCGAGGGTGGCCTCCCAGCGTGACGGGCTCTGGCCCGGGATGGCGTAGATGAGGTCGAGGCTCAGGTTGTCGAAGCCGGCGGCGCGGGCATCCCGGACGGCCCGGCGGGCGTCGTCCGCCGAGTGGATCCGGCCGAGGCGCTGCAGCTCGGGGTCGTGGAAGGACTGCACGCCCAGGCTGAGGCGGTTCACGCCCGCAGCCCGGTACGCCGCGAGCGAGTCGCGTGTCAGCGTGCCGGGGTTGGCCTCCAGGGTGATCTCCGCATCCGGAGTGACGGCGAAGGCCGAGCGCAGGCGCCGGAGGATGGCTTCCACTTGCGCGGGGGTGAGCAGGGAGGGCGTGCCGCCTCCCAGGAAGATGGTCCGGGCCTCGCCGGCGGGCATCCCGCCCCGCGCCAGCTCCACTTCCCGGTCGAGCGCCCCGAGGAAATCCTCCACCTTCCCCGGGGCCTCGACCGAGTAGAAGTCACAGTACAGGCACTTCCTGGCGCAGAAGGGGATGTGGATGTAAATAGAAATGACCAATGAACCAAGTCCCAATGACCAACCCCAATGGCCGTACCCGCTTCCACGCCGGCTGAGACTCAGAAACGGCCGTTGACCATTTCACTTTCCTTCGGCCTTCTTCAGCTCCTGGAACTTCTCGGCGATCTCCTTCACCTTCGCGGGCTGGGTCAGGAGATCGTACGCGGCCAGCGCGAGGGCCTTGCCCGTGCGCACGGTCGCCTTCCAGGCCTCCGGCGTCGCCGCCGCATCGCGGAAGGCATCGGAGTGGCCAGCCGTGCCCTTGGGCGCGATCTTGAAGGACACGTTCACCGTGGGGTAGGCGTTCGCCACGTTGCCCAGGTCCGAGGAGCCCATCGTCTCCTTGTCCTCGAAGTCGCTCTCGCGCACGCCCAGCGCCTTCAGTTTCTCGGCGATCAGGGCATTGAGCGGCGGGACGGCCACGGGCGCCTTGAGGGCGACGCGCGGCTCCTTGTACTCCAGGGTGGCGCCGGTCGAGAGCGCAGCCGCCTTCGCGGCGTTCACCACCTTCTGGTACGCATCCTCCATGGTGGTCGTGTCCAGGGCGCGCACGGCGAACTCCGCCTGGGCGTACTCCGGCACGACGTTCACCGCCTCGCCGCCCTTCGTGACGATGCCGTGGATCCGGACGTCCTGGCGCAGGTGCTCGCGCAGCGCGTCCACGTTGTTGAAGGTCTGGATCACGCCTCGCAGGGCATTGATGCCCTTGTGGGGGGAGGCTGCGGCATGGGCGGTCCTGCCCTTGAAGCCGAAGAAAGTGCGCTTCATGGCCAGGAAGCGCTGGTCGAGGGTCCACTTGTCCTCGGGGTGGGTGATAAGGACGATGTCGGAGCCCTCGAAGTGCCCGCCCTCCAGGAGGGCCACCTTCCCGCCGCCCCGCGAGCCGCGCTCCTCGTCCGGCGTGCCGATCACGAGGATGCGGCCGGGCGTCTCCTTCATGACCTGGGCGAGGCCGGCTGCTGCCAGCAATCCCGACGTCGCGATCAAGTTGTGCCCGCACGAGTGGCCGTTCGCGAGCGCGTCATATTCCAGCATGATCGTGATCGTCGGCCCGGGAGCCGCGCCTTTCAGCTCGGCGCGAAACGCCGTCTTCGCCACGCCGTCCTTCACGAGGTCCGCGGGGACCTTCAGGTCGCCCGTCACGGCGAAGCCCAGCTTCTGCAGCTCCTCCTTCAACAGCGCCGAGCTCTTGAACTCCTGCTGCCCCACCTCCTTGAACCCGTGAATCGCCTGCGACACGCCGTTGTAGCGCTCGCTGATGCCGTCGATCGCGGCGAGGATCTTCTCGGAGCTCGCCCAGCCGGGAGCGACCAGCACGCCGAGGAGCAGGATGAGGACGGAAAGCACTGCCCACGCACCACTGCGCTTCATGACGCCGCCTCCTTTCAAAAGCTGCCAACGGGTATGATGGGCAAGGCTGGCTGACGGCGACGCAATTAGCAGGTGGGGACGTGGCGTGTCAAGCGGTTTGCCGGTTCGAGGTTCTAGGTTCGAGGTGAAGTTCAAGATGCGGAGTCTAGATCAGCGTACCTCCAGGCCGACCGGGAACCTCGAACCGGAAACCTTGAATGCGACGGCGTAGCCTACGCCGGCCAGTCGGAGACGCCTCACTCCGGGCAGAGCAGCTCGATGTAGTTCAGCCAGCCGAGCAGATCGAGGGCGGACGGCAGTTCGCCGGGCGTGGTGGGATGGGCCGCGAAGTGGATCTCGCCAAAGCGGTCGGCCACGTAGATGGCGGGTCCGTCTCCCCGCGCGCCGAACCGCTTGTGGGCGTCGCCGTCAGGATCCGACAGGAGCGGGAAGGGAAGCTGCAGGGCGGTTCCCGCAGCGGCCGCGTCTTCCGGCGGCCCGTTCAGCACGACCAGGACTTCTGCTTCCGCCTCCTGGATCGCGCCGTACTCCCGCTTCAGGCTGGGGACGAGCGGGGACTGGAGGAGCGCGGCGCGGGGGCCCAGGAAGGCCAGGACCAGGTTGCGGTTGTGCCGGTAGCGGGACAGGGGAACGGCGCTGCCGTCGGCCGCCACCAGCGTCACATCCGGCAGCATCTGCCCCTGGGCGGGAATGCTCGCAAGAGCCTGCACATCCATGGCGTTCCTATTCGTTCCTGGCGCCGCCTCCGGGCGGCGAGTTCAGCTTCGGACCCTGTCTCTCTCGGCACTCGGCACCGGGCACTCGACACTTCTTCGCGCACTCGGCACCGGGCACTCGACACTTCTTCGCGCACTCGGCACCGGGCACTCGGCACTGCCGCCGTCAGCCCTCCATCAGCAGCCGCTCCGGGTCCTCGATCAGCTCCTTGACCCGCACGAGGAACTGGACGGCCTCCCGGCCATCCACGATCCGGTGATCGTAGCTGAGCGCCAGGTACATCATGGGGCGGACGACCATGCTTCCCTCGCGGACGACCGGCCGCTCCTGGATCTTGTGCAGGCCGAGGATGCCCACCTGCGGGGGGTTGAGGATCGGCGTGCTGAGGAGCGAGCCGAAGACCCCGCCGTTCGTGACCGTGAACGTCCCGCCTCGCAGCTCCTCGAGCGTCAGGGTCCCCAGGTCGGCCTTCTTGGCCAGCGCCTTCACCGTGCGCTCGATCTCGACGAGGCTCAGCCGGTCGGCGTCCCGCACGACGGGCACCACCAGCCCCTCCTCGGCGCCCACCGCCACCCCGATGTCGTAGTAGTGCTTCAGGACGATCTCCTCGCCCTGGATCTCGGCGTTGAGCCGGGGGAAGGCCTTCAGCGCTGCGACGGTGGCCTTGATGAAGAAGCCCGTGATGCCGGGCGTCAGGCCGTGGCGCTCCGTCACGGCCTCCCGCTGCCGGGCGCGCGTCTCGAAGAGGCGGCCCATGTCCACCTCGTTGAAGGTGGTCAGCATGGCGGCCGTCTGCTGGGCCTCGACCAGCCGGCGGGCGATGGTCTGCCGGCGCCGCGACATCCGGATGCGCTCCTCGCGGCGCCGGGGCTCGATTGCATGAACCGGGGCGGCCTCGGCCGCTCGCCCCTCACCCCGGCCGTGAGCGGGCCTCTGGGCGGGACCGGGCGACTCCTCCAGCGCCGGTGCGCCCTCGGTCCCGCCGGGGCCCGGCGCGGGCCCGCGAGCCGCGGGCTGCCCGCCGCCATCGGTGGGCGCCCGCCCTGCGGGGGCCGCCTTGGCGGGCGCGGGTGCCGGCTCGGCCGGGGCCTCGGCGTCGGCCTTCTCCAGGACCCCCAGGACGTCGCCCGGGCGGACGTCCTCGCCCTCGCGGCGGCCGATGCTCTTCAGGATCCCGGTCTGCTCGGCGCCCACCTCGAGATTGACCTTCTCGGTCTCCAGCTCCACCAGCGCCTCGCCGGCGGCAACCCGCTCGCCCTCCTGCTTCAGCCAGCGCGCCACCGTGGCGCTCACCACCGACTCCCCCAGCTCGGGCACGACGATGTTGCTGGCCATGCTGCCGACCTCCGCGCCGAAGTAACCCGGCCGTCCCTTCCTGCTCCGGCTCCCGCTACGGCTGCCGGGACCGTCCCCGGGCCGGCTCGCCGAGGGATGAGGCGATGATGCCGTCCCCGCCCGCGGGCCGCTCGAAGGCGTGGGCGATCAGGGCCGCCTGGTTGGCGGCGTGCCAGGCGGAGGAGCCCTCCGCGGGGCTGCTGTTGGCCGGGCGCGCCACGAAGTGCAGCCGGCGCCGCTCGCCGCAGAGCGCCCGGAGCTCGGGCTGGAGGTGCCGCCAGGCGCCCATGTTCTCCGGCTCCTCCTGGACCCAGATCAGCCGCCCGCAGCGCGGGTAGGCGCCGAGGAGGGCCTGCAGCTCCCCGGCGGGGAACGGGTAGATCTGTTCGAGGCGGACGATGGCCGTATCCTGCCGCTCGGCCCGGTGGGGACTGGTCAGCAGATCCACCGCGATCTTCCCGCTGCAGAGCAGCACGGCCTCGGCCCGGCTTCGCCGCGTGCGGGCCTCCGGGTCGTCCAGGGCCGGCCGCCACTGGCCCTCGGCCACCTCGCGGAGCGAGGAGGCGGCCAGCGGGTGGCGCAGCAGGCTCTTGGGCGTGAGGACCACGAGCGGCAGCGGGTCGGTGCGGAGCAGGGCCGCCTGCCGGCGCAGCAGGTGGAAGTACTGCGCCGCGGTGGTGCAGTTCGCGATCCGGACGTTCATCTCGGCCGCCAGCTCCAGGAACCGCTCCAGCCGCGCGCTGCTGTGCTCCGGCCCCTGCCCCTCGTACCCGTGCGGCAGCAGCAGCGCCAGGGAGGGCGTCTGCCCCCACTTGGCGCGCGCGGACATCAGGAACGCGTCCACCACGACCTGCGCGCCGTTGATGAAGTCTCCGTACTGGGCCTCCCAGAGGACCAGCCGCTCCGGCGCCTGCACGTTGTAGCCGTACTCGAAGCCGAGGGCCGCCGCCTCGGAGAGCGGGCTGTTGAAGACGCTGAAGCTGGCGCGCGCCTGGGGCAGGGCCTGGAGCGGGGTGAAGAGCTGCCCCGTCTTGGTGTCGTGGAGCACGGCGTGGCGGTGGCCGAACGTGCCGCGCTCCACGTCCTGCCCGGTGAGCCGGACGGAGACCCCGTCCGCCAGGATGGAGGCGAGGGCCAGCTCCTCGGCCGCGGCCCAGTCGATGGTCCGCGCGTCGGCGTCGGCGAGGGCCTCGCGCCGGCGCTGCAGCGCGCGGGCGAGCTTCGGGTGGAGGCTGAATCCCTCCGGGAGCTGGCGCAGCCCCTCGCTCAGCTCGCGCAGCCGCTGCATGGACACGGCCGTCCGCACGCGCCGGGCGGCCCCGGGCGGGGGCGGCGAGGGGAACGGCTCCACCAGGTCGCGCTCGGGCTGGAGCCGGGCGAGCGTCTGCTCCAGCACCTCGGTGGCCCGCTCCACCAGGGCCTTGGGCCGCCCGGGGGGCACGACGCCGCGCTGCACCAGCGCGCTGGCCCAGAGGTCGCGCACGGTGGGATGGGCCTGGATGCGCTCGTAGAGCTGCGGCTGGGTGAAGGCCGGCTCGTCCCCCTCGTTGTGCCCCTGCCGCCGGTAGCCCACCAGGTCGATGAGGAAGTCCTTGCGGAAGCGGCTCCGGTAGGCGTGCGCCAGGCGGGCGGCCTGGATGCAGGCCTCCGGGTCGTCGGCGTTCACGTGGACGATGGGGATCTCGAAGCCCTTGGCCAGGTCGCCGGCGTAGAGCGTGCTCCGCTCGTCGAACGGCTCGGTGGTGTAGCCCAGCTGGTTGTTGGCGATCAGGTGGATGGTGCCGCCGGTGTAGTAGCCGCAGAGGCGCGACAGGTTCAGCGTCTCGGCCACGACGCCCTGGCCGGGGAAGGCCGCGTCGCCGTGGACCAGCACGGGGAGCGAGACGCGGGGGTTGAAGCGGGCGACGCCCGGGCCGTCCACCTGCGTGCCGGCCGCCCGCGCCATGCCCAGCACCACGGGGTTCACGGCCTCCAGGTGGCTGGGGTTCGGCGGCATGGAGACCACCAGCTCCACCTCCTCGCCCCCGCTCACCGCCCGCCGCGCGCCCATGTGGTACTTGACGTCGCCGGTCCAGCTCAGGTCCTCGCGCACGGTGAAGCGCCGGCCCCGCGCGGGGTCCTTGAAGTCCGCCAGGATCTGCGCGTAGGGGCGGTGGAGCACGTGCGCCAGGACGTTCAGCCGGCCCCGGTGGGCCATGCCGATGATGACGTTCCGGATCCCGGCCTCGGCCGCCTCGCCGATCAGCTCGTCCAGCACGGGCACGAGCATGTCCAGCCCCTCGATGGAGAAGCGGGTCTTGCCGGGGAAGACGCGGTGCAGGAAGCGCTCGAAGACCTCCACCTCGGTGAGGCGCTCCAGGATCGCGGGCGCGTTGATGGGGTCGCGCGGGGGCAGGAAGCGGCGCGACTCCACCGCCTGCCGGAGCCACTCCCGCTCCTCCGGCTCCTGCAGGTGCCGGTAGCGGTGGCCGCTGGATCCCGCGTAGACCTGGCGGAGCGCCTGGATGGCCTCCCACGCGCTGGCCGCGCCCTCGGCCGCCGGCCCGCCGACCAGCGAGGCCGGGAGCTGCCGGAGCTGCTCCTCGCTGAGGCCGTGGGCGGCCGGGTCCAGGGACGGGTCGCCGTGCGGCGGGCGGCCCAGGGGGTCCAGGCGCGCGGCCAGGTGGCCGTAGCCGCGGATGGCCTCCGCCAGGCGGACCACGCCCACGACCGCGTCGCAGGCGGGGGCGGGCTCGCCGGCCGGCGCCGAGGCCGGCTCCGGCGGCGTCCAGGCGGCAAAGGCCGCCCGCGCCTCGGGGTCCACCGAGGCCGGGTCCCGGCGATACCGCTCGTACAGCTTCAGCACGTATGCGGCGTTGGGGCCGGGAAACTCCCGCCACAGGTCCATGCAAAAATGCTAATGCGCTAAGCCGCGAATTGCGAGAGGATGCCAACTCCACCGACAGTCAGCGGAGGCGACGCCATGAGCCAGGCAGCCAGCTTCCTGTCGCTCTTGCAGATCCACGAGCGCCTGCGCGAGCGGTTCCTGCTCCACCAGGAGCGGCTGCTCGCCCGGGATCTGCCCGGGGCGCGCGAGCAGCTCCGGGACTTCGACGGCACCCTGGTGGCCCACATCCGGTCGGAGGAGGACGACTTGCTGCCCGTCTACGCCCGGGCCGGCGCGATCCCGGGCGGCCCGGCCGCCCTCTTCACCGGCGAGCACCGGAAGATGCGGGAATTCGTGGAGCGCTTCAAGCGGATGCTGGACTGGGTCGAGGAGCACCCCGACGAGCAGGTGCGCGGGATCCTGCGGACGTTCGACGAGCAGGCCACCTTCAAGCACCTCCTGGCGCACCACGACCAGCGCGAGGCCAACATCCTCTACCCCGCGCTGGACCGCGTGACGACCGAGGCGGAGCGGGCGGCGCTGCTGGCCCGGTGCCGGTGAGAAGACGCGCTCAGGAAGCAGGAAGGCCGGCGGGAAGCCGGCGGCCCTTCTGCTTCCGGGCCCACATCGCGCCGCTTATGCCGCGATCGCCGGCCCGCGCTGCGTGGAGGCGAGCGCCGCGGGATTCAGGACGTACTCGGCGCCGGGGCTCCGCCCCTGGGCAACCGCCAGGATGGACTGCACGCAGCGGTCGGCGAGGGTGCCCTCGGCGCCGAGGTCCAGGCCGGCCATGTGGGGCGTCAGGATGACGTTCTCCAGCCGGCGGAGCGGCGAGTCGGGCTGCAGCGGCTCCGTCCGGAACACGTCCAGGGCGGCGCCCGCGATCTTCCGGGTGGCCAGCGCCTGGTAGAGCGCCGCCTCGTCGATCAGGCCGCCGCGGGCCGTGTTGATCAGGAACGCGGTCGGCTTCATCAGGGCGAGCCGCGCGGTGTTGATGAGGGCGTCGGTGTCCGGGCTGTGCGGGGCGTGGATGGTGACGAAGTCGGCCTCGCGGAGGAGCGTCTCCAGCGGCACGAACGCCACGCCGTGCTCGCGCGCGAACGCCTCGTCCCGCTGGACGTCGTACGCCAGGATCCGCATGTCGAAGCCCCGGCAGCGCCGCGCCACCGCCTTTCCGATCCGCCCGAGGCCGACGATGCCCACCGTCGTCCGCCAGAGGCCGCGGGGCAGGTCGTAGCCCCAGCGGCCCTCCAGCACGCGCTGGTGATGGCGGGGGAGATGGCCGGCGATTCCCGTCATGAGCGTGAGCGTCCAGTCGGCGACGGCCTCGTGGTTGCAGCCGAAGGCCATGGCCACGATGACGCCGTGGCGCGTGGCCGCCTCCACGTCCACCTTGTCGTAGCCCACGCCGAAGCGGGCGATCACCCGCAGGTCCTTCGCCTCCCGGAACACGCGGTCGGTGTACGGCTCCATGCTGGCGATGGTGGCGAACACGCCGGGCAGGGCGGCGATCAGCTCGTCCTCGTTCAGGAGCCGGTTCAGCGGGTTTGGCACGACCTCCAGCCCCGCCTCCTCCAGCCGCCGCACGTACGGCGCGATGCGGTCGCCCGACCGGAACCACCCCAGCAGCACCTTCTTCCTCTCGCCCATCCCGTCCTCCTTCAGGACAGTACTTGAACCGCCAAGGCGCCAAGAGCGCCAAGAGAACCTATGAAGGTTAGAGCCACGAACACCAACCTCGATACCCGGCTTTGGTCCTTCCCCGCGCTGCAGGCGCCCCCCTGATCCCCTTGGCGGCCTTGGCGCCTTGGCGATTCAGGTTCCGGGGTCAGCTCTCGCTCCAGCGCTCCAGCGCCTTCTGGTCGAGGACGATGACCCGCGCCCGCTCCATCCGGATGGCGCCGTCCCGCTCCAGCGCCTTGAGCGCGCGCTGGACGACCTCGCGCACCGAGCCGGTCATCGCCGCGATCTCGTGCTGCGTGAGCCGGTGCTGGCAGGTGCCGCCGGGCCCTTCCAGGATGGCGGGGTGGCCCCGGCTGCAATCCAGCAGCAGCTTCGCCACCCGGGCCACCACGCCGCGGAGCGACAGGTCCTCGATGACCAGCGTGAGCGCGCGCAGCCGGGAGGCCAGGACCCGGATGACGGCGGCCGCCACCTTCGGCTGGCTCTGCACCAGCGCCAGCACCGCCGCCTTCGGCACGAGGCCGATGCTGCAGGCCTCCAGCGCCTGGATGCTCCCCGGGTTGGTCCCCCCGTCGAACACCGGCACGTCGTTGAAGGTGCGCCCCGGCCCCAGGAGCCGCAGCACCTGCTCCTTCCCCTCGGCGCTCACCTTGAAGACCTTGACCCGGCCGCTCAGCACGAAGCCGAGCCCCTCGCACGGCTCGCCCTCGAGGAGCACCATGTCGCCCGCCTCGTACTTGCGTTCGCGCACGCTGCCCGCCAGGTCGCGCAGCCGGGCGTCGTCCAGGTCCGCAAAATACGCCACTTGCCGCAACGCCGAGGCCATGGTCGTCATGGGCATCCCCCGCCTCAGGGCTCGGATTGTGGCGCTAGGTATACCACGGCTGGTCAGCCCTGGGAAAGCGCCGGCCGCACGCAGGTCGGCTGGCAGTGCGACCAGAGTCGCAGACGGCCCGAGACCTGCGGGGTAGAGTCCGCTCCAGCGATGTGAATCCTTTGCCGTCCGCGGGCCTCTAAGTCGCTAGGACAGGGCGAGCCGGCTCTTGACACCCGGGGGTGACGCCATGAAAACGCAGCGGATCTGGCGGTGGGTCGCGCGAGGCATCGGCGCGGGGCTGCTGCTCCTCCTGGCGGTGGCCGGGGCGCGGTACGTCCTGCGGCCCGTCCCCGTCGCGGTCTCGGCCGTGGCGACGCGGGACATCGCCCCCGCCGTCCAGGGGGTCGGCACGGTGGAGGCCAAGCTGGCGGTGAACGTCTCCGCCAAGATCACCGGGCGGCTGGTCTCGGTCCTGGTCGACCAGGGGGACCTGGTGCGGGCCGGGCAAGTCGTGGCCAGGCTGGACCGGGCGGAACATCAGGCGCAGGTGGCGCAGGCCGAGGCGACCCTGCAGCGGGCGCGCATGGCGGTCGCGGCCCAGGAGGTCGCGGTGCGGAAGGCGGCGGCCGGGGTGCAGGCCGCCGAGGCCGCGGTGGGGCGGCTGCGCGCGACGGAGAGCCTGGCGCGCGTCAACGCGGAGCGCTGGCGGCAGCTCCACCAGGAGGGCGGCGTGGCCCGCGTGGAGATGGACGTCCGCGTGACGGAGGCTGCCGCCGCGGGCGAGGAGCTGAAGAGTGCCGACGCGCAGCGCCGGGCGGCCCAGGAGGACGTGGCGGTGGCCCAGGCGGCGCTCGCGACGCTCCGCCAGGAGGTCCGGGCCGCCGAGGCGGCGCTGGCCGCCGCGCGCGCCCGGGACGCGGACACCGAGATTCGCAGCCCCGTGGACGGCCTGGTGGTCAGCCGGGACCTGGAGGCGGGCGCCACCGTCGCGCCCGGCGCGAGCATCCTGAAGATCGCGGACCCGCGCACCGCCTGGGTCACCGTGCACGTGGACGAGCGCGAGGTGGGCGGGCTGGCCGTCGGCCAGCCGGCCGAGATCGCGCTCCGCAGCCTGCCCGGCCGCCGGCTGCCCGGCCGCGTGGCGCGGATCCGGCGCGAGAGCGACCGGGTCACCGAGCAACTCGCCGTGGACATCGCCTTCGAGGAGCGGCCGGGCCGCCTGACGCTGGGCGAGCAGGCCGAGGCGACGGTCCGGCCCGCCGGACGGCAGAACGTCCTGGCCGTGCCCCTGGGTGCCCTGGTCCGGTCCAAGGACGGCCCCGCGGTGTGGACGGTCGCCGGCGGCCGGCTGGCCTTCCGCCCGGTGCGACTCGGTCCGGTGGACCCCGAGGGCTGGGCCGAGGTCGTCGAGGGCTTGCGGCACGGCGACGAGGTGGTGGTGGCGCCCGGCCGGCTGGCCGATCGCGCGAACGACGGGCGGCGCGTCACGGCACTGCGGGCGGGCTGACGGGCCCCGAGGCGCTCCGATGAACCTCGCCATCCGCGATGTCCGCTACCGGGTCGGGCGGTTCGTCCTGACCGCGCTGGGCCTGGGCTTGCTGCTCGGGACGGTGATGGCCATGGGCGGCATCTACCGGGGCCTCGTGGAGGACGCGCTCTCCCTGGTGCGGGCGCCCGGCGCGGACCTGTGGGTGGTCCAGAAGGACACCAACGGGCCGTTCGCCGAGACGTCGCGCCTCCCGGAAGACCTGTACCGGGCGATCCGCGCGGTGCCGGGCGTGCGCGAGGCCGCGCCGATCGCCTTCCAGTCGCTCCAGTTCCGCATCGGGCCGCGGCCGTTTCGGGTGCAGCTCGTGGGCTACCGGCCCGGCGGCCTCGGCGGCCCCCCGGCCGTGGCCGCCGGGCTGCCGCTGCTCCGGAGTCGCTATCACATGCTCATCGACCGGCGCGCCGGCCTGCCCCTCGGCACCCAAGTGGCCATCGGCCGGCTGCGCTTCACGGTGGTGGGGCTCACCGAGGGCATGGTGTCCAGCGCGGGGGACCCGGTGGCCTTCGTCTCGCTGCAGGACGCCCAGGAGATCCAGTTCCTGAAGGCCAACGAGGCCATCCGGAACGAGCGCGCGCGCCTGGAAGCCGGTCTGCGCTCCGCGCCGGCGCTCGCCGGCGTCCGGGCCGAGGCGCTCGCGCCGCTCGTGCAGGACACGCATCTGGCCAACGCCATCCTGGTCCGGCTGGAGCCCTGGGCCGATCCCCAAGCGGTCGCGGCCCGCATCCAGCGCTGGAACCACTACCGGGCCATGACCACGGCCGACCAGGAGGAGGTGCTGGTCAAGAGCGTGGTGGAGCGGGCGCGGCAGCAGATCCTGCTGTTCAGGATCATCCTGCTCGCCGTCTCCACGGTCGTGATTGCGCTGGTCATCTTCACCATGACCATGGAGAAGACGCGGGACATCGCCACCCTCAAGATCATCGGCGCGCCGGACCGCAAGATCGCCGGCCTGATCCTGCAGCAGGCCCTCGCGCTCGGCGTGCTCGGGTACGGGCTGGGCGCCGTGCTCATCAGCCTGACCTACGAGTTCTTCCCCCGGCGGGTGGCGATCCTGCCGTTCGACCAGTACGTGCTGCTCGGGATCGTGGTCGTGATCTGCGTGCTGGCCAGCCTGTTCGGCATCCGCCGGGCGCTCAACACGAGCCCGACCCTCGCCCTGGGAGGTGGCGCCTGATGCCCGCCGTCGCCGCACAGCACCTGAGCAAGGTCTTCGGGCGGGGCGAGACCGAGGTGGTCGCCCTGAAGGACGTGAACCTCTCGGTGGAGCCCGGCGAGCTGGTGGCGCTCATGGGCCCCAGCGGCTCCGGCAAGACGACCTTGCTCCGGGCCCTGTCCCTCATCGACCCGCCCACCAGCGGCTGCATCACCATCGCGGGCGAGCAGGTGTGCGCCGACGCGCTGGCCACCGTGGACGACCGGCGGCTGCGCCGGGAGAAGGTGGGCATGATCTTCCAGGCCTACAACCTGATCCCCTTCCTCACCGCCGCCGAGAACGTGGCGCTGGTGCTCACGCTCGAGGGCGTGCCGCGGCGCGAGGCGCTGCGCCGCGCCAGGGAGCTGCTGCAGAGCCTGGACCTCCTGCACCGGGCGGACACCTACCCGGCGACCCTCTCCGGCGGCGAGCAGCAGCGCCTGGCCGTCGCGCGCGCGGTCATCAACAACCCCGCCGTGATCCTGGCCGACGAGCCGACGGCCGCCCTGGACACCGAGCGCGGCAAGGCCGTGATGCAGCTCCTGCGCCGCCTGGGCCGGGAGCACCAGGCCGCGGTCATCGTGGTCACCCACGACGAGCGGATGCTGGACGGCTTCGACCGCATCTACCACATGGTGGACGGCCGGATCGGCACGAGCTGATCGCCCTCCCGGGTCCCTCCTGCGCTTCCTCCCGACCGCTGCTCCTGCACGCCCCAACAGCAGGCTCCCATGTCCACCTTTTCTGCTATCTGCCG
>JBHGAX010000083.1:0-12913 GCA_041946635.1 Methylomirabilales bacterium (SeqCode)
CCCGAGGTGGACACCATCCTGGTGGCCATCGGCGGCGGCGGGTTCATCAGCGGCATCGGGGTCATGGCCAAGGCCATCAAGCCGTCCGTGCGCCTCATCGGCATCGAGCCCGTCGGCTCCCCGACGCTCCACGACAGCGTGAAGGCCGGGCGCGTGGTGGAGCTGCCGGAGATCACCACGCGCGTGCCCACCATGGCCTGCAAGAAGACCGAGCCGATCAACCTCGCACTGGTCCAGCAGTACGTGGACGAGATCGTGCTGGTCACCGACGACGAGATGCAGGACGCCTCGCGCTGGCTCTGGTTCGAGATGGGCCTGGCCGCGGACCTGAGCGGCGCCGCCTCCATCGCCGCCGTGCGCAGCAGGAGGGTGCAGGGCCTGGACGGGCGGACGGTGTGCGCGCTGGTGTGCGGGGCGGGGCCGGACGGGCTCGAGCGATAGCACGCAATGCAGAGATTGGTGTATGTTCTCTATCGGCTTGACGAAGGGCAACCTATCGCGGGGGCTATCTCAGCGAACTTGAATTCGATGACGGACAGAGGGGTGTCGTGGACTTCCAGAAGTACGTCGAGAGAGGAGGTGTATTCGAACGCTTCAAGGACAGGACGTTCTTCCGAAGCTTCTCGGTGAACCGCGAGCTAGGCGCCGTTACGTGGGGAGATGATGAGGTGGACGTGGCGCCGGAAACACTCTATGCGGAAGCAACGGGGCAAGAGCTTCCCTCGTGGATGGAGTCAAAGGAATCGATTGTCACGAAGACGCCTTCCAGCCGAGGAAACCAACGTTAGCACTGCTCAGCACTTCCCCACGACCTCTCGCACGGCCGCGACCAGGCGCTCCTCGTTCGGGATCACGAAGTCTTCCAGCGGCTTGCTGTAGGGGATCGGGACATCCAGCGCTCCGACCCGGGCCACGGGTGCGTCGAGAGAATCGAACGCGCGCTCCTGGATCTCCGCGGCGACCTCGGCGCCCCAGCCGCCCTGCCGGCAGGCCTCGTGCGCCACCACGGCGCGGTTCGTCTTCCGGACGGACGCGAGGACCGTCTCCAGGTCCAGGGGCACCAGCGTGCGGAGGTCGATGACCTCCACCTCGATCCCCTCCTGCGCCAGCCGCTCGGCCGCGCGGAGCGCGCGCTGCACCATGTGCGAGAGGGTGACCAGGGTCACGTCCCGACCCGTCCGCTTCACGGCCGCCTGCCCGAACGGCACCAGGTAGTCGCCGTCCCCGACCGGCCCCTTGGTGGAGTAGAGCAGCTTGTGCTCGATGAAGAGGACCGGGTTGTCGTCGCGGATGGCGGAGCGCAGCAGTCCGCGCGCGTCGTGCGGCGACGAGGGCAGGACGACCTTCAGGCCGGGCACGTGGAGGAAGAGCGACTCCAGGCTCTGCGAGTGCTGCGCGGCGTTGCCGCGGCCGGCGCCCTGCGCGGTCCGGATCACCAGCGGCACCTTCAGCTTGCCGCCCGACATGTAGTGCATCTTGGCCACCTGGTTCATGAGCTGGTCCATGGCGCAGCCCACGAAGTCCACGTACATCAGCTCCGCCACGGTCCGCGTCCCGGTCATGGCCGCGCCGAGCGCCGCGCCCACGATGGTGGCCTCGGAGATCGGCGTGCTGCGCACGCGCCGCGGGCCGAACTTGTCCAGGAGCCCCTTGGTCACGCCGAAGACGCCGCCGAACCGCCCGATGTCCTCCCCGATCAGCATGAGCGCGGGATCGCGGGCCATCTCTTCTTCCAGCGTCCCGCGCAGCGCCTCGACATACGTCATCTCCGGCATCGGAGCCTCCTGAAGAAACATTTGAACCGCCAAGGCGCCAAGACGCCAAGAAGAACCTCGGGAAGGTTTGGGACAGGAACGAGAACCCCGGAGCCCACGCTCCGACGCTTCCCCGCGCCGCAGGCGCGGGCGTCATTCCTTCCTTGGCGTCTTGGCGCCTTGGCGGTTTAGATTTCCGAGAACACGTCGTGGAGCGCGTCTTGGGGGGCGGGCCAGGGGCTCGCCTCGGCGAAGCGCACCGCGTCCTCGATCCGCGCGGTCACGCGGTCGTCCAGCGCCTTGGCCTGCGCCTCGGTCAGCACGCCGGCCGCGGTCAGGCGCCGCTGCAGCGCGGCGATGGGGCAGCGGGCTTTCCAGGCGTCCATCTCTTCCCTGGTCCGGTACCGGATCCCGTGCCCGGCGTCGCCGGTGAAGTGGCCGTAGAACCGGTAGGTGAGGCAATCCAGCAGGCTGGGCCCCTGGCCCCGGCGGGCGCGGGCGACCGCCTCGCCGGCCCTCCGGCACACCTCCACCGCGTCGTTGCCGTCCACGCGCAGGCCGGGAATGCCATAGGCTGCTCCCCGGTCCGCCAGTAGCGGGTGCGCCGCGCTCTCCTGCAGGGGCGTGGAGATCGCGTACTGGTTGTTCTCGCAGACGAAGAGGACGGGCAGCTTCCAGAGCGCGGCCAGGTTCAGGCTCTCGTGGAACGTGCCCTGGCTGGCCGCCCCATCGCCGAAGAAGCAGACCACCACCTGGTCGCTGCCGCGGTTCTGGATGCCGATGGCGGCGCCCACGGCGATGGGGAAGCCGCCGCCCACGATGCCGTTGGCGCCCAGGTTGCCGCCCTCGAAGTCGGCGATGTGCATGGAGCCGCCCTTGCCCTGGCAGTAGCCCGTCGCCTTGCCGAGCAGCTCGGCCATCATGCGGCCCGCGTCGGCGCCCTTGGCCAGGCAGTTGCCGTGCCCGCGGTGCGTGCTGGTCATGTAGTCGTCCCGCCGGAGGACAGCGCAGACGCCGGCCGACACCGCCTCCTGGCCGATACAGGGGTGCACATTGCCGCGGATCAGCCCGCGCTCGAACAGCTGGATCGCCTTCTCCTCGAAGCGGCGGATCGTCAGCATGGACTCGAGCAGTGCCAGGGCGGCGGCGGGGTCCAGGGCGGCGTCTTTCGTTCGCGATGCGCGGGGCCGGGTCGCCATGCTCGCTCTCCTCACCGGCGGGTGATCCGCCCGACGGAGCAGCCGTGGTGGTGGCCGTGCCGTCCGTTCTCGTACCTCGGACACCCGGCGGTGTCAACGGGAAAGGCGCTGAATAATTCGTTGACAGTCCCGGGGGGATCGAGTAGAAACGAATCGCTTCTCATCCAGAGTGGCTGAGGGACTGGCCCGAGGAAGCCACGGCAACCCTGCTGACGGCGGGGTGCCAACTCCTGCCCCGGCGTGCCGCGCGAAGACCGGGGAGAGATGAGGAGGGCGCCATCAATTCCAGCCCCTTCTCAGCACGGCCGAGAAGGGGCTTTCCGTTTTTCCGCACCTGGAGCCGCATGCGGTGTCGGGCGTGCGGCGCCGCGAGGTGGCAGGTGGCTCCTGAGGTCCGACGTCCCCGAGGCCATGCCCGATGACCGGCTACCTCGTACGGCGGCTGTGGCAGTCCTGCCTGGTGCTCTTCGGCATCTCCCTCATCATCTTCATCATCCTGCACCTGACCGGCGACCCCGCCCTCCTGCTCCTGCCCCCGGACGCCACGCAGGAGGACATTGACAACTTCCGGAAGCTCATGGGGTTCAACGACCCGCTCTTCCTCCGCTGGCCCCCATGGCAGTACCTCGACCCGCCCTGGCGCTTGGTGACGGACACGCAGTACGGACGCTTCTTCACCGGCGTGCTTCACGGCGACTTCGGCCTGTCGCTGCGGCACCAGCAGCCGGCCATGGGTCTCGTCCTGGAGCGCATGCCGGCCACCATCCAGCTGACCCTGGCCGCCATGGGCCTCGCCGTCCTGGTGGCCGTGCCCGTGGGGGTCCTCTCCGCCGTCCGGCGGAACAGCTTCGTGGACCACGCCGGCATGGTGCTGGCGCTCCTCGGGCAGTCCATGCCGGTGTACTGGCTGGGCATCATGTTCATCCTGCTCTTCGCCGTGCGGCTGAACCTCCTGCCGGCGTTCGGCTCGGGCAGCTGGCAGCACCTCGTGCTCCCGGCCGTCACGCTGGGGGCCTTCTCCATGGCCCGCATCGCGCGGCTGACCCGCTCCGGCATGCTGGAGGTCATGGGCCAGGAGTACGTGCGCACCGCGCGGGCCAAGGGGCTGTCGGAGCCGCGGGTGGTGCTGAAGCACGGCCTGAAGAACGCGGCCATTCCCGTCATCACCGTCATCGGCCTGGACCTGGGCACGCTCCTGGGCGGCGCCGTGATCACCGAGAGCATCTTCGCCTGGCCGGGCGTGGGCCGGCTGGCGGTGCAGGCCATCGCCAACCGGGACTACCCGGTGGTGCAGGCCGCCGTGTTCATGCTGGCGGGGATCTTCATCCTGATCAACTTCCTGGTGGACGTGCTCTACACCTACGTGGACCCGCGCGTCGCCTACAAGTAGGCGCCGCGCGGAGTGGGCCGGTTCCCGGTGCGGCGGTTCGAGGTGCAGCGCGCCGTGCACCTGAACCGTGAACCTCGAACCTCGAACCGGTAACCGGGTCGTCATGAGCGACAGCGCGCTGGCCATGGAGACGGCCGAGGCGGTCCGCCCGCAGGGGCGGCGGCAGGACGTACGCCGCATGCTGCGGGAGCTGGTGCGCAACAAGGCGGCCATGCTGGGCCTGTCCATCGTGCTGGCGGTGGCCGCCTCGGCGGTGCTTGCGGCCTGGGTCGCGCCCGCCGACCCGACGGCCCAGGCGGTGGTGAAGCGCCTGAAGCCGCCCGGCTGGCGCGCCGAGGGCGGCCCGCTGGCCGTGCTGGGGACCGACCACCTCGGGCGCGACATCCTGAGCCGCCTGGTCTTCGGCGCGCGCATCTCGCTGGTCATCGGCCTGTCCGCGGTCGCCCTGGCGGGGACCATCGGCACGCTGCTGGGCCTGGTGGCCGGCTACCGCGGCGGGCGGGTGGACGACCTCTGCATGCGCCTGACCGACACGATGCTGGCCATGCCCTTCATCCTGCTGGCGCTGGCCGTGATCGCGGTCCTCGGGCCGAGCCTCCGGAACATCATCGTGGTCCTCGGCGTGACGAGCTGGGTGTCCTACGCGCGCGTCGTCCGGGCGGAGGTGCTGTCGCTGCGCACCCGGGAATTCGTGTCGGCGGCGCAGGCCCTGGGCGGCGGGGGCGGGCGCATCGTCTTCCGGCACCTGCTGCCCAACGTGCTGACGCCCGTCATCGTCATCGCCACGCTGGAAGTCGCCCGCATGGTCATCCTGGAGTCCGCGCTGTCCTTCCTGGGCCTCGGCATCCCGCCGCCGACGCCCACCTGGGGCGGCATGCTGGCGGACGGCCGCGCGTACCTCTCGACCGCGTGGTGGCTGGCCACGTTCCCGGGCCTGTGCATCATGCTGACCGTCCTGGGCATCAACCTGCTGGGCGACTGGCTGCGCGACGCCCTGGACCCGCGACTGCAGGTGTGAACCGCCAAGGCGCCAAGGCGCCACCGAGGGAACTCCATGGCGAGGACCGCAAGAACCGAACCTGACCCTAACGTTGATGCCTTGGCTCGCGCGGTTGCTGATGCTGCACTGGAAGTCCATCGGTGTCTGGGCCCGGGTTACCTCGAGAGCTAGCTTCTGTGCCAGTGTTGCGGGACGGCATCAGGCGAATCGTCCGCTCTTCCCCTTGGTCTAGGGGGTCCGGTGGCGTCTTGGCGGTTCAAGACAAAGAAGGAGGGGCTGTGATGCGACGGTTGGGATGGGTCGTGGGTGCGCTGCTCGTGCTGGTGCTGGCTCCGGCGGCCTGGGCGGCACCCAGCGGGAAGGTCACGGTGGCCCAGGGAGTCGACCCCACGACCCTGGACCCGCACGACCATGAAGAGACGCCGGCCTTCAACGTGCTCCTGAACATCTACGACACGCTGCTCGTCCGCGACAAGGACCTGAAGATCACGCCCTGGCTGGCGACGTCCTACAAGCTGGTGAATCCCACCACCTGGGAATTCAAGCTGCGGCAGGGCGTGAAGTTCACCAACGGGGAGGAGTTCGACGCCGAGGTGGCCAAGTTCAGCCTGGAGCGCCTGGCCAATCCGGCCAACAACCTGCGCATGACGGCCCTCCGGACGATCGACCGCGTGGAGGTGAAGGACAAGCACACCATCCACATCGTGACCAGGAAGCCCTTCCCGACGCTGGACGCCCACCTCACGCTGCGGGGCGCCATGGTCCCGCCGAAGTACTTCAAGGAGAAGGACAAGGCGTTCCTGGCGCGGAACCCGGTCGGGACGGGGGCCTTCAAGTTCGTGCGCTGGGTGAAGGACGACCGCATCGAGCTGGAGGCCAACGAGCGGTGGTGGCGCGGCGCGCCGAAGATCAAGACGCTGCTCTTCCGTCCGATCCCCGAGGAGGCCACCCGGATGTCGGCGCTCCAGACCGGGGAGGTGGACATCGCCACCAACGTGCCCCCGCACCTCGTGAAGGACATCAAGGACCACGCCAAGGTGACGGTCTCCTCGGCGCCCAGCGTCCGCACCATCTTCATGCCCATCTACAACGTGCAGTGCGAGATGAGCCAGGGCTCCTACGACTGCACCAAGAAGTACCCGGGGCCCACGGCGGACGCGCGCGTGCGGCAGGCCATCAACTACGCGGTGGACATCGACTCCATCATCAAGAACGTCCTGGAGGGGCAGGCCATCCGCATCGCCACGCCGCTCACCTCCAAGCACTTCGGCCACGACCCCAAGCTCAAGCCGTTCCCGCACGACGTGGCGAAGGCCAAGAAGCTGCTGGCCGAGGCCGGCTACCCGAACGGCATCGACCTGGTGCTGCACTCGCCCAACGGCCGGTACCCCAAGGACAAGGAGGTGGCCGAGGCGATCGCCGGACAGCTCACCCAGGCGGGCATCCGGACGGAGCTGAAGGTGTACGAGTGGACCACCTACATGAACAAGATCGCCTACCCGCACGGCGGCGGGCCGATGTGGCTGATCGGGTGGGGGAACACCACCTGGGACGCCGACTACACGTACACGCCCATGTTCCGGACGGGGCAGGTGCTCGCGAACTACTGGAACCCCGATTTCAACGCGCTGCTGGAAGAGGGGCAGACCACCATGGAGCCCAAGAAGCGCCTGGCCGCCTACGCGAAGGCCGGCCGCTTCTTCATCGACGACGCGCCGGCCATCTGCCTGTACCAGCAGATCGACAGCTACGGCGTGAGCCGCAAGCTGGACTGGAAGGCGCGTCCGGACGAGCGCATCGAAGGCTTCAGCATGGCGTGGAAGCCGTAGACGCCAGAAATCAGAGGGCGGAGGTCAGAGGTCGGCGAGCGGCGCGCCACGGCCACGCGAGCTGGTCGCCGACCTCGGACCTCGGACTTCGGACCTCGGACGGCAGGAGGCGACCATGTACGTGGTGTGCGTCACGATCCACGTGAAGCCGGAGCAGGTGCAGCCGTTCATCGAGGCCACGCTGGAGAACGCGCGCGGCAGCCGGAAGGAGCCGGGCAACGTGCGCTTCGACGTGCTGCAGTCGGAGTCCGAGCCGAGTCGGTTCCTGCTCTACGAGGTGTACCACGTCAAGGAGGACTTCGCGGCGCACCAGCGGACGCCCCACTACCTGCACTGGAAGGAGACCGTCGCCCCCTGGATGGCGCGTCCGCGCGAGGGGGTCAAGTACTACAGCCTGTTCCCGCCGGAAGGGGAGTGGGGGGAGGCTGCGAAGGCCTGAGCCGCGCGGCGTGGCGGGGGCCCCTCAGATCCGGCCGGAGATCTCCGTGAGCTCCCGCAGCCGGGCGGCCAGGTCCGGGGTGAGCTCCGCGGGGGACAGCCGCCATTCCCAGTTGCCGTCCCCCACCCCGGGGCGATTCATGCGCGCGCGCTCGTCCAGCCCCAGCACATCCTGCATCGGCAGGATGGCGGTGTCGGCCACCGAGAGCATGGCCAGCCGGACGAGCGCCCAGGACACCTGCTCCGCCGTCACCTCGCAGCCCAGGTAGCGGCCCAGGTAGCGCCGCTGCTCGGGCGACAGCTCCCGCTCGAACCAGCCGCGGGCCGTGTTGTTGTCGTGGGTGCCGGTGTAGACCACGCAGTTCCGGGGATACATGTGGGGCAGGTACGGGCTGCAGGCCGAGCGGTCCATGAAGGCGAAGAGCAGGACCTTCATGCCGGGCAGCCCCAGGCGATCCCGCGCGGCCTGCACGTCCGGCGTGATCAGCCCCAGGTCCTCGGCGATGAAGGGAAAATCGGGGACGCGGCCGCGGAGGGCGGCGAAGAGCTCGTCCGTGGGCACCTCCACCCAGCGACCGTGCACGGCCGTCGCCTCGCTGGCCGGCACCTCCCAGTGGGCCACCAGCCCGCGGAAGTGATCGATGCGCAGGGCGTCGAATAGCTCCGCGTTCCGCTGGATGCGCTCGACCCACCACTGGAAGCCGGTCGCGCGCAGCCGATCCCAGCGGTAGATGGGGTTGCCCCAGAGCTGCCCCGTGGCGCTGAAGTAGTCCGGCGGCACGCCGGAGACGACCTCCGGCCGCCGGTCGGGCCCGAGCCGGAACAGCTCGGGATGCGCCCAGACGTCCGCGCTGTCGAAGTCGACGTAGATGGGCAGGTCGCCGATCACGCGGACGCCGCGGGCGCGGCAGTGGTCCCGCAGGGCCTGCCACTGCCTGGCGAAGAGGTACTGGCTGAACTTCTCCCGCTCCAGCTCCTCGCCGCTGTGCGCGGCGACCGCGCGCAGGGCGGAGGCCCGGCGGTCCCGCAGCTCCACCGGCCAGTCGCTCCAGCTTCGCCCCGCGTGCTGCCGCTTGATGACCACGAACAGGCAGTAGTCGTCCAGCCACCCCGCGTGGGAGCGGCAGAAGGCCTCGAAGGCCGCGCGCTCCGCGCGCGAGGCCGCGAGCGTTCCGTAGGCCGCCTCGAACAGCTTCGCCTTGTACGCGGAGGCGCCGGCGCAGTCCGCCCGGTCGGCGGGAAAACGCGGGGGCGGCTCGAGCGCCGAGGCGGGGAGCAGGCCGTCCCGGACCAGGAACTCGGGGCTGACGAGCAGCGCGTTGCCGGCGAGGGCCGAGAGGCTGCTGTAGGGGCTGTTGCCGCGCGCCGGGCTGGTGGGGTTCACCGGGAGGATCTGCCAGTAACGCTGTCCGGCGGCCGCGAGGAAGTCCACGAAGGCGTGGGCGGCGGGGCCGAGATCCCCGATGCCGTAGGCGGACGGCAGCGAGGTGAGGTGCAAGAGAATCCCGGCGGTCCTGTCGTGCATCGCTCCTCCCCGCCCGTCGCCCGGGCGCCGTGTGCGGCCAGCGCGCTGCCTGCCAGGGTGCCGGGAGAAGTTGGTGCTGTCCAATAGATTCTCTGCTAGCATCTGGGCCGCATACCATTCGGTGTCTCGTTCGCGCGGTCATGCGACGCGGGAGGATGGACGTGTTCGACGGCCTGTCCCTGGGGCTGCTGCTGGTCCTGGCGCTGGTCCTCGCGGCCGAGTTCGTGAACGGCGCGACGGACGCGCCCAACGCCATCGCGACGGTCGTCTCCACCCGGGTCCTGGCCCCGCGGACGGCGCTGATGATGGCCACGGTCCTGAACGCGCTGGGGGTGGCGTCCGGGACGGCCGTGGCCGTCACCATCGGCAAGGGATTCGTGCAGCACGAGAGCATCACCCTGAGCACGATCGGCGCGGCCATGGTGGCCATCGTGCTCTGGAGCTCCCTGGCCTGGCGCTTCGGGCTGCCCACCAGCGAATCGCACGCGCTGGTGGCCAGCATCACCGGGGCCGGCTACGCCACCGGGGGCCTGGGCGCGCTGATCGGCACCGGCTGGGAGAAGGTGGCCGTCGGCCTCCTGTTCTCCACGGTGCTGGGCTTCGGCGGCGGCCTGCTCATCGTCATCGCGGTCTACTGGCTGTTCCAGCGCTTCGCCCCCACCCGCATCACCGCGGTGTTCGGCAAGCTCCAGGTCCTGTCGGCCGCCTTCATGGCCTTCAGCCACGGCAGCAACGACGGACAGAAGTTCATGGGGGTCTTCACGCTGAGCCTCATGGTGGCGGGCGCCATCCCCGCGACGGAGACCTTCCACGTCCCCTGGTGGGTCATCCTCGTCTGCTCGCTGATGATGGCCGTCGGCACCTCCATCGGCGGCTGGCGCATCATCCGCACGATGGGCATGCGCATGGTGAAGCTCGAGCCCTACCAGGGCTTCGCGGCGGAGACGGGGGCGGCCAGCGCGATCGAGCTGGCCTCCCGCCTCGGGATCCCGGTGAGCACGACGCACACCATCAGCACGGCGATCATGGGGGTGGGGGCGGCGCGCAAGCTCTCCGCCGTGCGCTGGGGCGTGGTGCGCGGCGTGGTGGCGGCCTGGGTGCTCACCTTCCCCGTGTGCGCGGCCATCGGCTGGCTGGTCGCGTCGGTGGCCCAGCGGCTGCCCGCCGCCCTGGCGGGGCAGTAGCCGCGCCGCCCATCCCGACCGTCCTCGAGGTACGGAGAGGCGCACCCGCGTGATGGATCCCCTGCAGGAGACGCTCGCCGCCGTCCTGGACCGCATGGCGGAGGCCCAGGGTGCGCGGACCGCCGTGCTGTTCCGGGAGGAGGCGCGCAGCTACGCGGAGCTCGCGCAGGAGAGCCGCCGGCTGGCGGGCGGGCTGGCGGCCGTCGGGCTGCGCAAGGGCGAGCGCCTCGCCGTCTGGCTCCCCAGCGACCTGGACTGGGTCCGCCTGGAGCTGGCGGCCGCCCGGCTGGGCCTCGTGCTCGTCCCCATCAGCACCCGCTACAAGACGAGCGAGGCGGCCTACATCCTCCGCCAGTCGGAGGCCGCGGCCCTGGTCCTCCCCGACGCCTGGCACGGCATGGATTTCCTGGAGCGCCTGGGGCCGGCGGGCGCCGAGCGCTTCCCGGCGCTGCGCCGGCTCATCGTGCGGGGCCACCGGGTGCCGGCCGGCGCCGTCGCCTTCCGGGAGCTTGCCGCGCACGAGCCGCCGGGGGAGCTGCCCCGGGTCCGCCCCGAGGACCCGCTCCTCCTGCTCTACACCTCCGGCACGACGGGCTTCCCCAAGGGCGCGCTGCTCAGCCACCGCAGCGTCATCTACGACGCCTTCCACATGGGCGAGCGGCAGCGGTTCACGCCGGCGGACCGGCTGCTCCTCGCGCCGCCGCTGTTCCACGTCTTCGGGTGCGTGAACGGCGTGATCGGCGTCCTCACGCACGGCGGCAGCCTGGTGGTCCAGGAGGTGTTCGAGCCGGGCGAGAGCCTGGCGCTCATCGAGCGGCACCGCTGCACCGCGATCTACTCCACGGCCACGATGTTCCAGATGCTCCTCGAGCACCCCGACCTGCCCGGGCGCGATCGCCGCTCCCTGCGCACGGGCATGATCGGCAGCATGCCGGTGCCCGACGTGGTGATGCGCGGGATCGTGGAGCGGCTGGCGGCGCCGGAGATCGCGAACTCCTACGGGCAGACCGAGGCCTCGGTGAGCCTGCTCACCGAGGCCGGCGCCGGGCTGGGCGTCCTGCTGCAGGGCGTGGGGCCGCCGCTGCCCGGCGTGGAGGTGAAGATCGTGGATCCCGCCTCGGGCGCCAGGCTCCCGGCCGGCGAGGAGGGCGAGATCTGCGTGCGCGGGCCGCACGTCATGCTGGGGTACCACCGCATGCCCGAGAAGACGGCGGAGGCGATCGACGGCGAGGGCTGGCTGCACTCGGGCGACCTGGCCCGCGAGGTCGGCGGCGGGCTCTACCGGATCACCGGCCGGCTGAAGGACATGTACATCCACGGCGGGCTCAAGGTGTACCCGGCCGAGGTGGAGAACGTGCTGTACCAGCACCCGGCCGTGCTGCAGGCCGCCGTGGTGGGCGTGCCCGATCCTCGCCTGGGCGAGGTGGGACACGCCTTCGTGCAGCGGCGGCCGGGGGCCGCGGTCCAGGCGGAGGCGCTCGTGGCCTTCGTGCGC
This sequence comes from Methylomirabilales bacterium (SeqCode), assembly GCA_041946635.1. Taxonomy (GTDB): domain Bacteria; phylum Methylomirabilota; class Methylomirabilia; order Methylomirabilales; family 2-02-FULL-66-22; genus 2-02-FULL-66-22. The sequence continues at coordinate 11,815 of JBHGAX010000083.1, forward strand.
GAGCGGCTGGCGAGCTACAAGGTCCCGCGGGCGGTCACCTTCGTGGACGAGTTTCCCCTCACGGCCAACGGCAAGATCCAGAAGTTCAGGCTGCGCGAACAGGTGGTGTCGCGCGGCGGGTGACCCTCCGGCGCCTCAGTGCTCGTGCAGCAAGGCGCGTGTGGCTCGGGCTACGCTGGGGCTGAACGGACGCCGGCCCCGGGCACTCCTTCAGGGCCGCGGGGCGTCGAGCGCCTGGGCCACGAGGCGGAGGTCGGCGACGCGAAGGGGCGGGGGCGCCAGCGCAGAGCCGCGGAGGCGAAGAGGCGCGGAGGCGCCGGGGCGGAGAAACGGGGAAACGGGGCGGGCCTTCTTCAGGAGCCTGAGAGCTTGGCGAGGAAGCGGTCGCGGTTGATCAGCACGCGCTCGTGGCGGCCCTCGCCGATCTTCTGGCGGCCGTCGAAGGCCGCGACCGCGAAGGTGAGCTTCCGGCCGTCCACGGCCGTCAGCTCGGCCTCGGCGCGCACCACCTGGCCCACCGGCGTGGCCGCCAGGTGCGCGATGTCGAGGCGGGTGCCCACGGTGGAGTCCCCCGGCGCCAGGTGCGCGGCCAGCGCCGCAACGGCCGCCTGCTCCATCAGGGCGACCAGGGCCGGCGTCCCGAAGACGGGGACGTCCCCGCTTCCCAGCGATCCGGCGGTGTGCTGCGGCCCGACCGTGACGGCCGCGCTGCCGCGAAGTCCAGGCTGGAGCATGTGCCTCTCCTACCACGCGGGCGCGGGGGAGTCAAGGCGGTGATCACGGTGCAGACGGCCGAGTTTCTGGTGAGCGCGGGGCGCATGGACCAGTTCCCCAAGGCGCCCTGGCCGGAGATCGCCTTCGCGGGCCGCTCGAACGTGGGGAAGTCCTCGCTCATCAACCGGCTGCTCAACCGGCGGAAGCTGGCGCACACCAGCTCCACGCCGGGCCGCACCCGCACGGTGAATTTCTACCTCATCAACGGCCGCTTCCTGTTCACCGACCTCCCGGGCTACGGCTACGCCAGGGTCTCCCGCGAGGTGAAGCGGGCGTGGTGGGGCCTGGTGGAGGGATACCTGCGCCAGCGGGAACAGCTCCGGGG
>JBHGAX010000084.1:0-12846 GCA_041946635.1 Methylomirabilales bacterium (SeqCode)
CCGCCTGCATGTCCCGGGCGTGCCCGGTCACGTCCGTCAGGAAGTACTCGTACATGGTGAAATCGTGGCTGCCCGCCAGGCGGGCCAGGATGGCGCCTGCCTCCTCCGGCGACCGCGCCGGGACGACGTAGCCCCGCTCGATCAGCCGGCGGTTGGAGAAATCGTGGTACACCGCCTCCCCCCGCGCCAGGTCCTCGAGCGTCCGGTAGGGGAGCCGGGCCTGGGAGACGGCCACGCTGGTGACCGACATGAACCGGGGCGGCGCCGTGAAGAAGGTGGGCGTGTAGGCGTTCGCGAAGGTGGCCCGGCCGCCGGCCGCCGCCACCCGGCTGAAGAGCGAGGCGCCGTCCAGGAGCGCGGCCAGGCGCGTGGTGCAGAAGCCGTTGATGTGCCGGCCCACGACGGCAGGCGCGTTCACGCCGGCCAGGAGCGCGGTCTGTCCCGTGGCGCTCTGCGGCAGGCCGGGGACCCCCAGACAGGCGTCCGTGGCGACGAGGGCGGCCTCGGGGTCGGGCGCGGGCCGGCCGCGCAGGAAGCCGAGATGCCGCAAGCCGGCCCGGGCGACCGGGTTCACCGCGGGATCGTCGTCGCCGATCCCGAGGCCGTCGATGAAGAAGAGCAGGACGGACATCGTGCGGTACTCTGGCACTCCGGCGACCCGGCGCTCAGGTACCGGATGGCTTCCCGAGTGCCCGAGCGCCCGGGTGCCCGGGTGCCGTGCGCTCGGGCGCAAAGAACGCGCGCAAATCCCCGCGATCGTGCGTCAGGGGGCAGGGGGGCAGGCTGTCCAGGAAGGCCCGGCCGTACCCCCTGGTGAGGAGCCGGCCGTCCAGGATGCAGAGCGCGCCCCGGTCCTGCCCCGTGCGAATGAGGCGACCCAGACCCTGCCGGAGCGTCAGGACTGCGGAGGGGATCTGGTAGTCCCAGAACGGCTCGCCGCCCTGCTGCTGGATGTACTCCAGCCGGGCCTCCAGCACCGGCTCACCCGGGAATCCGAAGGGCAGCTTGTGGATGATCAGGCAGCTCAGGGTCTCCCCGGCAAAGTCCACGCCCTGCCAGAAGCTCCGGGTGGCCAGCAGGACCGAGTCCACCTCGTCCCGGAACCGGGCCAGGAGCCGCCCGCGGGGCGCCTCGCCCTGCAGCAGGAGCGGGTAGTCCGTCTCCCCCAGCAGCCCGTACGTCGCCTGCATGGCCTCGTAGCTCGTGAAGAGCACCAGGCCGCGGCCGCGGCTGATCGCCAGGATGGCCCGGATCTCGCGCGCCGCGGCCTCCAAAAACGCGGGGTGGCGCGGATCCGGCAAGTGCCGGGGAACGTAGAGGATGGCCTGCGACTCGTACTCGAAGGGCGAGGGGCTGGAGAACTCCCGCGCCTCCGCGATGCCGAGCCGCGCCCGCACGAAGTCGAAGCGGCCGGCGGCGGAGAGCGTGGCCGAGGTGAGCACGACGGCGTGCGCGGGCTCCAGCACGCTCCGGGAAAAATCGGCGGAGACGTCCAGCGGCGAGGATCGCAGGAACACGCCCCGGCCGCGGCGCTCCACCCAGCGAACCGCCGGCGCGCCGTCCGCCCGGGCCGGCGCCAGGAGGGACCGGAGGACGGCGGCCTGCTCGCGCGCCCGGCGCGCGCAGCCGAGGAGTCCCTCGGACTTCTGGGGGAGCGCCTGGAGGAGGTCGTGGAGCAGGCCGAGCGCCTCCACCAGGTCCCGGCCCGGCCCGGCCATCGCCGGCAGGCTCTCCGCCCGGAGCCGCTGCGTCCCCTCGCCCACGGGGATGGCCTGGAAGAAGCGCGCAGCCGCCTCGGCCAGGCGCCCCAGGTGGCCCGGCGCGCCCAGCGCCTGCCCGGCCGCCACCAGCTCCCGCTGCGCGTCCTGCACCAGCCGCTCCGCCCGGAAGGAGCTGATCTCCTCGCCGAAGAAGTCGGTGGCGACGTCCTCCAGCAGGTGGGCCTCGTCCAGGATGAGCACCTCGCAGGGCGGGATGACCTGCAGGGCGCGGCTGTCGCGCAGGGCCGCGTCCGCCAGGAGGAGGTGGTGGTTCACGATCACCAGGTCGGCGGCCGCCGCCTCCTGCCGCATGCGGGTGAGGAAGCACGCCTCGTAGTCGGGGCAGGTGCTGCCCAGGCAGGTCTCCGCCGAGGCCGCGATGTCGCCCCAGAGCGGCTCGGTGTCCGGCAGCCAGGCGAGCTCGGCGCGGTCGCCCCGCGGCGAGTCGCCCGACCAGCCCTGGATGGCGTGCAGCGTCTGCTGCTCCGCCCGCGTGAGCGGCTGGCCCAGCCGCTGCCGGAGCTGAAAGCGGCACAGGTAGTTCGCGCGGCCCTTCATGAGGGCGGCCATGAACCGGACGGGCAGGGCGGAGGCCAGGAGCGGCAGGTCCTTGGCGTAGAGCTGGTCCTGCAGCGTCCGCGTCCCCGTGGCCACCACGACCTTCTTGCCGCTGAGCACGGCGGGCGCGAGGTACGCCAGCGTCTTGCCGGTCCCGGTGCCGGCCTCGGCGAGGAGGATCTCGCCGTTCTGGATGGTCTCCTCGACGGCCAGCGCCAGGCGCAGCTGGGAGGGGCGGTACTCGTAGCCGGAGAGCACCTTGGCGAGGTGCCCCGCCGGCCCGAACACCTCGCCGAGCCGCCCGGCCCCGGCGAGCGGATCCCCCCGCCGCTTGCTCACGGACGCACCACACGATGGACCATCACGACGCCGACGCGCAAACGGCCCTTCAGCCCCGCATTCCGCATCCCGCATTCGACTACTCGCCAATCCCCTTGGTCTTCGCCTCGTCCCACAGTCTGTCCATCTGCTCCAGGGTCGCGTCGCGCAGGGAGGCGCCGCGCCGGGCCAGGGCCTCCTCGATGTACCGGAAGCGGGCGATGAAGCGGGCGATGGTCTTGCGGAGCGCCTCCTCGGGGTTCACCGCGATGAACCGGCTCAGGTTCACCAGGGCGAAGAGCAGGTCGCCCAGCTCCGCCTCCATCCGCTCGGGCCGCTGCTGCTGCATGGCCGCGCGCAGCTCGCCCAGCTCCTCCTCCACCTTCCGGTAGACCTCCTGCGCCTCCTTCCAGTCGAAGCCCACGCGGGAGGCCTTCTCCTGCAGCCGGTGCGCGCGGAGCAGGGCGGGCAGCTCCCGCGGGACGCCGTCCAGGGCCGAGGCCTTGCCGGTGGCCGCCTGCCGCTCGCGCTGCTTGATCTGCTCCCAGTTGAAGAGCACCTCCTGCGCCGTGTCGGCCCTGACCTCCCCGAAGACGTGGGGGTGCCGCCGCCGCAGCTTCTCGGCGATGCTCGCGATGACGTGCCGGATGTCGAAGGCCCCGGTCTCCTCGGCCATCCGGGCGTGGAAGACCACCTGCAGCAGGAGGTCGCCCAGCTCCTCCCGGAGCTTGTCGGGAGCCCGCTCGTCGATGGCCTCCAGAACCTCGTAGGTCTCCTCGATCAGATAGGGCTTGATGCTCTCGTGCGTCTGCTCGCGGTCCCAGGGGCAGCCGCCCTCGCCCCGCAGGCGCGCCATGATCTCCACCAGCTCGCCGAACAGCTCCTCCGCCGTCCTCTCCACGCGTCACGCTCCTCGTCTTTGCACCGGCTGACCGCTGAAAGCCGAACGCCGACAGCTGCTTGCGTACCATACGGGGAAACCCCAGGCCGGGCAAGCGGAATCCCGGTCGTTCCCCAGGTGTCGGCAGCGCGACAGGGGCCGCACGGCCGCCTTGTCAGCCGCCGCCTCGTCTGGTATACGTTCGGGGCCATGACGTTCTGGTGGGTGATGGCCCTGGGCATCCTGAGCCTGTGTGCGCAGCCTGGCGAGGCGGCGATCTACGTCTCCACGGGCCCCGACGGCACCGCGTTTTACACCGACGCACCGCCGCGGCCCGACTTCCAGCCGCTCCCCGCATTCGGGCTGCCGCCCAGCGTGGACATCGTGCGCGGGCAGTACGCCGACCTGATCGACCAGATCGCCGCGCAGCACGCCGTGGACCCCCAGCTGGTCCGGGCCATCATCCGCGTGGAGTCGAACTTCGAGCCGCTGGCCATCTCCCGCAAGGGGGCGCAGGGTCTGATGCAACTCATGCCGGCGACGGCCGGCCGCTTCGCGGTCGGGAACCCGTTCGACCCGGCGGAGAACATCCGGGGCGGCGTGCGGTATCTCCGGACGCTCCTCGACATGTTTCCCGGCAAGCTGAGCCTGGCCCTGGCCGCTTACAACGCCGGCGAGAACGCCGTGCTGAAGCACCGGGGCATCCCGCCCTATCGGGAGACCCAGGACTACGTGGCCCGAGTCCTGAAGCACCTGGATCGGCGGGATGTAGGCACCCTCACGGCCAGCGCCGCCCCTCGGCCCGAGGCTCTCCCGGCGGCTCCTGCCCCCCGGGCGGCCGTGTACCGGACGGTGGACGCGGACGGCACGCCGCGCTACAGCAACGTCGCCCCCCTCGTGCGCCCCGGCGCCCAGTAGCCCGGCTCCCCAAGTCCCGGCGTTTCCGCGGGTTTCCGTGCCGACAGGCGCCGGCCTTTTCCTTGACACGCCTGCTCGCCGGGACTAGACTCGCCGCGCCCCGAGACTCCCCACGTTTTTTCTGGAGGACCAAGCCGTGAAGCGACTGGCGGACGTGGACCCCGAAATCGCCCAGGCAATCCGACTGGAGACGGAGCGTCAGGCCTCGAAGCTCGAGCTGATCGCCTCCGAGAACTTCGTGAGCGAGGCGGTCCTGGAGGCCATGGGCTCCCCGCTCACCAACAAGTATGCCGAAGGCTACCCGGGCAAGCGCTACTACGGCGGGTGCGAGTTCGTGGACGTGGCCGAGTCGCTGGCCATCGAGCGGGCCAAGCGGCTCTTCGGCGCCGAGCACGCGAACGTGCAGCCGCACTCCGGCGCCCAGGCCAACATGGCGGCGTACTTCGCCGTGCTGGAGCACGGGGACACGATCCTCGGGCTGAACCTCTCGCACGGCGGCCACCTGACGCACGGCTCGCCGGTGAACTTCTCGGGCCGCTTCTTCAAGGTGATCGCCTACGGCGTGCGCAAGGACACCGAGCAGATCGACATGGCGGAGGTCCGGCAACTCGCCCGGGAGCACCGCCCCAAGATGATCGTGACGGGCGGCAGCGCCTACCCCCGGACCCTGGATTTCGCCGCCTTCCGCGAGATCGCCGACGAGGTGGGCTGCTACCTCATGGCCGACATCGCCCACCCGGCCGGCATCATCGCGGCCGGGCTGCACCCCTCGCCCATCCCGCACTGCGACCTGGTGACCACCACCACGCACAAGACGCTGCGCGGGCCGCGCGGCGGCATGATTCTCTGCAAGGAGAAGTACGCGGCGGCCGTCAACAAGACCATGTTCCCCGGGATGCAGGGCGGCCCGCTGATGCACGTCATCGCCGCCAAGGCGGTGGCCTTCCAGGAGGCGCTGACCCCGGCCTGGCGCGAGTACCAGCGGCAGATCGTGGCGAACGCCAAGGCGCTGGCCGAGGCCCTGATCCGGAACGGCTTCCGGCTGGTGTCCGGCGGCACCGACACGCACGTCATGCTGGTGGACGTGGCCTCCAAGGGCCTGACGGGCAAGGCGGCCGAGGCGGCGCTGGACAAGGCGGGGATCACGGCCAACAAGAACACCATCCCCTTCGAGACCAAGCCGCCCACCATCACCTCCGGCATCCGGCTGGGCACGCCGGCCCTCACCACCCGCGGCATGCGGGAGGCCGAGATGCAGGTCGTGGCCGGCCTCATCGCGGAGGTGCTGGCGGACGTGGAGGACACCTCGCGCCAGGCGCGCGTGGCGGGGAAGGTGCGCGAGCTGTGCGCCGGCTTCCCCCTGTACGCCGAGCGACTGGCGAGCTAGTCAACGTTCCGCGTTGCACGTTCCGCGTTGAATTGCGACGCGGGACGCCGAACGCCGGACGGAGGCGACGTGCGCTGCCCGTACTGCAGCAATCTGGCGGAGAAGGTGGTGGACTCCCGCGAGGGCAAGGATGGGGAGGTGATCCGCCGCCGCCGGGAGTGCCTGCAGTGCCACCGCCGCTTCACCACCTACGAGCGCATCGAGGAGATCCACTTCATGGTGGTGAAGAAGGACGGCCGGCGGGAGCCCTTCGACCGGCACAAGCTGCTGGGCGGCCTGCTCAAGGCCATCCAGAAGCGGCCGGTGAGCGTGGCGCAGCTCGAGGAGATCGTGGACGACATCGAGGCCCGCCTCTCGGAGAAGCCCGACCGCGAGATCAGCTCCGCCGAGGTGGGCGAGCTGGTCATGAAGCGGCTGCACGACCTGGACGAGGTGGCCTACGTGCGCTTCGCCTCGGTGTACCGGCAGTTCAAGGACGTCCACCAGTTCGTCGAGGAGGTCAAGGGCCTGCTGGGCCCCGGGAAGCGGCCCAAGGAATGACCGGCCCCCTCGTTCCCGCCGCGATGCCATGCCGACCGGTGAGCCCCGCCTCTACCCGATGATGGTGCGCCTCGCGGGCCGCCGCTGCCTGGTGGTGGGGGGCGGCGCGGTGGCGGAGCGGAAGATCGAGGCCCTGCTCCAGTGCGGGGCCCGGGTGGAGGTGATCAGCCCCGCAGCCACGGCCGGCATCCAGGCCCTGGCCGAGGCCGGCCGGGTCACCTGGCGCCGGCGGCCCGTCGAGCCGGGCGACCTCCCGGGCGCGTTCCTGGCCTTCGCCGCCACCGACGACCCGGCGGTGAACCGGGAGGTGGCGCGGCGGGCGGCCGAGGCGGGCGGCCAGGTGAACGTGGCGGACGACCCCGAGGCCTCCACGTTCCACGTGCCGGCCACGCTGCGGCGCGGGGACCTCTGCGTCGCGGTGGCAACCGGCGGGGGCAGCCCGGCGCTGGCGCGCCGGCTGCGCCGGCGGCTGGAGGCCACGCTGGGCCCGGAGTACGAGGCCTTCCTGGCGGCCCTGCGCGTGCTCCGCGAGCGGGCCCGGCGGCGCATCCCCAGCGCGGAGGTGCGCCAGGCGGTGTACCGGCGGGCGCTGGATTCCGACCTGTACGACTGCGCCGCGAGGGGCGACGCCGCCGCGGTCGAGGCGTGCATCGCCGCGCTGCTCGCGGCCGCCCGGGACGCTCGAGACTGATGGCCACCAACGACCTGCTCCTCTACCTGGCGCTCTTCGGCTACCTGGTCGGCGGCGCGCACTACGTGCTGGACGTGAGCAGCACCCGCCTCCGCGTGGGCGCCGTGGCGACCTGGGCCACCCTGGCCGGCTTCGGCCTGCACAGCGCCGCGCTGGCCCTCACGGCCGTCGGCCTGCCGCGCTGGGGCCCCGCCCAGAGCCTGTCCTTCTTCGCCTGGGGCACGGTGCTCATCTACCTGCTCGTCGAGCGCCGCTACGGCAACCGGGTCATGGGCGCCCTGGTCATGCCGCTCGCCATCGTGGCCGCGGCCGCAGCCGCGGCGGCGCCGGAGCGGCTCCACGCGCTGGCGCCGGGGCTCCGCGGCTGGGGGCCGGTGGTGCACGTGGGCCTGGCGATCCTGGGCAACGCCGCCTTCGCGGTGACCTGCTGTGCCGGCCTGATGTACCTGGTGCAGGAGCGGCAGCTCAAGTCGCGGCACTTCGGCAAGATGCGCTTCCGGCTCCCCGCGCTCGAGCAGCTCGACGACATGGGGCTCAAGTCCATGCTGCTCGGCTTCCCGCTCCTGACGCTGGCGCTGTTCAGCGGATTCCTCTGGGCGGAGCAGGCGCGGGGCTGGTTCTTCCAGCTTCGGCCCCGCGAGACCTGGTCGCTGGTGAGCTGGGTCATCTACGCGGGCATCCTGTACGCGCGCGTGTCGGCGGGCTGGCGCGGCCGCAAGGCGGCCATCCTCGCCATCCTGGGCTTCTGCCTGGTGCTGTTCACCTTCCTGGGCGTGAAGGTCCTGAAGAGCGGGGCGGGCTCGTGGTGATGGCGAGCGCCGCCGCCCGCACCGCGGTGGCATGGAACTCTTCGTCCTCGGTTTGAGCCACAAGACCGCGCCCATCGAGATCCGGGAGCGGCTCTACGTCCCGGAGCGCGACCTGTCCAAGCCGCTCGAGCTGCTGGGCGCCTCGGGGGACATCCCCGAGCGGTTGCTCCTGGCCACCTGCAACCGGGTGGAGGTGTACGGGGTCTGCGAGGGCACGCTGGACGTCGCGATCCAGGCCGTGACCGAGTGCCTGGCCGCCTACCACGGGCTCTCGCCCGACCGCTTCGCCGGGGTGCTGTACACCCACACCGGGGCGGAGGCCGTCCGGCACATCTTCCGGGTGGCCTGCAGCCTGGACTCACTGGTGGTGGGCGAGCCGCAGATCCTGGGGCAGGTGAAGACCGCCTTTGCCGCCGCGCGCGCCCAGGCGGCCGTGGGGCTCCTCCTGGGCACGCTGCTGGAGCAGGCCTTCCACGTGGCCAAGCGCGTCCGGAGCGAGACCGGCATCGCCAGCGCCGCGGTCTCCATCTCCTCGGCCGCGGTGGAGCTGGCCCGGAAGATCTTCGGGGACCTGGCCGGCCGGTCCGTGCTCATCATCGGCGCCGGCGAGATGGCCGAGCTGGCGCTGCGGCACCTCCTGGACGACGGCGTGCGCTCCATCATCGTGGCCAACCGGAGCTACGACCGCGCCCTGGCGCTGGCGGAGCAGTTCCAGGGGCGGGCCGTCACCTTCGAGGGCATCCGGCAGCAGCTGGTGGAGGCCGACATCGTCATCAGCTCCACCAGCGCCCCGCACTACGTGGTGAAGCGGGACGAGCTGGCGCCCATCCTGATCGAGCGGCGCCACCGGCCGATCTTCCTGATCGACATCGCGAACCCCCGCGACGTCGACCCGGCGTGCAACGAGCTGGACAACGTCTACCTGTACAACATCGACGACCTGCAGGCCGTGGTGGCGGCCAACCTGAAGGAGCGCGAGCGGGAGGCCGAGCGCGCCGAGGCGATCGTGCAGCGCGAGGTCAGCCTCTACCTCACCTGGCTGCGCGGCCTGGATGTCGTGCCGACCATCGTGTCGCTGCGGCAGCGGCTGGAGCACATCCGACGCAGCGAGCTGGAGAAGGCCTTCGGCCGCCTGCCCGACCTCACCGCCGAGCAGCGCGAGGCGATCGCCGCCATGACCACGGCCATGATGAACAAGATCCTGCACCAGCCCATGACCGAGCTGAAGCGCCAGGCGGTGCTGCAGGACGGGCACCTCTATTCCAGCGTGCTGCGCAAGCTGTTCGGGCTCGGAGCGGATGAAGAGCGGAGAGCCGGGGGCCGGGAGCGAAGATGAGCCGCAGGGGCGCAGAGGCGCGCGGGCGCAGAGGCGAAGGGCTGCCTCGGAGCAGCAGGGCGCCGGGGCATCGCGGAGAAGCGCCGCGGCGCAGAGGCGACAGGGCGCGGCGGCGACGGGAGCTGCCGGCCTCCGGCCTCGGACCTCGGACCTCGGACCTCGGACCTTGGACGTGGGACGTGGCACCATGACCCCCAACCCCCGCCTGGTCATCGGCACGCGCGGCTCCGCGCTGGCGGTGTGGCAGGCGGAGCACGTGGCCGGCCTGCTGCGCCAGGCCTGTCCCGGGACAGACTTCGCGCTGGAGCGCATCAAGACCACGGGGGACAAGATCCAGGATGCGCCGCTGGCGCAGGTGGGGGGCAAGGCGCTCTTCGTGAAGGAGATCGAGGAGGCGCTCCTGGCGGGCCGCGTCCACCTGGCCGTGCACAGCATGAAGGACGTGCCGGCCGAGGTCCCCGCGGGCCTGGCGCTGGCCGCCATCCTGGAGCGCGAGGACCCCTCCGACGTGCTCATCAGCCGCTCGGGCCGGGGGCTGGCCGCGCTGCCAGCCGGCGCGCGGATCGGCACGAGCAGCCTCCGCCGCCGCTCGCAGCTCCTCGCGCACCGGCCCGATCTGGCCGTCCTGCCCCTCCGCGGGAACCTGGATACGCGCATCCGCAAGCTGTCCACGGAAGGGCTGGACGCCATCGTCGTCGCCCGCGCCGGCGTGCGGCGCCTCGGCCTGGAGGATCGCGTGGCCGAGGTGCTGCCCCCGGAGGTGATGCTCCCGGCCGCCGGGCAGGGGGCGCTGGGGATCGAGATCAGAGTGCCGAGAGCCGAGAGCCGAGAGCCGGGCGCCGAGAACAGAGCCGAGAGCCGAGAGCCGAGAGCCGAGACGAACGAGTCGCACGCGAGGTCCGCCGGGGCCGGGGTGAGGGGCGTGAGCGGCGCGGAAGTCGCGGAGCTGGTGCGGAGCCTGGATCACCGGGCGACGCACCTGGCCGTGCGCGCGGAGCGGGCGGTGCTCGCCCGGCTGGGCGGGAGCTGCCAGGTGCCGATCGCGGCCCATGCCGCGATCGAGGGCGAGACGCTGAAACTTCGCGCGCTCGTGGCCGGCGTGGAGGGCGAAGGGCTCGTCCGCGCCGGGGCCGCGGGGCCCGCGGGCGATCCGGAGGGGCTGGGGCAGAGCCTGGCGGAGGAGTTGCTGCGGCGGGGCGCCGAGGAGATCCTGCGCCGCATCGCGGGAGCGGGGCGATGACGGCCGAGCGCGCGGGGAAGGTGTATCTCGTCGGCGCCGGGCCGGGGGACCCGGGCCTCCTCACGCTGAAGGGCAGGCGCTGCCTGGAGCAGGCCGACGTGGTGGTCTACGACGCGCTGGCCAACCCGCGGCTCCTGCGCCACACGCGGGGCGGCGCGGAGCTGATCTACGCGGGGAAGCGCGGCGGCGCCCACGCCCTGCCCCAGGCGGAGATCGAGGCGCTCCTGGTGCAGCACGCGCGCGCCGGCCGGATGGTGGTGCGGCTGAAGGGCGGCGACCCCTTCCTCTTCGGCCGGGGCGGCGAGGAAGCGGAGGCGCTGGTCGCGGCCGGGATCCCCTTCGAGGTCGTGCCGGGGGTGAGCGCCGCGGTGGCGGTGCCCGCCTACGCGGGCATCCCGCTCACGCACCGGGAGCTGACCTCCACCGTGGCGTTCATCACGGGGCACGAGGATCCGGCGAAGGACGAGAGCCGCCTGGACTGGGGGGCGCTGGCCAAGGGGATCGGGACGCTGGTCTTCTTCATGGGGGTGAGCCGTCTCCCCGAGATCGTCCGGGGACTCCTGGAGCACGGGCGCTCGCCCGACACGCCGGCGGCGCTGATCCGCTGGGGCACCCGGGCCGAGCAGGCCGTGGTGAGCGGCAGGCTCGGGGACCTGGTGGAGAAGGGGCGGCGCGTCTCGCCGCCGGCCCTCATCGTGGTCGGCGACGTCGTCGGCCTGCGGGAGAAGCTGGCGTGGACGGCGGCCATGCCGCTCTTCGGCAAGCGCGTGCTGATCACCCGGACCCGGGAGCAGGCCAGCGCCCTGGCCGACCGGCTGGAGGCCGCGGGCGCGGAGGTGATCGAGTTCCCCACGATCGCCATCGCGCCGCCCGAGAGCTGGGCGCCGCTGGATCGCGCCCTGGCGCAGCTCGCCGACTACCGGTGCGTCATCCTCACGAGCAGCAACGGCGTGGAGGCCCTGCGCCAGCGGCTCCGGGCCGCGGGCGCGGACGCCCGGGCCTTTGCCGGGAAGCTCCTGGTCGCCATCGGCCCGGCCACCGCCGCGGCGCTGGAGGGGCTCGGGCTGCGGGCGGACCTGGTGCCGAAGGAGTTCACGGCCGAGGGGCTGGTGGAGGCGCTGGGAGACCGGATGGCCGGCGCCCGCGTGCTCCTCGTCCGCGCCGCCGAGGCGCGGGAGGTGGTCCCGCAGGAGCTCGCCAGCCGCGGCGCCCGCGTCGAGGTCGTGCCGGCCTACCGGACCGTGATGCCGGATCTCGACCCGGAGCCGGTCCGCGCGATGCTCCGCGACGGGCAGGTCCACGCGGTGACGTTCACCAGCTCGTCCACCGTCGCGCACTTCGTGCGGATGCTCGGGCCGGAGGCCGCCGCGCTCCTCCAGAGGGTCGCCGTGGCGAGCATCGGACCCATCACGGCGGAGACGGCGGACCGACACGGAATCACCACCAGCATCATGCCGCAACGCTACACCATCCCGGCCCTCACCGAGGCGATCATCGCCCATTTCCAGATGTCTCGGACATAAGCCCGCCAGGCCCGCGGGGCCTTTTCCTTTTGACAAACCTCCAATTTTCCGGATACTTGCGCCAGTTTTTCAGGGTGTGCGACTGCCGCCAGGGCCACGAGCCGCCGGTGCGCGTCCGGGCTGGAATGGAAGGTGCAAACGTGCGTGCACCCCTCCCGGGCGGCCGGGCGGGCACATAAAGCATGAGCGTTCCGATCCTCAATTTGCGAGCCCAGTACCAGGAGCTGCAGGCCGAGATCGACGAGGCCATCCGCAGCGTCCTGGCCGGCGGCCACTTCGTCCTGGGGCCCAACGTCCGCGCGCTGGAAGAGGAGATGGCCCGTGCCCTCGGCGTGGCGCGCGCGGTGAGCGTGGCCTCGGGGACGGACGGCCTGCACCTCATCTTCCGCGCCCTGGACGTGGGTCCCGGGGATCTCGTCCTCACCACGCCCTTCACCTTCATCGCCACCGCCACCTCGGTGAGCTACACCGGCGCGCGGCCGGTCTTCGCCGACATCACGGCGGGCGGCTTCACGCTGGATCCCGAGCGGGCGGCCGAGTGCCTGGCGGGGCGGGGACCGCGCGGCCTGCCGGCGGGCCGCGTGCGCGCCCTCCTGCCCGTGCACCTCTACGGGCAGCCGGCCGACATGGAGGCGCTCACCCGGCTCGCGGCGGAGCGGGGCCTGGCCGTCGTGGAGGACGCCGCCCAGGCCGTCGGCGCCACGTACCGCGGCCGGTCGGCGGGAGCGCTGGGGGACGCCGCCGCGTTCAGCTTCTACCCCACGAAGAACCTCGGGGCCATGGGCGACGCCGGCCTGGTCGCCAGCACGCGGCCCGACCTGGCGGAACGCATCCTGCGCCTCCGGGTGTACGGCGGCCGGGAGCGGTACGTGCACGAGGAGCTGGG
>JBHGAX010000085.1:0-12749 GCA_041946635.1 Methylomirabilales bacterium (SeqCode)
GCCGGCTCGGTGCCCAGCTCCGGCCGGCGCCGCAGGCTCGCGCGCGCCCGCAGCACCTCCCGGATCTCCGAGGCGGGGTGCCGGAGGTTCCCGAAGATCATGGCCCGCTGCCGGCACGCGGCCACGCAGGCCGGGGGCTCGCCCCGCGCCAGCCGCTCCTCGCAGAACGTGCACTTCTCCACCACCCCCACCGTGCGGGTCGGGAAGTCCGGGCGCGGCGCGCGGAGGTGGGGCCGCGGGTCCAGCCAGTTGAAGCTGCGCGAGCCGTAGGGACACGCGGCCATGCAGTAGCGGCAGCCGATGCAGCGGTGCCAGTCCATCATCACGATGCCGTCCGCCCGCGTCCAGGTCGCCTGCGTGGGGCAGACCCGCACGCAGGGCGCGCTCGCGCAGTGGTTGCAGAAGATGGGCACGCTCGCCCCGCGGACCCCATCCGGTGCGTAGCGCCCGTGTTCGGGAAAGACGCCGGTGAAGGCTTCCCGCCAGATCCACTTGACCTCGTGCGCCTGCCGCCCGATGTCCGGCACGTTGTGGCTCGCGTGGCAGGCCGTCAGGCAGTCCCGGCAGCCATCCGCCTGCAGGCAGCGCCGCAGGTCCACGGCCATGGCCCAGCGGACGGCCGGCTCCGCCGCCGGCTGGCGGTCCCTGGCCAGCGCGGCGGGCGCCGGGCCGCCCGCCAGCGCGAGGCCGGAAAGCCCGAGGCCGAGGAACGTGCGCCGGTCCACGCTCAGGCTCCCGTCCGCCGCGGGCCGGGATCCACGTGGCACCCCCAGCAGGGGACCCGCACGCCGGCGTACGTGTGGCACCGGTCGCAGAAGTCCGCCACCGCGCCGTGACAGCGCATGCAGGTTCCCGCCAGGCTCACCGCGTGCCCGCGCCCGTCCCCGGCCACGTAGCTGCGGCGGCCCTCGCGCACGACCTGCTCGCGCCAGCCCAGGAGGAGGTCCATGTGGGCGGCCCGCATGTACGCCGGCGGCTCGACGCAGGCGGCCCCGGCCGCCCGCGCGACCTCCGGCGCCCGCGCCGCCGCCCCGGTCGCCGCGTTGTACCAGACGGGGAACGACGCCACGGCCAGGAACAGGACGAGGCCCGCGAGGATCGGGGGGCGGTCACGCATGCGCCGCCTCCGGGCGCAGGAGCGGCTGTCCCCGCAGGTCGGTGGTGCGCGGCTTCTCCCCGCGCACCACCAGCGCGTTGCCGAGCAGCTCGTGGACGCCCGCCACCTCGACGCCCGGCACCCAGTAGTCCAGCAGGGTGGGCAGGGTCGCCTTGTCGATGGCGCAGATGCAGGCCAGGAGGTTCACGCCGTGCCGCTCGCGCACGTGGCGCACGGCCGCCGCCCGCGGCAGGCCGCCGCGCAGCCGCATCTCCAGGTTCTCGTCGCTGCCCAGGCCCGAGCCGCTCCCGCAGCAGAAGGTCTGCTCCCGGATGGTGCCCTCGGGCATCTCGTGGAACCTCCGGCAGGCCCGCCGGAGGATGGCCCGGGGCTCCTCGAAGAGCCCCAGGGCCCGCGCGGGATTGCAGGAATCGTGGAACGTGACGGTCCAGCGGTCGTTCCGGCTGGCATCGAGCCGCAGCCGGCCGTGCCGGAGCAGGTCCGCGGTGAACTCGCAGATGTGGACCGCCTTGGTGGCGCGGGCGTGGGCGAAGCGGGTGCGGGTCAGCGGCGAGACCGGCTCCTCCAGGAAATCGGCCGGGCCGTTCATGGTGTCCATGTACTGGTGGAGCACCCGCCACATGTGGCCGCACTCGCCGCCCAGGATCCACTTCACCCCGAGCCGCCGGGCCTCGGCGTAGATCTTGGCGTTCAGCCGCTTCATCATGTCGTGCGAGGCGAAGAGGCCGAAGTTGCCCCCCTCCGAGGCGAAGGCGCTGAAGGTGTAGTCCAGCCCGACCTCGTGCAGGAGGAGCAGGTAGCCGAGCAGCGTGTAGTAGTGGGGCGTGCCGAAGTAGTCGGCGGAGGGCACGACGAAGAGGACCTGGGCCCCCCGCCGGTTGATGGGCGCCTGCACGCGCACGCCGGTCAGCTCGGCCAGCTCGTCCACCGCGAAGTCGAGGCTGTCCTTGAAGCCGTGCGGCTGGATGCCGAGGTGGTTGCCCACGCGGTAGCAGTTGGCCGCCGGCTCGATCACCCAGTTGATGGTGCAGCCCACCAGGCCGAGCAGCTCCCGCGCCAGCATGGTGACCTCGGCCGTGTCGATGCCGTACGGGCAGTAGACCGAGCAGCGCCGGCACTCGGTGCACTGGTAGAAGTAGTAGAACCACTCCTTGAGCACGTCCTCGGTGAGGTCCCGCGCGCCGGCCAGGCGCGGCCAGAGCCGGCCCGCCGCCGTGAAGTAGCGCCGGTAGACCGAGCGCAGCAGCTCCGCGCGCAGGACGGGCATGTTCTTCGGGTCTCCCGAGCCCAGGTAGAAGTGGCACTTGTCCGCGCAGGCGCCGCAGCGCACGCAGATGTCCATGAAGAGGCGAAACGAGCGGAACTTCTCCAGCCGCTCCCGCATCCCGTCGAGGATGATGCGCTGCCAGTCCGGCGGCAGCTTCCAGTCCGGCTCCGTGGGCTGCCACTTGCGGGGATTCGGAAGGCCCAGGTACTCCACGTGCTTCGGCCCCGCCGCGTAGCAGTACGCCCCCTTGCGGAACGCCGCCGCCGGCTCGCGCCAGTCCCCCCGCGGCCCGTACTCCACCCGCGCGAGGTCGTCGGGCCGTGGCGTCTTCTCGACCATAAGAACCCTCAGAACTTGAACCGCCAACGCGCCAAGAACGCCAAGGAAAACTTCAGGGTTCAGGACCACGGACCAGAGCTGCTCGCACGTCCCGAGGTGTTATCTTCATCCGCGCCGCCGGCGCGCCTTCAATTCTTGGCGCTCTTGGCGCCTTGGCGGTTCAAATCTTGTCGAGCGGGAGGCCGGCCGCCTGCAGCTTGTCCGTGAACTCGGCCTCCCACTCCTCGTAGGTATGCACCGGGACGGGCGCGTTCCAGGGGTTGACGTGCCGCCGCGCCCGGTTGGTGTTCGCCAGGTTCCGGGTGGGGCTGAGGAAGGCGCCCGCCATGTGCACCAGCTTGCTGAAGGGGAAGAACGCGGCCAGCAGGCTCACCAGGCCCAGATGCAGGAAGACCAGGGGGTTGACACCCCCGGGCACGGCCGGCGTGAGGGTGGCGAGCCCCAGCGCGAGCTGCTTGGCGGCGACCGTGTCGATGCGCACCACGTAGCGCATGAGCAGGCCCGAGCCCACGATGGCCAGCAACAGCACCAGGACGAAGTAGTCGGCAAACAGGGAGACGTGCCGCACCTGGCGGGTCCACAGCCGGCGGGCGAACAGGAAGAGGAGCGCGCCGGCCACCACGGCGTCCGAGGCGTAGAAGACCGGCGCGCCCACCTGGAAGAAGCCGTCCAGGGCCGCCAGGCCGCTCACCAGGGCGGGGACCGGCTCCAGGAAGAAGCGCAGGTGGCGCACCAGGATGACGAGCAGCGCCCAGTGGAAGCCGAGGGCCGCCAGCCAGAGCCACTTCTCCTCGTTCAGGACGAGCCGGCCGCCCTCGGCCACCCGGCCGCGCGCGTTCCGGAAGAGCGAGCGGAACAGGCCGATCTCCAGCGCCATGCGGCCCACCGCCCCCAGGGTGGAGGACGGGTTCTCGAGCCGGGCGGCCCGGATCCAGGGGAGGGAGCGCTGCTGGCCGCACGTGGTCGGGATGCGGAAGGGCACCGGCGAGCGGGCCCAGCGCAGCACGGTGATCGACAGCCCGGCCAGGAGCGTGAGGGCGGCGGCCCACGGCACCCAGAGGCCGAAGAGCGGGCGGAGCGGAACCAGCAGGCCGCCCAGGAAGGCCAGCCCGCCGAGCGCGGCCACCAGCCCGAGGGCCGCCAGCGCCGTCATGCGCCGTCTCCGCCCGCCGGGTGACCGGTCCGGGCCGCCAGCCACTGGCGGCGCCGCGCCTCGCCCGCCCGCAGCTCCTGGACCCGCTCGCGGCACGCCGTGTAGAGGTCGAAGGCCAGGAGCGCCGTCTCGTCCACCCGCGCCTCCAGCGCGGGCAGCGCGTCGGCACAGCCCTGCGCCTGGCAGGCCCGGCGCAGGAGCGGCTTCAGCAGGAACACGAAGCCGACGGCCTGCCGCGCCGTGAAGGCCTGCACCGCGCGCATGCGGACGATGGGGTCCAGGGCGGCGACCAGCCGGCCGGGGTCCATCTCCCCCAGCAGCTCGTCGAGCAGCGCCGCGAGCCCGGCGGCCAGCGCCTGGCCCACCGGGTTCCGGAAGGGGTCCCGCTCCTGCTCCAGGAAGCGCGCCGTCGCCTCCGGGTAGGTGAGGAGCGTGCGGGACAGCCAGGCGGCGGCAAGCCGGTCCCGCTGCGGGGCGAGCAGGCTGGCGCGAGGCAGGGGCAGGTCCGGCATGGCGTCTACACGCACCCGGTCGGCTTCGGGAGGCCGGCCACCTTGCACGCGCCCTTCGCGGGCCCGGAGGGGAACAGCTCGTAGATCCGCTGGAGCGGCAAGCCGGTCTCCTTGCAGAGCTTCCGGATCATGGGGGCGATCTGGTACTGGAGGTAGTAGTTCCGGAGGTAGCGGACGAGCTTCCAGTGCTCGTCGGTCATCTCCGCCACCCCCTCCTCCTTCTGCGCCAGCTCGCGGGCCACGTCCTCGTTCCAGAGGTCCGGGTCCTGGATGAACCCGTCCTCGTCCACCTCCATCTCCTTCCCGGCCAGCATCACCATCGCCATGGTCGCTCCTCGTCGTCAGGCCCTGCCCCCCGGGACCCCGGCGGCCGGCGGCGTCGCCGCCGCCGCCGGCTCGGCCGCCGCGCGCGCCTGCCGGCCGTGGTGCCGCCGAGCCTCCCGCATCAGCGCCCCGGCCCAGTCGGGCGCCGACAGGGCATGGAAGTGGGTGAAGGACGCGAGCACGTTCTTGTACACGAGGCCGTCGCGCTCGCCGTCGAAGCCGCGCCCGCGCTGCATCCGGAACGCGAGGCGCAGGGCGTCCGCCCGCATCTCCTTCACGGAGGAATAGCGAAACTCGTGGCCCCGGAGCGCCGCCCCCGCGGGAAAGAACGGGTTGGCGCCCTCGACGGTCAGCGCGGTGTAGCCGTGACCCCAGGGCCGCCTGCCCAGCTCGAAGGTCACCGGGAAGATGCCCACCAGCGGATGGGCCGCCCCGTCCAGCAGCATGGCGTCGCTCAGGTAGATGAGCCCGCCGCACTCCGCCACCACCGGCAGCCCGGCCTCGATGGCGGCGCGGAGCGAGGCCCGGAACCCGGCGTTCGCCGCCAGGGCCGCCGCGTGCGTCTCGGGGTAGCCGCCGCCGATGTAGAGCGCATCCAGCGGCGGAAGGGCCGGGGCGGTGAGGGCGCTCACCTCCACCAGGCGCGCGCCCAGCCGCTCGAGGGCTTCCAGGTTCTCGGGGTAGTAGAACGTGAAGGCGCGATCCCGGATGACGCCGACCCGGATGCCGTTGGGGGCCGCGGCCGGCGCCTCGGGCACCCACTGGAGCGGCGCCGCCCGCTGCGCCAGGCTCCAGACGGCGTCCAGGTCCACGTGCGCCTCGACGGCCTGGCGGGCGAGGCGGATGGGCGACTGCGCCTCGGGATGCTCGGCGGGCGTGAGCAGGCCCAGGTGCCGCTCCGGCAGGCGGAGATCGGGCAGGCGAGGGATGCAGCCCACGACCGGCAGCCCCGTCACCTGCTCCACCGCGGCGCGGATGGCCGCCTCCTGTCGCGCGGTCGCCACCTGGTTGAGGACCACGCCGGCGATCGCGAGCCCGGGGTCCATGTGCCGGCAGCCCAGGATCATGGCCGCCACCGTCCGCGTGGTCTTGGTGCAGTCGGCGAGCAGGACGAGGGGCGCCCGGACCAGCTTGGCCACCTCCGCCGTGCTCGCGGCCGCGCCGGCCCCCAGGCCGTCGTAGAGGCCGTGATTGCCCTCGATGACGGTCACGTCCGCCGCCCGGGCGTGCTCCCCCACCGAGCGCAGGATCACCTCCTCGCCCATCAGGTAGGTGTCGATGTTCCGGCAGGCCCGGCCGCCCGCCCGGGTGAGCCAGGCGGCATCGATGTAGTCCGGCCCCTTCTTGAACGGGGCGACGATCCGCCCCTGCGCGGTCCAGGCCTGGATCAGCCCCATGGCCAGAACGGTCTTGCCCGAGCTGCCCCGCAGCGCCCCGATGGCCAGCCGCGGGCAGGGCGCGCTCACCCGGTCGCTCATGTTCGCGAGGCTCCTGTCCTCAACCGCGACCCTCGAACTTCGAACCCGCCGGCCCGTGCGCGGTTCACCCCTGCCCGC
Source organism: Methylomirabilales bacterium (SeqCode) (assembly GCA_041946635.1). Classification (GTDB taxonomy): domain Bacteria; phylum Methylomirabilota; class Methylomirabilia; order Methylomirabilales; family 2-02-FULL-66-22; genus 2-02-FULL-66-22. The sequence goes on from JBHGAX010000085.1 coordinate 6,269, forward strand.
CCTTCTGGGCCTGGGAGGGCAGCTCCACGTAGCTGCCGTCGTAGAAGGTGTAGACGCAGCGCTCCGATTCGGTGAGGGCGCGCAGGGCGGCCTTGCAGTCCTCCCGGCTCACGCGGTCGGCGCCGAACTTCTCGATCATGGCGCGGGTCAAGTCCGTGGGCCGGAGCTTCCGGCGCCCCGTCGTCTCCACCACGAGGGCGTACATCGCCTCGACCAGCTCCTCGGTCTTCACCGGCTCGGCCATGGCACTCCTCCTCAGGCCTTGAAGTGCATCGAGCGCTGCCAGGTCAGCTCGGCGTGGCGGAAATCGTCGATGTGCTGCTTGGTGAACGGGATCCCCGTCTTCTCGAAGAACTTCGGCCAGCCGATGCGCTCGATCCACTCCCCCACCCGCTCGTACTTCCGGGCGTCGCCCGCCCAGACCTCCACGATGTGCTTGACCGTCGTCACCACCTCGGGCCAGCGCGGCGGGTTGTTGGGCAGGAACGGCACCGCCAGCTTGGAGAAGGCCGGCGCGCTGCGCGCGTTGCTCACCTTGCCGCCCACCCAGATGGAGCAGCCGTCGTTCAGCGCGTTGTGGATGGGCAGCGCCGGGCAGACCGTGTAGCAGTTCCCGCAGAACATGCACTTCTCCTCGATGATCTCCACCGAGTCCTTGCCGTTCGTCTTCTTGGGGCGGATGGCCGCGGTCGGGCAGGAGGCCACCACGTTCGGGATCTCGCACACCCTGGGCAGCCGCTCCTCGTCGATCCTGGGCGGCCGCCGGTGGATCCCCAGGATGGCGATGTCCGAGCAGTGCACCGCGCCGCACATGTTCAGGCAGCAGGCCAGGGCCAGGCGGATCTTGGCGGGGAGCTGCATGCTGGTGAAGTGCCCGATCAGCTCGTCCATGAGCGCCTTCACGATGCCCGAGGCGTCCGTGGCGGCGGTGTGGCAGTGGATCCAGCCCTGCGTGTGCACCAGGCTCGAGATGGAGTTCGCCGTCCCCCCGACGGGGAAGCCCCTGGCGGCCAGGTCGGCGATGAGCGGCTCGATCCTGGCCGGCTCGGTGAGCAGGAACTCGATGTTGTGCCGGCTGGTGAAGCGCACGTAGCCGCCGCAGTACTTGTCCGCCAGGTCGCAGAGGTCGCGGATCGTCTGCACGCTGAGCAGGCGCGGCGTGCCGGCGCGCACGGTGTAGAGCCTGTCGCCCGACTCGGCCACGTGCACCAGGACGCCGGGCTTCAGGTACTCGTGGTACCGCCACTGCCCGTAGTTCTTCGTGATGATGGGCGGGAGGAAGTTCTTGAAGTCGGGCGGGCCGATGTCCGTCTTGCGCTGAGGCGCGGCAGTGGTCATCGCGAGTTCTCCCGTGGAATGCGGAAGTCAAGGAATCGAACACGTGACGCGTAACACGTAACAGAACCCGAGGCCGCTTCTTCCGAGTTGCGTACGGGTTACGCAGCCCCTTCCTCCTCCAGGTACTCCTCGTAGAACACGTACGGGTTCTCGCGCGGGTGGGCCACCATCTCGGGGCGCGGCGTGAGGCCGATGGCCTCCACGAAGTTGCCCAGGCCCACGCGCTGGATCAGCTCGCCCACGCGCTCCCGGTTCTTCCCCTCCTCGGCCCAGAAGTCCAGGATCTTGTCGGCCAGTTGCTTGAACTCGGCGTAGGGCGGCTCCATCTTCATGAAGGGCACCAGCACCGACGAGATCATGGCGCCCTGCACGATGGGGGCCTTCCCGCCGATCAGGATGGTCGCCCCCCGCTCCCGGCCGGGGCGCAGCGCCTTCGGCATCACGTTGATGCAGTGCATGCAGCGCACGCAGCGCCCGTTGTCGATGGCCAGCGCCCGGCCCTCCCACCGCATGCAGCGCGTCGGGCAGCGCTCCACGACCTCCGCCTGGATGTCCACGCCGTCGGTGGCATACGCGGCCACCGCGGCCGCATCCGCCTGGATGGCGTCGCGCCAGGTCCCGATGATGCTGAGGTCCGCGCGGGCGATGGCCGCCACGCAGTCGTTGGCGCAGCCCGAGGCCTTGAACTTGAACTTGTAGGGGAAGGAGGGGCGGTGGATGGAGTCCTGGTACGTCATGGTGAGGTCGTAGATGAAGCCGAGGGTATCGAAGCAGGCCCACTCGCAGCGCGCCGGGCCCACGCAGGCGCTGGGGGTGCGGATCACGGAGCCGGACCCGCCCAGGTCGAAGCCGGCCTCGGTCAGCTCGGCGAACGTGCCCTCCAGCTCGTCCGTCCTGGTGCCCAGCAGGATGATGTCGCCGGTGGAGCCGTGCAGGTTCGTCAGGCCGGAGCCGTGCCGCTCCCACAGGTCGCAGATCGCGCGGAGGGCGGCCGTGGTGTAGAACCAGCCGGTGGGGTGGTTCACCCGCATGGTGTGGAAGTGGGCCACGTTGGGGAACTTCTCGGGGACGTCGCAGTACCGGCCGATGACGCCGGCGCCGTACCCCTTCACCCCCACGATGCCCCCGTGCTTCCAGTGGCAGATCTTCTCCTCGTAGGACTGCTCGAGGAGGCCGAGGAGGTCCGCGGACATCGGGCTCTTCTCGGCGGCGCGCTTCATCTCGGTGACGAAGCTGGGCCAGGGACCCTTCTCCAGGTCGTCCAGCTGCGGCGTCTTCGGAAGATCGGCCATGGCGCGATACCTCCCTGGTCTGGGGCGAGGGACCCTCCCTCACCGCATCTCGATGTACCCGCAGGGGCACTCCTCCGCGCACTTCTGGCAGCCCGTGCAGAACTCGAGCTTGATCCGATAGGCCTGGCCCTTCTCCGGCGGGCGCACGATCGCCTGCTCCTGGCAGTACTTCCAGCAGTTGTCGCAGGCGAAGCACAGGCCGCAGCTCAGGCAGCGCGCCGCCTCGCCGGCCGCCTCCGCGGCCGTGAGCCCGGCGGCGGCCTCGGCCCAGGGGGCCTGGAGCCGTTCCGCGGCGGGCCGGCGCGTCATCGCGGTGCGCGGGCGCTTCGGGTAGTGCCCGAGCCGTATGCGCTCGGCCGGGATCGCGGGGCCCGTTTCCTCCGCCGGGGGCGCCGTGCCGCGCAGCCGCGCCTCGATGATCTCGGCGGCCCGCCGGCCGCGGAAGATGGCGGTGCTCACGATGCCCAGCTCCAGGTCGTCGGCGGCCGCGAAGGTATTGGCGAGTGCGGCTTCCCCGTGCTCGTCCAGCTTCAGCGCCCCGTCCGGCCCGCAGAGCGCCCCGAGTCCCGCGGTGTCCCGCTCGGGCTTGCTGGTCGCGATCACCCCGCCGGCCTCGAGGACGAACTCGGGCGCCGGCTCGCCCTGCGCGTCCGCGGCCACGCGCGCGCCGCGCACGGCGGTCACGCGGCCGTCCGACAGGACGAGCCCGAGCAGCTTGGCCGGGCCCTCGATGCGGACCCCCTCCTCCGCCGCCTGCTGCACCTGCTCCGGGTCCGCCGGCAGGTCCGCCGGGGCGCGGGAGGCGAGGATCGTCGTCCGCGCGCCGAGCCGGACGGCCGTCCGGGCCGCGTCGATCGCCGTGTCGCCGCCCCCCAGGACGACCAGCGGCTGGCCGAGTTCCGGCCGCTCACCGGCGTTCAGCCGGTGGAAGAAGTCGATGGCCGACAGGACGTTGGGGGCGTCTTCGCCCGGGCACCCCAGTCGCGCCTTCCGGCCCGCCGGGATGCCCACGAAGACCGCGGCATGGTCCCGGCGCAGCTCCTCGACGGGCGGCACCGGCGCCCCGCAGCGGACCTGGATGCCGAGCCGGAGGAGCCGCTCGACCTCGGCCTCCAGCACCTCGCGGGGCAGCCGGAAGGCCGGCGTGCCGTAGCGCAGCATGCCGCCCAGCCCGGGCGCCGCCTCGAAGAGCGTCACCGGGTAGCCGCGCCGCGCGAGCTGGTAGGCGCAGGACAGCCCGCCCGGGCCGGAGCCGACCACGGCCACGCGCTCGGCGTGCCGCTCCTGGCTGGCCGGCGGCAGCGGCAGCCGCCGCTCCAGGGCGAAGTCGCCCAGGAACCGCTCCAGCGCGTTGATCGCCAGCGGACCATCCAGCGCCTCCCGGTGGCAGCGCGCCTCGCACTGGTGCGGGCACACCCGCGCGCACGAGGCGGGCAGCGGGTTCCGCTCGGCCAGCAGGGAGAAGGCCCGCGCGAAGGCAACCTCCTGGGGCAGGCCCCGGCTCTCCGCCTGCCCGATGGTGGTGAGGATACCGCGCACGTCCTGGTGGTTGGGGCACGCCCGGGCGCAGGGCGGTGTCTGGGGGGCAAACTGCGGCCGGAGGCTGGAGGACTCCCGCCCCCCCGATCCCCCGCCGGCCCCGAACCGCCTGACCTTCTTCACGACAACGGCCACGCCACCCCTCTCCTTTCTCGCCGGCGTCACCGGGGAGCCCGCGTCACCCCAGCAAGGAGTTTGCCGAGCGGTTCGCGTGGCGGGGCACCTTCTCGATCACCCTTTGCCGGCGGCGTCGCCATCCACCGTGTTACCGAACGGTAACAACTCACCACAGACGTTACCCTGGGGTAACATCGCGACCGGCTCACGAGACCCCGAGGTGCTTCAGCTTCTTCCAGAGGGTCTTCCGGCTGATCCCCAGGATCCGGGCCGCCTCCCCCCGCCTCCCGTGCGTCAGCTGGAGAACCGAGAGGATGTGGTCCCGCTCGGCGTCTTCCCGCACCTTCCCGAGCGGTCGGTCCTGTCCGCTTGACGGGAGCAGGGGTCCCGGTACAACTGCCGCCGCCGGCTTGCCCATGGGCCATTCCCGCTGCCCTGCGGGGGCCGGGCTCCCTCGACCCCCGCAGGACACCCGCAAGACCTCGCCTCAGGCTGTCGGCGCCCTCACTTGATCAAGGGCGCCGGGAAGAGCACGCCGCCGAACAGCAGGTACGCCAGGAGCAGCGTCCACGCCAGGTTGAAGACCTGGGCGCCCAGGAAGGCCACGGCGGGCCGGCCGCCCTCCAGCCCCGCCAGCTCCTTGAAGTTGGTCTCCAGCCCGATGCAGGTGAAGGCCAGGGCGAAGGCCATCGTCCGCAGGAACCCCAGGCTGCCCTTGGTGGCGCCGATCAGGGCGGGCGAGACGAAGAACGAGAAGATGATCGAGGCGACGATGAACCCCAGCACGAACTTCGGGAAGCGCTCCCAGATCACCATGCCGCTGGGGCGGTCGCTCGACTTCGCGCCGGACTTCAACGACCAGACCAGGGCGAGCAGGAAGGCGGCCACACCCACCAGCACGTTCTGGGAGAACTTCACGATGGTGGCGACCTTCATGGCGGCCTCGCCGTACAGCGCGCCCGCCGCCACCACGGCGCCCGTCGTGTCGATGGTGCCGCCGATCCAGGCCCCCGCCACCAGCTCGGGGATGCCGATGCCCTTCGCGAACACCGGCATGATCACCATCATCGGCACGGCCACGACCAGGACGATGGAGGTCACGTAGCTCAGCTTCTTCTTGTCCCCCTGGATGGCACCGGCCGCGGCGATCGCGGCCGACACGCCGCAGATGGACACGCCGGTGGCCAGGATGGCCGCGAACTCGTCGTCCACGCGCAGCTTCAGCGCCAGCCAGTAGCAGACGTACCAGACCGCGACGACGACCACCACGGCCTGGATGACCCCGTACGCGCCGGCCTGCAGGATCTCGCCGAACAGGATCCCCGTGCCCATCACTACCAGACCGGTCTTGATGTAGTACTCGGTCCGCACCGCCTCCTTGAGCCACGCCGGCAGGCCGAGGCAGTTGCTGATGATCAGGCCGATGAGGAGGGCCCACAGGGCGAACTCCAGCCCGTAGTAGGTGACGGTGGAGTTGCCGGCGATCAGCATGGCCAGCCAGGTGAGCACGTAGACGGCCGGGAAGCCCAGGATGAGCCCGCCGACGCTCCGCCCCATCAGGGCGTTGCCCACCGCGAAGACGATCAGGAGCCCCAGGCCGATGGTGAACGCCCGCCAGAGGTTCTCCCCCGAGAGCGCCTTCCCGAGCGTGGCCCCGCCGTCCGCGGCCAGCTTCTTCCCGATCCCCTCCGCCCGCTTCTTCAGGTCGGCGTCCTTGGCGGGCGCCGCGCCGAGCTTCTTGGCCGCGTCGGCGACGGCGGCGCGATTCCCGCCGCCGATGGCGCTGCTCAGCGCCCCGACCGCCGCGGCCAGCTCGGCCTCCTGCTTCTCCCCGGCCGCCTTGGCCAGGCTCTCGAGCTTCGCGCCCTGCCCGGCCGCGGTGGTGCTGAAGGCCCCATCGCCCACCCAGCGGAACGACGGGGTCTTGACGGGGAGCCCGAACGCGATCAGCAGGATGATCGCAAACCCTAGCCACACACTCATCCAGTCCTCGGTGTTCCACCACGCTGCTTTGCCGTTGGGCATCGCCGTTCCTCCTCTGTTGAAGGACTCCGAGCCCGCACATCCCGCCCCGCCTCTAGCAAGGAAACTGCCGCTCACCGGTGGGGGCCCGCGTGGTGGAAATGCAGGCGGTTAGCTCTTCGCGGGGACGCGGGACGGCCGCGGAGTGTTACCCTTCTGGGACATCGGGGGGG
>JBHGAX010000086.1:0-12749 GCA_041946635.1 Methylomirabilales bacterium (SeqCode)
GCGACCACCCAGACCACCTTCCGCCGCATCACGCTGCCCCTCCTCGTGCCGGCGTTCTTCTCGGGCCTGGTGTTCTCCTTCGTGCGCGCCATGACGGCCATCAGCGCGGCCGTCTTCCTGGTCTCGGCCGACTGGAACCTGATGACCGTGCAGATCCTGTCGCAGACGGAGGCCGGCCGGCTGGGCGCGGCGGCGGCCTTCAGCCTGATCCTGATCCTGCTGATCCTGGCCGCCATCGGCGCGATCCGGCTGGTCCTGGGCAAGATCTTCGATTACCGGTACCAGGCCACGTTCGGATGACACCCTCACCCCGGCCCTCTCCCTCAGGGAGGGAGAGGGGGAGAAGCTGGTGACGGGGCTGGGGGTCAGGGGGGCCGGGGGCCGGGGAAGAGCCTCCCTCCGAGAGCGAGCGCGGAGGTGCTGGTCACCGGGGATGTTCGGGGCAGTTCTTACCCGTCACCCCGGCGAAAGCCGGGGTCCAGGGTTCTCACGCTGGATTCCGGCTTGCGCCGGAATGACGACTTTCTCCGACAGGCTCCTAGCCTGATCCGTGTGGTGGCCCTCGCCCCCCAAAGGGGGGAGAGGGGAGGGCGAGGGGGACGGGAGCGGCACGATGAGCGTCACGCTGGACAAGGTGAGCAAGGTCTTCGCGGATCCGCGGCAGCCCGCCCGCGCCGTCACCGCGGTGGACTGCGTGTCGCTGGAGATCCGCGAGGGGGAGCTGGTGACCCTGCTCGGCCCCTCGGGCTGCGGGAAGACCACGGCGCTCCGCATGATCGCCGGCTTCGAGCCCCCCACCCAGGGCCGCATCCTCCTGGACGACCAGGACGTGACCCACCAGCCGCCGCACGCCCGGAACACGGCCATGGTGTTCCAGAGCTACGCCATCTTCCCGCACCTCACCGTCGCCCAGAACGTGGCCTTCGGCCTGGAGATGCGCGGGGTGGCGGCGGACCGCATCGCCGCGCGCGTCCGCGAGATCCTGGAGCTGGTGGAGCTGGGCGGGCTGGAGCACCGCTCGCCGGAGCAGCTCTCCGGCGGGCAGCAGCAGCGGGTGGCCCTCGCGCGGGCCATCATCACGGAGCCCCGGGTCCTGCTCTTCGACGAGCCGCTGTCGAACCTGGACGCCAAGCTGCGGGAGCAGATGCGCGTGGAGGTGCGCAAGCTCCAGAAGCGCCTCCGGATCACCAGCGTCTACGTGACCCACGACCAGGCGGAGGCCATGGCCCTCTCCGACCGGGTGGTGGTCATGGATGCCGGCCGGGTGCAGCAGGTCGGGCTCCCGCTGGAGATCTACGCACGGCCGGCCAACCGCTTCGTGGCCGACTTCATCGGGCGCGTGAACTTCGTGGAGGGTCGGGTGCGCGACGTGCGGGCAGGCCTCGCGAGCCTGGAGCTGCGCGGCCGGGTGATGGAGGTGCCGGTCGGCCCCGCCACGCCGGCCGCCGGGGCCGTCACGGTGGTGCTGCGGCCGGAGACGATCCGCCTGACGCGCGCGGCGCCCGCCCCGCGGGACGGCTTTCAGGGCACCGTGCGCCGGGCCATGTACCTGGGCGCCACGGCGGAGTACGAGGTGGAGTGGGCCGGCGCAACGCTCCTGGTGGTGAGCGGGAACCCCCTGGAGGAGGGGCTGCTGGCCGAGGGCACGCCCGTGGCCATCGACTTCTCGCCCCGGACCCTCCACCTGCTGCCCGCTGGAGTGTGATGCGCGGCGCGGTCAGCGCGCGGGCGCCTGCCGGAGCGTCGCCAGCGTCGCCTCGAGGTAGGCCGCCAGCCGGTCCTCGGCCAGGAACTCCGGCGCGGTGTCGGGGGCGCCGAGGTAGTAGATGGTCAGGCTCGGCTGCCGGACGCGCTCGTCGCTGCCGGTGAAGAGGTGGAACTCGCGGCGCGGATGATCGGCGAAGCCGCTGCGCGGCATGGCGACGGTCAGGCCTCGCCCGAGATCCGTCCGACCGAGGAGCTGCCGCCGCTCCCCGGAGAACGGATCCACCGCATCGACGCTCAGGGAGACGAGCCGGGCGTCGAGCGGCACCACGCGGACCACGGCCTGCGCCTCAGCCTCGGTCGCCCCCCGGAGGACCGCCCAGGCCAGCGCCACCCCGTGGCCGGCGAACCGGTCGGTCTCGCCGTGGACCTCCAGGCCCGCCGCGCTCCCGCTCGCCGGGAGGCAGAGCGCCAGCACGAGCAGCCACGCGTGCCGCCCCCGTCTCATGCCTCCTCCTCCGGGAGGACGGGCACATCCGCGCTCGGCAGGACGACCCGCACCGGCTGACCGTCGGCGAAGACCTTGGCGGGATTGTAGCCCACCACCTGCAGGACCTGCCCGCCCAGCCGGACCCGGTACTCCACCTTCTCCCCCAGGAACGTCCGCGACATGACTTGCCCCGGGCACCCGACCGGCGTGTCGGCGCCCTCCACGCGGATGGCCTCCGGCCGCAGGACCAGGTGCACGGCGGGGCCCAGGCGCTCCGGGGATGCGGGCAGGCGGAGCCGCTGCCCGGCGACCTCCACCTCCAGGCCGGCCGGCCCCTGCGCCGCGACCCGGCCGGCCAGCAGGTTCGTCCGGCCGATGAACTGCGCCACGAAGGCCGAGCGGGGGTGGCGGTACAGCTCCTCCGCCGTGCCCTCCTGCACCACGGCGCCCTGGTGCATGACCACGATGCGGTCGGAGATGGCCATGGCCTCCTCCTGATCGTGGGTCACGTACACCGCCGTGATGGAGAGCCGCTTCTGCAGGTCGCGCAGCTCGCCCCGCATGTGCACGCGCAGCTTCGCGTCGAGGTTGGAGAGCGGCTCGTCGAAGAGCAGCACGCGGGGCCGGATCACGATGGCCCGGGCCAGCGCCACCCGCTGCTGCTCCCCGCCCGAGAGCTGGTGCGGGAACTGCCGCTCGTAGCCGGACAGGCCCACGAGCTGGAGCACCTCGTGGACGCGCCGGGCGATCTCCGCCGCCTCCAGCCGCTGCACGCGCAGCCCGTACGCCACGTTCTCGAAGACCGCGAGGTGCGGGAAGAGCGCGTAGTTCTGGAAGACGAAGCCGATGCTGCGCTGGTTGGCCAGCAGCTCGGTGACGTCCTGCTCGCCGATGAAGACCCGGCCGGCGTCCGGACGCTCGAAGCCGGCGATCATGCGGAGCGTGGTCGTCTTCCCGCAGCCGGACGGGCCGAGCAGCGTGAGCAGCTCCCCGGGCTTCACGGCCAGGCTGAGGTCGCGGACCGCGTACACGGCCCCCTTCACGCGATGCACGAACCGCTTGGACAGCCCCAGCAGCCGGATGCCGACCGCACCGGCGCTGTCCTCGGCTACCGCGTGCATGGCGGCCTCTCCGATCTCGGCTCTCGGCACTCGGCACTCGGCACTTCGCTATCCCCCCAGGATGCTCGTCACCTGGACCCCGCCCGCCGCGCGGAGCCCCCGCAGCGCCCAGGCGATCAGCCCGATGACCAGGAACACGATGGCCACCACCAGGACCGAGAACGCCGCGGCGGGCCCCAGGGACAGCTCGGTGATGTTCTCCAGGATGCGCACCGTGATCAGCGTCCAGGAGATGGACACGAGGAAGATGGTGGCGCTGATCGCCGTCATGGAGCGGATGAACACCACGCCCAGCCCGGCGAAGAAGGCCGGCAGGATGAGGGGCAGGGTGATCCGGCGGAAGGTCGTCCCGCTGCCCGCGCCCAGGCTCTGGGAGGCCTCCTCGATGCACGGGTCGATCTGCTGCAGCGTCGCGACGGTGGCCCGGATCCCCGTGGGGCTGTAGCGGAAGACGTAGCAGGCCACGATGATGAGCGCCGTGCCGGTCAGCACGATGGGGGGGTCGTTGAACGCCATGAGGTAGGCGATCCCCACGATGGTGCCCGGCAGGGAGTAGTTCACCATGGACACGACCTCCATGGCTTGCCGGCCGGGAAAGCGCTTCTTCGTCACCAGGTAGCCCACCAGGATCCCGAACAGGCCGCCCAGCGGCATGCCGGCCCCGGCGATGATCAGCGTGTCGCGGATCGAGTTCAGGCCGTCCGTGAAGATGACCACGTAGTGCTGCAGCGTCCAGGCGTGGTTGGCCCCGAGGGCGACCACCACCGAGGCGTAGAAGAGCAAGGCGTAGAAGTACAGGATGACCGCGGCCACGGCCAGGCAGCCCCCGACCAGCGGAACGCGCGCCCAGGTCGCGACGCTCTTGACCGCACTGTGCGCGCCCGCCTTGCCCGTGATGGTCACGTAGGACTTCCGCGCCACCCAGAAGCGCTGCAGCAGGTAGACGGCCATGGCGGGCACGAGGAGCACGAAGGAGAGCACCGCGCCGCCCTTCAGGTCGAAGAGGCCGGTGATCTGCAGGTACGCCTGCGTGGGCAGGACGGGGAACTGGTTGCCGGCGAGGATCAGCGGGGTGGCGAAGTCGGCCAGCGAGGCGGCGAAGAGGAGCAGGAAGGCGTTGGCCAGGCCGGGCACCGCGAGGGGCAGCGTCACCGTCCGGAAGACGCGCCAGCGCGAGGACCCCAGGCTGAAGGCCATGTCCTCCACGTTCGGGTCAATGCCGGCCAGGATCGGCTTCAGCGTCAGGTAGGCCACCGGGAAGAAGGTGAGCGTCTCGGAGAACCAGGTGCTCCAGAGCCCGTAGACGGTGAAGCCCTTGATGCCCAGCACGTGGTACGTGATGAGCCCCCGCGGACCGAACGAGAAGATCATGGCGATCGCGGTGGTGAACGGGGGCGAGATCAGCGGCAGCAGGCACGCGGCGTCCAGCACGGTCACCCAGGCGCGGGCCAGGGCCGTGCGGACCGCGGTGAAGGCGAACAGGAAGCCGAGCGCGGTGCCGGCGGCGCCCACCAGCGTGGCGAGGAGCAGGCTGTTCCAGAAGGCCTGGCGGTGGTTCACGTCCTGCAGGATGGCGAGGAGGTTCGCCAGCGTGAAGGCGCCCCCCTCGGTGAACGCCCGCGCCAGCAGGCGGGCCAGCGGGAACAGGACGAAGAGCCCCAGGGATAGCCAGAGCACGAGGACGGTCAGGAGAAGGACGGGGTCGCGCAGCAGGGCGCGGAGGTCACGGGTCATGGGCCTGCCCGGGAGTTCCCTGGAGCAGGCGGGAGCCGGCCCGGCCGGCTCCCGCCGAGGCGTTTACTGGGCTGGGAGGATCTCGGCCACCCACCGCTCCACGACGCGCTTCCGGTTGGCGCCGGCGTAGGCGTCGTCGATGGGGAAGATCTTGGCGGCCTTCAGGACCTCGGCCAGGCTGGCCTCGACCTTCACCTCGGGATGGGCGGGCACGAAGTTGATCTTGTACTTGGCGAACTGGGACTGCATGGCCGGCGAGGCGGCCCAGTCGATCAGCTTCTTGCCCAGCTCGGGGTTCTTGGCCCCCTTGAGGAGGGCGATGGCCTCGGCCGCCGTCCCGATGCCCTCCCTGGGGAAGCTGATGACGACATCGTAGCCCTTGGCCTTGGTGTCCAGGGCGTCCACGATGAAGAAGATGCCGCCGCCCGCCTGCCCGAGGCCCACCGGCAGCGTGCCGCCCCCGCCGCTCTTGGTGTAGAGCTGGACGTTCGGCCGGAGCTTCTTCATGTAGGCGAAGGCCTTCGCCTCGTCGCGCCCGTTGGCCTCGAGGATCGAGAAGATCCGCGTGACGGCGGTGCCGGAGGTGCGGGCGTCCGCCATCTGGATCATGTTCTTGTAGGCCGGCGCCAGCAGGTCATTCCACGACTGCGGCGGCTGGAGGTTGTTCTCCTTCAGGAACTTGGCGTTGGTCATGAAGCAGAGGGGATCGTCCGCGATGGCGACCCACTGCCCCTCGGCGTGCTTGAAGCGGGCGGGCAGCGCGGCGAAGGCCGGCGGCTTGTAGGGCTCGAAGATGCCCTCCTTGATCCCGGCCGCGTGCGTCTCCACCGGCCCGCCGAAGAGGACGTCGACGCGCGGGTTGTTCTTCTCGGCGATGACCCGGTTCAGCGCCTCGCCCGAGGAGAAGCGCACGAAGTTCACCTTGATCCCCGTCGCCTTCTCGAACTCCTGGAACATGGGCCGCGCCCAGTTCTCGGGCCATATGGAGTAGGCATTCAGCGCCTCGCCGGCCGCCGCCGCCCCCGGCGGCGCCAGGATCGCCGCCGCCAGCCCCAGAAGCACCCACCGTCGCATGGAAGCCTCCTTTCGCTGTGCCCCCCGATCCACAAGCGCATTAGACCTCAGGCCGAGGGCTCGCCGCAATGCCCCGCGTCGCATTGCACGCTCCTCCGACCCGGACGAATCGTGCTTCGCCACATCCCCCGCAACCCCCCTTGAAAAGGTGAACTCGCCCCGAGCCGGTCGACGGGCGAGGGGGGATTTCGGTCTTTGGTCGTCTGTGGCTGGCGGTTGATCGCTGACCGCTTACTTCTGATACGGCGCCAGGATCTTCTCGATCTCGGCCTGCGCGCGCTTCATGCCGTCCGCGGCGGAGTACTTCTCGTCCAGGATCTCCTGGAAGGTCGTCACGAAGACATGGCGCATCTTCCAGTTCTCGTGGGTGCTCATCTCCGGGAGCGCGTGCGGGAGTTGGTCCCGGGCCACCAGGGCCTGCGGCAGCCTGGCCGTGTACTCCTTCATGATCGGCAAGTCGAAGGCCGACTTGCGGGTGGCGATGTAGCCCGACCCGATGTTCCAGCGGGCCTGCATCTCCGGCGAGGTCGCGAACTTGATGAACTTCCAGGCCGCCTCCTGCTTCTCCCTGGGCGCCTTCTTGAAGATGTAGATGCCGGCGCCCCCGATGGCGACGGCCTGCCGCTTGTGCTTGGGCAGGAACGCCGTCCCCCACTCGAACTTGGCGGAGTCGCGCACGAACCGCAGGTTCCCCGTGGAGTGGATCAGCATGGCGGTGTTGCCCGCCGCGAAATCCTGAACCGAGATGGGAAACGTGCGATGCCGGGGCATGACCTTGTGCTTGTTCGCGAGGTCGGCCCAGAACTGCACGGCCTCGATGGCCGGCGCCTCGCCGAGGTACACCTTCTTGAAGTCCGGGCTGGAGGTGCGGCCGCCGTTCTGGTAGATGAAGCACATGAGCAGCCAGATGTCGTCGGGGATGGTGAGGCCCCAGGTGGTGGTCTGGCCCTGCGCGCCGCGCAGCGTGGCCTTCTGCGCGGTGGCCAGCAGCTCGTCCCAGGTCGTGGGCGGCTTGGCCGGGTCGAGTCCGGCCTTCCGGAAGAGGTCCTTGTTGAAGTAGAGGATCGGCGTGCTGCGCTGGAAGGGCAGCGCCCAGGTCTTCCCCTCGGTCTTCAGGTCGGCGAGGAAGGCCGGGAAGAAGTCCCCCACCACCTTCTCCCCGCCGTCCCGCTGGATGAACTCGTCCAGCGGGATCGCGGCGTCCATGTCCCGGAGCGTGACGAGGTCCACGGCCAGGTGCACCGCCAGGTCGGGCGGGCTGCCGGCCTGCAGGGCCGCCACGGTCTTCTGCATGTTCTCGGCGTAGTTCCCGCCCCACACCGGCTCCACCCGGATGTCCGGGTTGGCCTTGTGGAACTCGGCCACGATGGCCTCCACCTCCTTCACCAGCGGGCCGGTCAGGTGCACCGGGTAGTAGAACTTCAGGCTGGTGCCGGCCCCCGCGGGCGCGGCCAGGAGCAGCAGGGCCAGTCCGATTCCCAGGCGTCGCATGGCAGAACCTCCTGTGGGAGTTCCGTCGGTCTATCCGCTCAGGCCCGATTGCATGAAGCTGTTGATGAACCGGCGCTGGAAGACGAGGAACAGGAGGAGCGGAACCGCGATGACCATCAGCGTGGCCGCCATGAGCAGGGTCCAGTCGGCCGACCCCTCGGTGGTCTGCGCGAAGATCCCGAGCCCCAGCGTGAGCGTGCGCGCCCGTGTGGTCTCGGTCACCACCAGCGGCCAGAAGAACTCGTTCCAGTGGTACGTCAGGCTCACCAGCCCGAAGGCCAGGTAGGCGGGCAGGGCCAGCGGGATGGCCACGTGGAGCAGGAAGCGGAAGCCGCCGCAGCCGTCCAGGGCCGCGGCCTCCTCCAGCTCCTTGGGGATGCCCTTGAAGGCCTGGCGCAGCAGGAACGTCCCGAAGGCCGAGGCCAGGTAGGGCGCCATGATGGCCAGGCGGGTATCCAGCAGGCCGAGCCGCGTGACCGTGAGGTAGTTCTGGATGACCGTGCTCTGCGGCGCGATCATGAGCTGCACCAGGAGCAGGATGAAGAGGACATCGCGGCCCGGGAAGCTCATGCGCGCGAAGGCGTAGGCCGCCAGCGTGGTGGTGACGAGCTGCACCGCCAGGAGGCCGAAGGCCACCACCACGGTGTTCCAGTAGTATTGCCAGAAGGGCATGGCGTCCAGCACGCCCAGGAAGTTCGCGACGGTGGGATGCGCCGGCAGCCACTGGGGGACCTGCGCGAAGACCTCGTTCCGCTCCTTGAAGGCCGTCACCACGATCCAGAGCAGCGGCACCACCATGACGGCGGACGCCAGCACGAGCAGGCCGTGCGCGCCGAGCCGCCACGCCAGCCGGCTACGCATAGTGCACCCGCCGGTGGAGCAGGCGGAAGGCCAGCACGGTGAGGCCCAGCAGGATGAGGAACAGGATGGCCGACACCGCCGAGGCGTACCCCATGTCGAAGAAGCGGAAGGCGTTCTGGTAGATGTAGAAGATGAAGAGGTTGGTGGAGTTCCCCGGGCCGCCGGAGGTCATGAGGTACACCTGGTCGATCGCCTGGAAGGCGTCGATGACCACCATGACGGCCACGAAGAACGTCGTGGGTGAGAGCAGCGGAAAGGTCACCCGCCGGAAGCGCTGCCAGGGGCCGGCGCCCTCCAGGATGGCGGCCTCGTACAGGTGCTCGGGGATGAGCTGCAGGCCGGCCAGGTAGATCACCATGTAGTAGCCCACCCGCTTCCAGACGCCCACCAGCACCAGCGCCCACAGCGCCAGCCGGTTGTGCCCGAGCCAGTGGATGTCCGGCAGGCCCACCCAGCGGCCGTAGTAGTTCAGCAGGCCGTAGTTCGGCGTCAGGATCCAGAGCCAGATCATGGCCGCCGCGGCCATCGGGATGACCGTGGGGTAGAACAGGAGCGCCCGGTAGACGGCCAGGCCGCGGATGCGCTGGTTGATGAGCAGGGCCAGGCAGAGCGCCAGCCCGAGCGTCAGGGGCACCGTGCCCACGGCGAAGAGCAGGTTGTTCTGCAGGACCTCCCAGAAGAGCGGTGCGGCCGCGATCTGCACGAAGTTGCCCAGCCCCACGAACTCTTCGCGCGGCGAGGCCATGTTCCACTTGAACAGGGCCAGGGAGAAGGTCTTCAGGATGGGCAGGTGCGTGAAGACGAAGAGGAAGGAGAAGGTGGGGAGCAAGTAGAGGTACGGCCGGAGCACGGCGAGCACGCGCGCTCGCCGGCGTCCGGCGTCCTTCCGCTCGCCCGACGCTCCTCCCCCCATGGGCACCGCCATCGATCCGACTGTTCCCGGCTAACGGTAGCGTTAACGGCGTGCCAGAACAGTATCCCGGTTCGCGGCAGGCTGTCAAATGCCGGCGGCGCCGTGGCGGGCGCGTGCGGTCTCGTTTTCGCCGCGTCCTCTTCGCGCTATAGTAACGCCTCGGGCACCCCAGCCGGGCGAGGAGGGCACATGAAGGCCAAGGCGAAGGTCTGGATCGTGTTTGCGGACGACGTGAAGTTCGGCGACGGCCGGGCGCGGCTCCTCGAGCTGATCCGGGAGCGGGGGTCCCTCAAGCAGGCGGTGGGGGAGTTCGGCATGTCGTACCGCAACGCCTGGGGCTACCTCCGCGAGCTGGAGCGCGCCGCGGGCTTCAAGCTGCTGGAGCCCGTCCCCGGCGCTGGCCCTCGCGGCGGCACCCGCCTCACGCGGCGCGGCGCGGAGTTCCTGGCGCGGTACCGCAAGTTCCGCCTGGCCGTGGATGCGGTGGTGGATCGCCAGTTTGCGCGGCACTTCCGCCAAAGCCGGGGCCGATCTTGACTATGCTGTACAGAGCATATATGGTCGCCTGGCGGGTTTCCCTCGCAACCATGGGGAGGTCCACCATGCCAGGCGCTCTCGCTCGGGTCCCCTTCGTCTCGCTCGTGACCGCCGGGCTGCTGGCTGCCCTGGTCGGGCTTGCCGGCGCCGGGCAGGCGGTCATCCTGTCCACCACGACCAGCACGCAGGACTCCGGGCTGCTGGACGTGCTCGTGCCCATGTTCGAGAAGAGGACCGGCCATCCGGTGAAGACCATCTCGGTCGGCACGGGGCAGGCGCTGGCGCTGGCGGCCAAGGGCGAGGCGGACGTGGCGCTCGTCCACGCCCCGGACTCCGAGAAGAAGTACGTGGCCGACGGCCTCTTGGTGAACCGGCGGCTGGTCATGCACAACGACTTCCTCATCGTCGGCCCCGCCGCGGACCCGGCCAAGATCAAGGGCCTGGCCAGCGCCGTGGACGCGCTGAAGCGCGTCGCCGAGGCCAGGGCGACCTTCGTCTCGCGCGGCGACAATTCCGGCACCCACCAGCTGGAGAAGAAGCTCTGGGGCGAGGCGAGGATCAAGCCCGAAGGCGCCTGGTACCTGCAGGCGGGGCAGGGGATGGGCGCCACGCTCGGCATCGCGTCCGAGAAGCGCGCCTACGCGCTGACGGACCGGGCGACCTTCCTGGCGTTCCAGAAGCGGGTGCAGCTCGCCAGCCTCGTGGAGAAGGACCGCCTCCTGCTGAACATCTACTCGGTCCTGGAGCCGAATCCGGCGAAGTTCCCCAAGATCAATGTCGCCGGCGGCAAGGCCTTCGCCGACTTCATGCTCTCCCCCGAGGCGCAGGCCGTGATCAAGACGTTCGGCGTGGACAAGTTCGGCGAGCCGCTGTTCTTCCCGGACGCGGGGAAGAAGGAGGAGGCGCTGTAGCGGCTGGTGAAAACGGCCCATCTGCGAACCTCCAACCGGGAACCGGGAACCGGAAACGCCATGGACCTCATCTGGCGCGGGATCCTCGAAGCCATCCGCCTCCTCCTGACCGGCGACCCGGGCGTGCTGCAGATCACCTGGCTGTCCCTCCAGGTGTCCGGAGCCGCCACCGGGCTCAGCCTGCTGCTGGGCGTCCCCGCGGGCGTGGCCCTGGCCCTGGCGCGGTTCCCCGGCCGCGGCCTCCTCGTGTCGCTGGTCAACACCGGCATGGGCTTGCCGCCGGTGGTGGTGGGCCTGTTCGTCACCATCTTCCTGTGGCGGAGCGGGCCCCTGGGGGCCTTCGAGCTGCTCTACACGCCGACGGCCATCGTCATCGCGCAGCTCGTCATCGCGGCGCCGATCGTCACGGGGCTCACCATCGCGGCCATGCAGCAGCTCAACCCGAAGCTGCGGCTCCAGCTCCTCGCGCTGGGCGCCTCGCGCTGGCAGCTCCTCTGGCTGCTGATGCGCGAGGCGCGCCTGCCGCTCCTCGCCGCCGTGATGGCCGGCTTCGGCGGTGTGATCTCGGAAGTCGGCGCCTCCATGATGGTCGGCGGGAACCTGCTGGGCCAGACCCGCGTCCTCACCACCGCGACCGTGCTGGAGACCGGGAAGGGCAACTTCGAGGTCGCCATCGCCCTCAGCCTCATCCTGATGGCCCTGGTCTTCGGCGTGAACTACCTCCTCACCTGGATCCAGCAGCGAGGCCGGGCGTGAGCGAGCCGCTCCTGGAGGGGCGCGAGCTCCAGGTGCACTACGCGGGCTCGCCCGTGCTCGACGTCCCCCACCTGGCCGTGCACGAGGGCGAGGTCCTCGCCCTCATCGGGCCCAACGGGGCGGGAAAGTCCACGCTGCTCCGGGTGCTCGGCCTCCTGGAGCGGCCCTCCGCCGGGACGGTCCTCTTCCGGGGTGCGGCCGTGCCGTGGCAGGGCCGCCAGCTCCTGGCGCTCCGCCGCCGGTTCGCCTCGGTCTTCCAGGAACCGCTGCTCTGCGACGGCACCGTCGAAGACAACGCGGCGCTCGGGCTCCGCTTCCGCGGGCGGTCGGGCCGCGAGATCGCGGCGACGGTGCCGGGCTGGCTCGAGCGGCTGGGCATCGCACACCTGGCCGGGCGGCACGTCCGCACGCTGTCCGGGGGGGAGGCCCAGCGGGTGAGCCTGGCGCGCGCCTTCGCCATCCGCCCCGAGGTCCTGCTGCTGGACGAGCCGTTCGCCGCCCTGGATGCTCCCAGCCGCGAGGAGCTGCTCGAGCTGCTCGTTCGGCTGCTCCGGGAGGAGCGCTGCACCACGCTCTGGGTGACCCACGACCGGGAGGAGGCGCTGCGCGCCGGCGACCGGATCGGCGTGGTCATGGAGGGCCGGCTGATGCAGGTCGCCTCGCCCGTCGAGGTGTTCGGCCGCCCGGCCTCGGAGGCCGTCGCCCGCTTCGTGGGCATCGAGACCATCCTCTCGGGGAAGGTGGTCTCGGACGGGGAGGGCCTGCTCACCGTCGCCGTGGACGGGGCCCTGGTCGAGGCGCTGGGCCGCGCCCGCGTGGGCGACCACGTGCTCGTGTGCCTCCGGCCGGAGGACGTCACGGTGCGCCGCCGCGAGGAGCCGGTCACCCCCGACAGCGCGCGGAACCGTCTCCCCGGAGTGGTGCGGGAGGCCATCCCGCTGGGGCCGCAGTACCGGGTCCACCTGGACTGCGGGCCGACCATCGTGGCGCTGGTCACGAAGCAGTCCCAGGAGCAGCTCCGCCTCACCCCCGGCACCCCGGTCCTCGCCACCTTCAAGGCCTCGGCCGCCCACCTCATCCCGCACTGACCTCGCCGGGGCGGTCGCAGGCCCGCACTGCTGCTTGTCCGGCCAGGCTTCGTGGACTAAGATGACAGA
>JBHGAX010000087.1:0-12719 GCA_041946635.1 Methylomirabilales bacterium (SeqCode)
GGAAGCGCGGGATGCGCGAGGTGGCGGCCTGCCCGAATGTCGTTGTCAAGCTCGGCGGATTGGGTATGATCCGCTGCGGCTTCGGCTGGAGCGAGCGGCCGGCGCCCCCGACCTCGGCGGAGCTCACGGAGGCCACCGCGCCGTACTACCTGTTCTGCATCGAGCAGTTCGGGCCGGACCGCTGCATGTTCGAGAGCAACTTTCCCGTGGACAAGCTGTCGTACTCGTACACCGTGGTGTGGAATTCCTTCAAGCGCATGACCGAGAGCTTCTCGGCGGCCGAGCGGGCCGCGCTGTTTCACGACACGGCCGCCCGGGTGTACCGGCTGGGGCCTGGAGGTCGGCCATAAAGGCGAAAGACGCCGGCAGTCCCGGGGAGTCCTCGGAGGCGCTCGGGCTGCACGCCTGGCGGCCGTGGGGCCTGGTGGCCGCGTGCGCCGCCCTCATGGCGACGTCGTCGGGCGTGTGGTACACGGCCTCCGTGTTCTTCGTGGCCTTCGTCCGCGAGTTCGGCTGGGACTACGGGTCCACCTCCAGCATCTTCTCCGTCTTCACCGTGTGCTACGGCGCGTCCAGCATCCTGGTCGGGCACCTCGTGGATCGCTTCGGCCCGCGCCGCATCGTGCTGATCGGGGGCGCCCTGCTGCCCCTGGCCGTCCTGGGCAGCAGCGGCGCCAGCGCCCTCTGGCACCTGTACCTCACGCACGGCGTCCTCTCGGCGCTCGGGCTGGCCGCCACCAGCTACGTCCCGGTCTCCCTGGTCCTGCTGCAGCGCTACCCCGCACAGCGCGGGCTGGCCTTCGGGATCGCCTCGGCCGGCGTGGGCATCGGGATCCTCGCCTTCGTCCCGCTGGCGCAGCTCCTCATGGACTGGGGAGGGTGGCGGATCGCGTACCGGGTCATCGCGGCGCTCCTGGGCGCCGTGGTCCTGCCGATCGGCGCCTTCGTCCTGGAGGAGAAGAGCGGGCCGGGCCCGGCGCCCGCCGGCCGGGGGCGGGAGCGCGCAGCCCGCGCGGCGCCGCCGGACCTGCTGGCGGCGTTCGCGAGCCGGAGCTTCTGGCTGATCACCGGCGCCTACGTCTTCCTGAACGGGCCGACCCAGCTCATGCTGACGCACCACGTGGCCTACCTGGTGGAGGCGGGACAGCCCGCCATGCTGGTGGCCGGGCTGGTGGGGCTGGTCGGCTTGCTGAGCGTCCCCCTGAAGGTCGGGTGGGGCGTGCTGTCCGATCGCGTGTGGCTGGAGTGGATCTACCTGGGCGGCGGCGCGTGCCTGGCGGGCGCGGCCCTCACGCTCCTCGCCATCGGCCCGGCCGCGCCCGCCTGGCTGCTGGGCGCCTACACGCTGCTCGTGGCGTCCGGCTACGCGGTCTCCGCCGCCATGAACCCCATCCTGTCCGGGCGGTTCTTCGCGGGGGCCCACTTCGGCCTCATCCTGGGGATCCTGGCGACCTTCTACCACAGCGCGGCCGCGCTCGCGATCTGGCTGGCCGGGCACGCGCACGACGTGACGGGCAGCTATCGCCTGCCCCTCGCCCTCTCGGCGCTCAGCGTGTGCCTGGGCACGGCCTGCGTGTGGCTGGCCGCCCCGCGGCGCGCGCGCGGCTGACCCGGCGCCGGCCGGGCCGGCATCCCCCCGGCTTATAGCACGCAGTCTTGCCCTCGAAGCCGTCACTGTCCGCACGTCCAGCAGTTCCCGCAGCGCCCCCCCGTACAAGTGCGCGCGTCCGCACCCGTACGCGAGCGCTGAATGGAGAGGGAAGGGGTGGTATTTGTCTTGACAGGGTCCTGCCACCACCCTAGAGTCGGGCATCCGCCGACAACAGCCGTCCCCACCGTCCGGCCCGCCACGGAGGCAGCGATGCCCCTCGGGTCAACGTCCAGCGCCCCCAGTGACCGCTCGCGGTCGGTGGGGGCGCGCGCGTCTCTGGGGCCGGGCGGCGCCAGCACCGCGGATGAAGGGAGGAGGAGCGCTCGATGCCGAAGACCCTCGTGATCCACCCCGAGCGGTGCACGGCCTGCAGGGCCTGCGAGCTCGCCTGCTCCGTGAAGCACTACGGGGAGTTCAACCCCAGCAAGTCCCGCATCCAGGTGAACATCTTTCTGGAGGAGGCCGTCTACCTGCCCACGACCTGCACGCAGTGCGACCAGGCCTGGTGCGCGAAGATCTGCCCGACCAACGCCATCCTGCGGGACCCGGTCACGCTCGCCTACCTGGTCCAGGACAGCAAGTGCGTCGGCTGCAAGATGTGCGTGCTGGCCTGCCCCTTCGGCAGCATCACGCTGTTCCCGGAGCGGGGCAAGGCCGAGAAGTGCGACCACTGCCAGTCGATCGACGGGGACCCGGAGTGCGTGAAGTTCTGCACCCCGAAGGCGCTGGAGTACCTGGACGAGGACAGCGAGGTCCGCATGCGGCAGGTGGCCACGGCCAGGAAGCTGAAGGCCACGTACGAGGAGGTGAGGGTCTGATGGGCGGCTGGCAAGGACAAGTCCTCCGCGTGAACCTGACCGAGCGGTCCTGCAGGAAGGAGCCTCTCGACCGGGCGCTGGCCCGGACCTACATCGGCGGCCGGGGGCTGGGGACCCGGATGCTCTGCGACGAGGTCTCGCCCACGGTGGACCCCCTGAGCGCCGGGAACAAGCTCATCCTGGCCACGGGCCCGCTCACGGGCACGAATGCGCCCACCGGCGGGCGCTACATGGTCATCACCAAGTCGCCCCTCACGGGCGCGGTCGCGTGCAGCAACTCGGGCGGGTACTTCGGGCCCGAGATGAAGTTCTGCGGGTACGACCTGCTGATCGTCGAGGGGCGCGCCAGCGAGCCGGTCTACCTGTGGCTCGACCGCGATCGCGTCGAGATCCGCCCGGCCGGGCGGGTCTGGGGGACGACGACCCACGAGACCGAGGATCGGCTCCGCGAGGAGACGCACGCGGAGGCCAAGATCTCCTCCATCGGCCCCGCGGGTGAGCGGCAGGCCCTGACCGCCTCCGTGATGAACGACAAGCACCGCGCCGCGGGACGCTCCGGCGTGGGGGCCGTCATGGGGGCCAAGAACCTCAAGGCGGTCGTCGCGCGGGGCACGCAGTCGGTGGGCGTGGCGCGGCCGAAGGAGTACATGGCCGCCTGCCTGGCGGCCGTGCAGAAGCTCAAGGCGTCGCCGGTCACGGGCGAGGGCCTGGCCAAGTACGGGACGCCCGTGCTGGTGAACGTCATCAACGCGCACGGCTTCCTGCCCACCCGCAACTTCCAGCAGGGACAGTTCGAGGGGGCGGACAAGCTCAGCGGCGAGACCATCGCCGACACCATCCTGGTGAAGAACAAGGGCTGCTTTGCCTGCACCATCGCCTGCGCCCGCGTCAGCGAGGTGAAGGAGGGCCGCTACCGCGGCTCGGGGGAGGGGCCCGAGTACGAGAGCGGCTGGGCGCTCGGCGTCGCCACCGGGGTGAGCGACCTGGGGGCCGTGACCAAGGCCAACTACCTCTGCAACGAGCTGGGCATGGACACGATCGAGGCCGGGGTCGCGGTGGCGACCGCGATGGAGCTGTTCGAGCGCGGGTACCTCCCCGAGCGCGACATCGGCCGCCCGCTCCGCTTCGGCGACCCGGAGGCGCTCGTCTGGCTCGTGCAGGAGATGGGGTACCGCCGGGGGTTCGGCGAGCTGGTCGCCCTGGGCGGCTACCGCCTGGCGGAGCGCTACGGGCACCCCGAGCTGTTCATGGGGGTGAAGAAGCAGGCCTTCCCCGCGTACGACGGCCGGGGCGCGCAGGGCATGGCCCTGGGCTACGCCACCTCGAACCGCGGCGCCTGCCACCTGCGCGGCTACAGCATCTCCGTCGAGGTCTTCGGCATCCCGAAGAAGATGGATCCCTTCGTGACCGAGGGGAAGGCCGAGGTCTCGAAGCTGTTCCAGGACGTCACCGCCTTCGTGGACTCCACCGGCATCTGCCTCTTCACGACGTTCGGCATCGCGGCCGAGGACATCCAGCCGATGCTGGCGGAGGCGACGGGGATCGGCTACAGCCTGGAGGACTGCCTGCGGGCCGGCGAGCGGGTCTGGAACCTGGAGCGCCTGTTCAACCTCAGGGCCGGGCTGTCGGGCAAGGACGACACGCTGCCGCCGCGCATCCTGCACGAGGGCATCCCGGAGGGGCCCGCCAAGGGCATGGTCGGGCGGCTCCACGAGATGCTGCCGCAGTACTACGAGCTGCGCGGCTGGGACCGCACGGGGGTGCCCACGCCCGCAAAGCTCCAGGAGCTGGGGCTGGCGAACGGCGGGCCGGCGGACGCGCCGCCGTCGCCCGCCGCGCGCAAGGCAGAGCCGGCGGGCATGCTCTGAGGCGAGAAAGGACACGCACCGCCAAGGCGCCGAGGGCGCCAAGCCATCTGCGCCAGAGAATCTTGGCGCTCTGGGGGCCGTGGCGGTGCACGTCTTGGAGGGGACATGCACCACGTGATCATCGGGGCGAGCGCCGCGGGCCTGGCAGCGCTGGAGGCGATCCGCTCGGTGGACCGCGCGTGCCAGGTCACCGTCGTGTCGAAGGAGCCGGCCCCCCTCTACTCGCGGGTGGGCCTCACCCACTTCCTGGACGGCACGGTGACGGTCGCCGGCATGAACACTTACGACCAGGCCTACTTCGACCGCATGGGGGCGCGGCTGCGCGCCGGCGTGGCCGCGGTCGGCGTGGACCCCGAGGCGCGAACGGTCCGCCTGGCCGACGGGACGGCCCTGCCGTACGACAGGCTGCTGGTGGCCAGCGGCTCCTCGGCGGTCATCCCGCCCATCCCGGGCGTGGACCTCCAGGGCGTGCACGCCTGCATCACCCGCGAGGACGCGCTGGCCATCGATCACGCGCTGGGCGCGGCACGCGAGGTGGTCGTCGTGGGGGCCGGCCTGATCGGCATCCAGGCCGCGGACGCGGCGGCCAAGCGCGGCAAGCACGTGACCGTGGTCGAGCAGATGCCGCACCTCATGCCCGCCATGGCGGACCCGCCGGCCGCGCGCCTGTTCGAGAGCCTTCTGCGGGAGCGGGGCCACGGCGTGCGGACCGGCGCGCGCGCCATGGAGATCATCGGCGCACGGGGCGAGGTCACGGGGGTGCGACTGGACGCCGGCGAGGTGGTGCCGTGCCAGCTCTGCGTCCTGGCGGTGGGCGTCCGGCCCAACCTGGAGTTCCTGGAGGGTTCAGCCGTCCAGCGGAAACAGGGGCTGCTGGTGGACGACTACCAGCGCACGGGCCTCCCGCAGGTGTACGCGGCGGGGGATGCGGCGGAGACCACGGACATGCTGTCCCGGGAGCGCGTGGTCATGGCCATCTGGCCCGAGGCGCTCAACCAGGGACGGGTGGCGGGACTCAACATGGCGGGGGTCACGACCGCCTACGAGGGTTCCCTGGCGATGAACACCACCGCGGTGCTCGGGCTGCCCATCGCGTCGCTGGGGCTCTGGCAGGCCACGGACACCGCGGATTACCGGATTCACAGCGAGATGCACGAGGCGGCCCGCGAGTACCGCAAGCTGGTCTTCCAGGATCACACGCTGGTGGGCGCGGTCCTGGTGGGCGCCGGCATGAATGCGGAGGCCGGCATCCTGCACAACTTCATCCGGACTCGCCAGTCCTTCACCCTCACGCGGGAGCGGCTGATGGCGCGGCCGGTCTCCTGGGGCCGGATCCTGCGCGACAACCAGCTGGCCGGCGCCATGACCGCCCCCAGACCGTCCGGGGCTCGGCCCGCGCGCGCTGTCGGTGGCGGGCGCGGAAGGGTCGCGATGAAGATCGAGGTCGCGCTCTACGCCACGCTGTCGAAGTACCTCCCGTCCGGCGCGCAGAATCGCAAGGCGATCCTCGACGTGCAGGACGGCGCCACCGTGGACGAGGTGCTGCGCCGGCTCGGCATCCCGCGGGAGCACCCCAACATCCTCCTCGTGAACGGCAAGCAGGCCTCCGAGGCCACCCCGCTCCAGGACGGCCAGACCCTGGCCGTCTTCCCCCCCATCGCCGGCGGCCGCGTCCTGGGCCCGCCGACTCTCTCATACAACCGCGAGAAGAGGTGTCGACGCGCCGGGGATGACTCGTCGCCCCATCGGTGAGGGGACCCGGCTACAGCGTCCGCAGCTCCCGCGGATACGCCGTGAGCACGTCCACCCCGCTTTCGCTCACCGCAATGTTCTCCTCGACCCGCACGCCGCCGAGCTCCGGGACGTAGATGCCCGGCTCCACGGTGAAGGTCAGTCCAGGGCTGGTCACGATCGGGTTGCCGGTCACGACCGAGGGCCACTCGTGCCCCTCGATGCCCAGGCCGTGGCCCACCCGGTGCGGGAAGTACTTGCCGAAGCCCGCGTCGTCCACCACGCCGTGCGCCAGGCGGTCGAGGTCGGAGAGGGTGACGCCGGGCTTGATCGCGGCCAGGACGCGGCGGCTGACGGTCAGCTCGGCCTCGTAGATGTCCCGGTAGGCCTGCGGCGGGGTCCCCACGAAGAAGGTGCGGGTGATGTCGCTGCAGTAGCCCCGGCAGCGCGCGCCCGTGTCGATCATGAGCGCCTCCCCCCGTGCCACCGGCTTGTCCGAGGTCTTGGTGTGCGGGAAGGCGGTGCGCGGGCCGGACGAGATGACCGGCTCCTTGGGCAGCTCCTCGCTGCCCAGCCGGAGCATCTCGATCTTCAGCTCGTTGGCGATCTGCCGCTCGGTCATCCCCGGGCGGAACCGGCTCATGACCCGCTCCAGCGACCCCTCGGCGATCCGGCACGCCTGCCGCATCGCCTCCACGTCCTCCGGGTCCTTGATCATGCGCAGCCGGTCCAGGAAGTCCTCGGCGCGCACGAACTCGACCCCCGGCAGGCCGCCCAGCATCAGGCCGCGCTCGTACAGGCGCAGCGTGAAGAACTCGGCCGCCACCCGGGGCGCGGGGCCCGCGGCGCGCCGCCGGATGAGGCCGCCGAGCTGCTTCGCGGCCGCCTCGGGGCCGTCGGCGTCGGTCCAGGAGATCACCTCGGCCGCCGGCCACTTCGTGAGGAAGTCGGGCACCTCCAGGCCCGGCAGCGAGACGGCCAGCGTCTCGTCCGGAAAGACGGCGTAGAGCAAGGGCCGCTTCCGCAGCATCTGGTTGAGGCCGAGCGTGTAGTACAGGTTGGGCCCGGGCAGCAGGACGAGGGCATCCAGCTCCCGGTCCTTCAGCGCGGCCGCCACGCGGGCGATCTTCGGTTGTGACATGAGCGCCTCCAGCAGACGGATGCAGGTACAGGGTTCGAGGTTCGAGGTTCCAGGTTCGAGGTTGTGAACCGCCGAACTTCGAACCGGGAACCGACGAACCGTGACGTCGCTACGGGCGGCGCCGGGGATCCAAGAGTTCCGTCAGCCAGTCGCCGAGCAGCGTCGTGGCGAGGCAGGTGAAGGACACCGCCAGCCCGGGCATCACCGTGAGCCACCAGGCCCGCGCCATGTAGTCCTTGCCCTCCGCCAGCATGTTGCCCCAGGCGGGAAGCGGCGGCTGGATCCCGTAGCCCAGGAAGCTGAGGGACGACTCGGCCACGATGAGACGGCCGGCCTCCAGCGAGCCGAGCGCGATGGCCGGGCCGAGGACGTTCGGCAGCACGTGGCGGAGGAGGATTCGCCAGGCGGGGGCTCCCAGCGTGCGCGCCGCCTCGACGAACTCCTGCTGGCGGATCGCCAGCGCCTCGCCGCGCACCAGGCGGGCATACAGCACCCACGAGGAGATCGCGAGCGTCGCCACGATGCCGGTGAGGGTCGCGCCCAGCACGGCGGCGATGCTGAGGGCGAGCGCCATGAACGGGAAGCTGAGCTGCACGTCCACCAGCCGCGAGCCCACGCCGTCCAGCCACCCGCCCCGGTAGCCCATGAAGAGGCCGGCCACCACGCCGGTCGTGCCGGCCACGAGCACCGCCACGCCGCCGACGATCAGCGAGACCCGCGCCCCGTAGAGCATGCGCACCCAGAGGTCGCGGCCGAGCTGGTCGGTGCCCAGCCAGTGGCCCGCCGTCCCGGGCGGGAGTAGGCGGCTGTCCAGGTCGCCGCTCAGCGGACTGTGGCTGCTGAGCAGGGGCGCGCCCACGGCCAGGAGGATCTCCAGCGCCAGGAAGAGGGCGGCGAGCACGCCCCAGGCCGCGCCGCGGCCCAGGCGACGACGGAGCCGGCGGGGCCGGGGAAGCGGCTTAGCCATAGACGATGCGCGGGTTCAGGAGCCCGTACAGCAGGTCCACCAGCAGGTTGACCAGCGACACGGTGACGGCCGTGAAGAAGACGGCGGCCAGGGCCGTGGGGAAGTCGCGGAACTGGATGGACTGCACGATGAGCCGGCCCAGGCCCGGCCAGGAGAAGATCGTCTCCACCACGATGGCGCCCCCGATGAGGCCGCTCATCTGCAGCCCGATGATGGTCACGATCGGGATGGAGGCGTTCTTCAGGACGTGGCGGGACAGGACCACCATCTCGCGCAGCCCCTTGGCGCGGGCGGTCCGCACGTAGTCCGAGCGGAGGACGTCCAGCACGCTCGAGCGCGTCAGCTTCACGACCCGCCCGAGCGAGTAGAGCCCCAGGGTCAGCGCCGGCAGGACGAGCTGCCTGAGGGTGCCCATGCCGCCGGTGGGCAGCAGGCCCAGCATCACGGAGAAGACCAGGATCAGGAGCAGGCCCAGCCAGAAGCTGGGGATGGACTGGCCGAGCACGGAGCCCACGTTGGCCAGCCGGTCGGCCAGCCGGCCGCTCCGCATGGCGGAGAGGAAGCCCAGGGGCACGCCCAGGCTCACGGCGAAGAGGATGGAGGCGGCCGTGAGCAGCGCCGTGGCCGGCAGCCGCTCCAGGACCAGGCGCAGCGCGGGCACGTTGTACTTCAGCGACACGCCGAAGTCGCCCAGGCCGGCGCGGCCCACGAAGCGGACGTACCGCAGCCACAGGGGATCGGCGAAACCCCACTCGACGCGCATGCGCTCGATGAACTCAGGTGAGGAGTCTACCGGCACCAGCAGGAGGACCGGGTCCCCGGCCAGGTGCAGCACGCCGAACATGAAGCTCAGCGCGAGGAACACCGTCAGGACGGTGAGCAGGAGCCGCTGCGCCAGGTAGCGTCCCACCGGGCCCTGGCCTCTACTTCCAGGCCGCCGCGTAGAGCGCGAACTGCTCGTCGCCCTTGGGCGCCCACTTCAGGTCCTTGTGCACCCCGTAGAGGTCCAGCTGCGACCAGAGGAAGATCCAGGGGGCCTGCCGCTGGACCTCGGCCTGCAGCTCGGCCATGGCCTGGCGCCGGCGCTCCGTGTGCACCACCGGCAGGGCCTTCTCGATTAGGGCGTCAAGCGTCTTGTCGGAGTAGGTGACCCAGGTGGAGCCCGTGTGGAACCAGTCGCGCGTCATGCTGCCGTCCAGCGTGGTGTCGCTGCGGCCGAAGAAGTACATGCCGTCCACCTTGCCGGTCTTCACCAGGTCCAGGAGGGTGCCCCACTCGTCCACCTGCAGCCGGACGTTGATGCCCGCCTGGACGAGCTGGTCCGCGATGGCCTGCGCCGCCTCCTTGTCCTTGAGGTACCGGCCGCTCGGCGTGTGCAGGGTGATGGGCGCCCCCGTGTAGCCAGCCTGCTGCAGGAGGGCCTTGGCCTTGGCGAGGTCGGTCGGGTAGGCCTTCAGCGCGGGATCCAGGTGGCGGTTGATCACCGAGAGCGGCCCCACCATGCGGCGCGCGTTTCCCTCCATCACCGTGCGGATGATCTTGTCCACGTCCACCGCGTAATTGATGGCCTGGCGCACGCGCACGTCCTGCAGCGGCCCGGGCTGCAGGGCGTTGAAGGCGACGAAGATCACGCGGCGGCCGGCCACCGAGCGGATCTCGGTCGTGCCGGACTTGTTGACCTGGTCCATGGCCTGCGGCGGCACGTCGGGGATCAGGTGGACCTCGCCGGCCAGCAGCGCCGACACGCGCGACACGACGTCCGGGATGATGCGGAACTCCACCGCCGGGATGGCCGGCTTCCGCCCCCAGTATCCGTCGTTTCGGACCAGCGTGATGGCCTGCTCCCGCTTCCACTCCTGCAGCATGTAGGGGCCCGTGCCGATGGGCTTCTCCGTGAGGGCCTTGGGGCCGGCCTTGATGGCCGACGCCGGGGCCATGTAGATCTCCAGCAGCCCCTCGATCAGGGTGGGGAACGGCTTCTCGGTCGTGATCTTGACCGTGTGCGGGTCGAGCACGGTGACCGACCGGACCGGGTCGATGCGCACGCGCCGCGGCGAGTTGTTCTCCTTCTTGACGATGTACTCGATGTTGGCCTTGACGGTGTCCGCGGTGAACGGCTCGCCGTTCGTGAACTTCACGTTCTTGCGGAGCCTGACCTCCCAGTTCAGGTCGTCCAGCGGCCGGGCCGACTCGGCCAGCACCGGCTGGGGCTTCATGTCGTGGTCGCGGTTGAACAGGTACTCGTAGACGTGGCTGATGACGCGGTCGGTCGTGTTGTCCAGGGTGTTGACGGGGTCGAAGTTCCGCACGTCGGAGTTGAGTCCCACCACCACCTTCGCGGGCGCAGCAGCCGCGGAAGGCGGCGGAGCGTACGGCGCGCCAACGGCCAGCACCAGCCCGAGCCCGAGGAGCCCAAGTGATCTATGCACGTCCATTCTCCTTTCCTGTCGCCTGGCTGCCCCTCTCCGCGCCCGGCATGCGGGACACGCGGGACCCGGTTCGAGCGGATGTCGGCCGGGGACCCCGCGTCCCGACCCCGAGGGGCGGGTGCCGGGTGTGTGTGGGCGCGGAACATCCTCTCGGCGCGCCACCCGAGCGTCGGGTAGCGGAATCGAGGCCGCGTTGTCTGGTCGGTGCGCCCTGCGGTCTGCCTGGAAACCTCGCAACGCCGACTGACTCTGGACCAGCAGTGGAGACGCAGCGGCGGGGGAATCCGGCCGAAACGGCGCAGAGCCTATCCCTGGCGTGCGAGCATGTCAAGGCGCACGGGACGGGAATGTCTCGTCCCATGCGAGATTCGTTCGCACCGGCCGCCTCGGCGGGCCGCCGAAGCGTTGAGATTCTCAACGATTCTCACGATCGCGGCCGTTTGACCTTGACAGGCGGGATCCTCCCCTTTAGATAGGACGCAGCGACTGGGAGGGGCACCGGTCTTCGCATGGGCGGAGCGGGTCATGGATCCACGCGCCTCTTCCTCCGTCGCAGCTCCCGCCGGGCTCCCGTCCCCCGACTGTTCGCCTCCCGTCCTCTCCGTTAGCCAGCCCTGTGCGCCGGGTTCCATGCCGAATCGCCACCGGAGGCCGAGCCCTCCGCGCTGATCCGGCCGCCCTCGATCCGGGGGCGAGCCGCACGTTATCCTCTCGCGAAAGGAGCAGGTAATGGATGGTAGTCGGGCGGTAACGCGGCGGAGCTTCCTCAAGGGCACGGCGGCGGGCGTGGGCAGCCTGACGGTGCTGGGCGCGGCCAACGCGAACCTGGCGGCGGCGCCCGTGCCGGCCCGCTGGGACCAGGAGGTGGACGTCCTCATTATCGGCGCGGGCGTGGCCGGCTGCGCGGCGGCCATCGCCGCGAGCGATGCGGGCGAGACCAGCATCCTGGTGCTCGAGAAGATGCCGTATCCGGGCGGGGCAGGCGCGCTGTCGTCGGGCACCGTGCTCGCCGCGGGCACCGTGGTGCAGAAGGAGCGGGGGATCCAGGACTCCCCCGAGCAGTGGTACCAGGACGTGATGCGGCTCTCTCAGAACGGCGTCGATCCGCGGATGATCCGCGTCATCATCGACAACTCCCTGGACGCGTTCACCTTCCTGTACAACGCCGGGCTCCGCTGGTCCAACATCGACCCGCTGCCCGGCTACACCGCGGATCGCTGCTACCGGGAGGCCAACGGCGGCGCGAAGCTCATGAAGGCCATCCTGGGCGAGGTCAAGAAGCGCCCGGGCATCAAGATCGTCCTGGACACCAAGGCGACGCGCTTCATCGTGGACGCCTGTGGGGGGCCGGTCCCCCAGGGAGAGGTCCTCGGCGTGGAGTGCGTGAACGAGGACGGCAAGAAGCTCGCCATCAAGGCCCGGAAGGGCGTGGGCATCTGCACGGGGGACTACTCCTCGAACGCCGCCTACATCGAGAGCCACTTCCCGCAGCTCAAGGGAGCGAAGTCGGTCGGCCACCCGGGCAACACGGGCGACGGCATCAAGATGGCGCAGAAGGTGGGGGCGGACGTGACCGGCCTGGTGCCGGAGGGGCATCCCCACTGTGTCGAGACCGCGCCGGGCAAGGTGGTGCTCTGGTGCCGGTACGACATGCTGTCGCGCAGCGGCCTCATCCTGGTCAACAAGGAGGGCCGGCGCTTCTGCGACGAGGTGGAGCGCGGCCACTACGTGCCGCTGCTCCCCGAGGTCCAGAAGCAGCCGGACGTCTTCTTCGCCGCGGTGTTCGACCAGGCGACCGCGAAGCGGATCGCGGAGGACAAGCGGTTCGCGACCAACTTCCGAGGGAACACCGCCCTGTTCACGAAGGGGCTCCAGGGGGACGGCTACCTGGTCAAGAGGGCCGGGAGCGTCGAGGAGCTGGCCCAGAAGCTGGGCGTGCCCGTGGACGCCCTGAAGAAGACCGTGGCGGCTTACAACGCCGCCGCCGCGAAGAAGCAGGATGCCGAGTTCCGGCGCGACGGGAAGTACCTGTTCCCGCTGGAGACCCCGCCGTTCTTCGGCTGGAAGGGCGCGCTGGGCATCGTGGAGACGCGCGGCGGCCTGCGCATCGATCC
>JBHGAX010000088.1:0-12688 GCA_041946635.1 Methylomirabilales bacterium (SeqCode)
CCAACGCAGCAGATGGGCCTTTTTCAGCAGCCCTGTTAGCCCAGCGGGCCCACCGCGGCCTCCACCGCCGCCAGCAGCGAGCCGTCGTCCAGGAGCGGCAGCACCCGATCGAGGTCGCTGCGGAGGACCCGGTCCTCGTCGAGGTGGGGCACCCGAGCGCGGATCGCCGCGTGCGCCGCCGCTGCGCCGCGGCCCGGCCGGAGCGGCCGCAGGAAGTCGAGCCCCTGCGCGGCACACAGGAACTCCCAGCCGAGGATGGCGGCGAAGAGGTCCACGATGCAGGCGGCCTTGCGGGCGGCCAGCCAGCCCATGCTGACGAAGTCCTCCTTCCCCCCCGAGGTGGGGATGGAGTCCACGCTGGCGGGGGAGGCCAGCACCTTGGCCTCCGACACCAGGGAGGCCGCCGCGATCTGCGCCACCATGAAGCCCGAGTGCAGCCCGCTGGCCCGCACCAGGAAGGGCGGCAGCTCGCTGAAGAGGGGGTTCACCAGCCGCTCGATGCGCCGCTCCGCAAAGCCGCAGAGCCCGGCCACGGCCAGCGCCAGGAAATCCAGGGCCAGCGCGACCGGGTGGCCATGGAAGTTGCCGCCCGACAGGATGTCGCCCGACTCGGCGAAGACCAGCGGGTTGTCGGTGGCGGCGTTCAGCTCGCACTGGAGCGTCGCCCGGGCGGCCGCCAGCGCGTCGCGCACCCCGCCATGCACCTGGGGAATGCAGCGCAGGCTGTAGGCGTCCTGGATCTTCCCGCAGTCCTTGTGCGAGACGTTCACCTCGGAGGCCTGCAGCAGGGTCCGGAGGTTCTGCGCGGTGGCCACCTGCCCGGGGTGGGGACGCACGGCCTGCAGGCGCGCGTCGAACGGCACGAAGGAGCCGCGCAGGGCCTCCAGCGTCATGGCCGCGGAGACGTCGGCCAGCCGCACCAGGCGCTCCGCCCGCAGGAGCGCCAGGGCGCCCACGCCCGCGAGGCCGCAGGTGCCGTTGATGAGCGCCAGCCCCTCCTTGGCCTTCAGGCTGATGGGCGCCAGCCCCGCGCGGCGGAGGGCCTCGCCGCCCGGGAGCCGGGCCCCCTGGTAGCGCGCCTCGCCCTCCCCGATCAGGACCAGCGCCAGGTGGGCGAGGGGCGCCAGGTCCCCGCTCGCGCCCACCGACCCGCGCGCGGGGATGACCGGGTGCACGCCGCGGTTCAGCAGGTCGCAGAGCAGCTCCACCACCTCGGGTCGGACGCCGGAGCAGCCCTTGGCCAGGACGTTGGCCCGGAGCAGCGTCGTGGCCCGGGTCTCCGCCTCGTCGATCGGCTCGCCCACGCCCGCCGCGTGGCTCCGCAGCAGGTTCCGCTGGAGCGCGGCCCGGTCCGCCGCGCCCACGAAGACGTCGGAGAGCGGGCCGAAGCCGGTGCTCACGCCGTAGATGGCCCGCTCCGCGGCCACCGCCTCCTCGATCACCCGCCGGCTGGCCTGCACGCGCCGGCGCGCCGCGGGCTCCAGGCCCACGGGCGCCCCGTGCCGGGCGACCCGCTCCAGCTCCTCCAGCGTCAACCGCTCGCCGTCCAGCAGGATGGCCGTCATGCGCTCCCCCGTGACGGGTACGGGGGGAAGGATATTCCCGGGGCAAAAGCCGCGTCAATGCGAAACGCCCCATGCTTGACAAAGGCCGGCGGGCGCACTAGTGTCGTCCCGCGTTGCGGGACCGTCTTGCCCGGAGCCACCTCCCCGTCGCGCGGGGATGCACGCTTGAGCCGCCGCCGCGGCGGACGCGGCGGAAACCCGTTGGACCCTGTGGGGGCCGCATGCCCAGGGGGCCACGGCTCGACGTTCCGGGCGCTCTGCACCACGTCACGGTGCGCGGCGCGCGCGGCGCGCGCGCCTTTCGCCACGCGGCCGACCGCGAGGACTTCCTGGCGCGCGTCGGGGCCCTGGCCCAGGAAGGCTGCTGGCATGTGTATGCCTGGGCCGTCCTCCCCGACCACGCCCACCTGCTCCTGCGCAGCGGATCCCTGCCCCTCGCGCGCTGCATGCGCCGGCTCCTCACCGGCTACGCCGGCGCCTTCAATCGCCGCCGCGAGCACCGGGGCCGCCTCTTCAGCGATCGCTACAAGTCGGTGGTGGTGGAAGAGGAGCCCTACTTCCTCGAACTCGTCCGCTACCTGCACCTGAATCCCCTGCGCCGCCGGCTGGTGCGGGACCTGGCGGGGCTCGCCGGCTATCCGTACGCCGGCCACGCGGCGCTGCTCGGGCAGGTGCCCCGGCCCTGGCAGGATACGCAAGCCGTCCTGTCGCGCTTCGGGCCAAGCCCACCCGAGGCGCGCCAGCGCTACGAGGCCTTCGTGGCGGCGGGCGCGCGACAGGGCCGGCGCCCCGAGCTCCAGGGCGGCGGGCTCCTCCGCAGCCTGGGCGGCCGGGAGGCGCTGCAGGCCCTGCGACGGGCCGGCGGCCGGTACGCCGGCGACCAGCGGATCCTGGGCAGGAGCGGCTTCGTGGAGCGGCTGCGACAGGCCTCGGCGCAGCACGCCGAGGCCGAGGCCTCCCGCCGGCAGCCCGGCGTCACGCTGGACGCGCTGGCCAGCCGCGTGGCGGCCCTCTTCGGCGTCGCCCCCCAGGGGATCTTCGGCCCGAGCCGGGCACGGCCGGTGGCCCAGGCCCGGCAGCTCCTCACCTACCTGTGGGTCGAGCGCCTCGGCCGCCGGGCCAGCGAGCTGGCCGCGGCGCTCGGCCGCACGCGGGGCAACGTCTCCTGGTCCGCCCGGCGGGGGGCCGCCATCGCGGCGGTGCGCGCCGCCGACATCGAGCGGTGGTGGCCCTGACCCGCGCCGCAATCTGTCGTCTTGCCCGACACCCCGCCCGCGCGCTCGATTGACACCCGCATCCTCATGCCTTAGCGTCGGCCGCGTCACACCACCACGATACCGATCGTCTCTCCCGGGGTATCCGCGAGGCAATCCAGTTGTCCGTGCTGACTGCTGCCTTGCCGGCGAGCGTCGCCCGCCGCCTGAGTCTCGGGCTGGGCGTCATTCTCTTGGCGCTCCTCCTGGGCCTGGCCGTCTCCCTGCTGTTTACGCGGCATGTCCTCGAAGGCTACGAGGTGGTCGCCCGCGAGAACGCCCACTTCCTGGCGCTCGACGAGGTCGAGGCGACCTTTCACCGGATGCTGGTCCAGCTCATGCGGGTGGGTCGGACGTCGGACGAGCGCATCCTCACGGACCTGGCGGCGCTGCGCGATCAGTTCGACGCCGCCCTGGCAAGGTTCGAGAGCCTGCACCCCGAGCACGGGGACAATCTGTTGCGGCCTCCCGGCCTTTCCGCGCTTCGCACGCTGCGGGACTTGCGTGGCCAGCTGGCGAGCATCACGAGCGAGCTTCTCCGCACCGACCGACCGCTCCAGTGGGAGCACGTGGAGCGACTGAACCAGATCGCGATCGCCTCCCATCAAGCGGCTGCCGAGCTGGAGCTCGAGCACCGGACGCTCATCGGCGGGTACGTGGCCGCCGGGCGGCGCGGCCTGGGCATCCTGACCGCCGTGAGCGTGCTCTGTTTCCTGGCGAGCGTCACCCTGCTAGCGATCGGCGGCGCGGCCCTCCGCCGGCGGGTGATCGTGCCGCTGCGTCGGGTGGCGGAGACCGCCTTGACGCTGGCCGAGGGGCGCCTGGAGGCCCGGGTGCCGGTGTCGTTCCAGGATGAAGTCGGCCAGGTGTCGCGGGCGTTCAACACGATGGCGGACCGCCTGCAGGTGCGCGAGCGGGAGCTGCGCTCGGCCCAAGGCGAGCTCGAGCAGCGCGTGCGCGTGACGCAGGCCCTCTATCAGATCGGCATGCAGGTGGCCGCCCTCGACAAGCTGGAGCCCATCCTCCAGCTGGTGACCCAGAAAGCCCGTGAGCTGCTGCGGGTGGACGTGGCGGCCATCTGCCTCTGCGCCGACTGCAAGGGGGAGCGCATCCTCCGGGCGTTCAGCGGTCCTCCGGAGGCCATCCGGCCCACGCGGCTGCCCGCACCCTGCTGCGGCGGGGCCGGCGCCTGCGACGCCGCCGGGGAGTGCAGCGTGCTGCAGCCGGCATTTCTCGCCGCGCACGTCAAGGTGCCCCTCCGCCGGGACGGCCAGCGGAACGGCTTCCTGTGCGCCGGGGACCGACGCGCCCGGACATTCACGCCGAGCGAGCTGGATCTCCTGACGGCCCTGGCGACCCAGGCGGCCATCGCCTTCGACAAGGCGGCCCTGCAGGACGAGCTGCGCAGCCTGGCGGCCGTGCAGGAGCGCGAGCGCATTGCCCGGGAGATGCACGACGGCCTCGCGCAGATGGTGAGCCTGCTGCACTTGAAGCTCCAGCAGGTCGGCCTGACGGGGGACCGCAGCGCCGCGCGCCAGGGGCTCGGCGAGGCCATCCGGCTGGCGGAGCAGGCCTACGACGAGGTGCGCCAGGCCATCTTCGGCCTGCGCCTGAAGCTGGCCGGCGGCCTGGTCCCGACGCTCCGCGAGTACCTCCAGGACTTCAGCCTCCAGACCGGCATCCAGACGGACCTCAAGGTGGAGCGCGAGCCCATCCTGCTCTCGCCGCTGTCCGAGGTGCAGCTGGTCCGCATCGCGCAAGAGGCGCTGGCCAACGTGCGCAAACACGCCCAGGCCACCCGGGCGCTCCTGCGTCTCGGTGCCGACGGCGATCGCGTCCGGCTGGTCATCGAAGACGACGGGCGGGGGTTCGACCTGGCCGCGCTGGAGACCTCCGCCGGCCGCGGCTTCGGGCTCCAGAGCATGCGCGAGCGGGCCGAAGGGCTCGGCGGACACCTGACCATCGCCGTGGCGCCCGGGAAGGGGACGCGGGTGGCCGCCATCCTGCCCTCGGGTCGGGCATGAAGCCGGCGAACTCTCCCATCCGCATCCTCCTGGTGGACGATCACGCGCTGTTCCGCAAGGGCATCGCCAGCCTGCTCGGCTCCGAGCCGGACTTCGAGGTGGTGGGCGAGGCGGCGAGCGGGCGCGAAGCCGTGGAGCGCGCGCGCGAGCTGATGCCCGACGTCATCCTCATGGACGTGTTCATGCCGGGCGGCAGCGGTCCCGAGGCGACGGCCAGGATCAAGGAGATCCTGCCCTACGTGCGCATCGTCATGCTCACCATCTCGGAGGAGGACGAGGACCTCTTCGAGGCCGTGAAGAGCGGCGCGCAGGGGTACCTGCTGAAGAAGATCGAGCCCCAGGCGCTCTTCGGCACCCTCCGGGGCGTCATGCAGGGCGAGGCGCCCATCTCGCGCATGATGGCCGGGAAGATCCTGGGCGAGTTCTCCCGGCTGGCCAAGGAGCCGGCCGCACCCGCCAAGGGCGCCAGCCTGACGCCGCGCGAGCACGAGGTCCTGGAGCTCATCACGCAGGGGAAGAGCAACAAGGAGATCGCCTCCGCCCTCTCGATGGCGGAGAACACAGTGAAGAACCACCTGAAGAACATCCTCGAGAAGCTGCACCTGGAAAACCGGGTGCAGGCCGCCACCTTCGCCCTCCGCCAGGGTCTCGTCGGGAAGCCCCGCCGCGACAGCTAGCCCACCCTCACTTCTCCGTCCACGAGTCCATCCACGCGCCGTAGCCCGCTCGGGCTAGCTGCGCCTAGCCCCCCTTTTCCTGCTCCACATGCCGGACGGGTGATGTACGCCGTCCGCCTCGCACCGTACTTCTATCGCGGTAGCCGGGGCTGTCGCGAAAGGGGCCGGATGCGTGCCGACAAGCCGATGAGGGCGTTCGTCATTTACCGCCACCCCGTCTTCGCCCTCGGCGTGCGCGACTTTCTGGGGGAGGCGCCCGGCATTCACATCGTCGGCATGGAGCCTGAGGCGGCGGGCGTCCTGGAGGCGGCCCGCGCGGTCGAGCCGGACGTGGTCATCCTTGAAGAGCCGATCGGCGAGCTGGCTCCCGTGCACGCGATCCGGGAAATCCGGACAGCGCAGCGGGTGGTGACGATGAGCCTCGGCCACATGGTGGCGACGGTGTACCGGGCGCGGCGCCTGCGGGTCACGGGACCCTCTGCCGTGGCCACGGCTGTCCACGGCCCGAGTGCCGGCAGGCCGCGCCCCACCGTCAAGCCGGGCAAGGAGGTGATGACCGACCAGGTTCCAGTCTGAGGAAAGCACTCCAGCACCATCCGGGGTCGCACGGCGCCGCCCCGGATCGGCGACGAAAGCCCACCACCCCGGCAGAGCCGGTCGAGCAGGTTCCCCGCGGAACCCGAACCTCTTCGTGACATTTCCTCAGCCCCAGCCGGGCGGACCCCGGGTTGGGGCAGCTATGGCGAAGGCGCCATGGGAGGCAGCAATGGATAGAGGCAGTACCGTCCTTCAGCGGAAGTGGCGGACTTTCCCGTTGTTCCTGATCGCTACGCTCATCCTCGCCGCGCTCGGCTGGGGCATCGACGCGCAGGCGCAGAAGGCGCCGCCCGGCCAGGCCAAGAAGATCACCACGAAGGACCGGAAGGCGGCGGCGGCCCTGGCGCTGCAGCAGGGCGCGACGAATCCCTTGATGCTCGCAGCGCCCACCCAGGCCGCGGCACCGGGGCAGGCGCCCCGCTACTTCAGCCACCCGAACTACGCCAACAGCCCGCTGCCGACAATCACGACGACTCCGGGAACGTTGGCGGCTGTCGGGAACCCGCTCGTCGAGCGGGCCTACGCGACCGACGACTCCGCGCAAGTGCTGGTTGTCCTCCCCATCGCGCTCCCTAACGGATTCGTGCAGAGCTTCCAGACCTGGAACCAGGCGGTGGCCGGCGGAAGCCAGAGCGGGCCTTCGGCGGGGAAGACGTTCCACGCGTACATCTTCCGCCCCACGGGCACGCCGAACGAGTACACCGTGGTATTCGACAGCGGCGTGCTCACGGTCCCGGAGCTGACGACGCCCGGCGTGAGCGCCGTCGCCACGTTCCCGGTGGCGAACCTGGCCGTGCAGGCGGGTGACGTGCTCGCCTCTTACGGGCAGGGCATCCCGCTGGATATCGGAACGGGCGCGGACATCCTGAGCTATCCCGCACCTACGCCACCCCTGCAGGGCAGCACGATCACCCTCGGCGGCGCCGGGTTCCCGGCGTTCGTGCAGGCGCGGACGTATTCCTTCGGCGCACAGGTTCTCGATCTTTCCGGGCAGACCATCGCCATTTCGGGCGGGCTTCGCAAGTTCGTGGATGGCCTGCCCGGCCTGGGGCCCACTGGCGCGAACACCCTGGGCCAGTACATACCAGTCGCGCATCCGGACACGGTCACGTATCCGGGCTCAGACTACTACGAAGTCGCGGTGATGCAGTACCAGGAGAAGATGCACTCGGACCTGCCCCCGACAACGCTGCGAGGCTACGTGCAGCTCAACAATGGCACGGATCCGAATTGCACGCCCACTGATCCGCTCAATCCGCAAAGCTGCAACACGATCGCTCCGGACCCGATCCACTACTTGGGGCCTACGATCGTGGCCACGAAAGACCGGCCCGTGCGCATCCTGTTCCGGAACCTGCTGCCCACCGGCGCCGGCGGCAACCTGTTCATCCCGGTCGACACCACGGTGATGGGCTCCGGGATGACGGCCGACGGTCACGTCGCCATGGAGGCCGACCCGAACGCGGACCCGCAGAACCCCACGTGCAGCCAGCCCGGCAAGGAGATGATGGTGGCGAGCGGCCACTGCTACGCCGAGAACCGGGCCACCCTGCACCTGCACGGCGGCATCTCGCCGTGGATCAGCGATGGCACCCCGCACCAGTGGATCACGCCCGCCAGCGAAAGCACGCCGTACCCCAAGGGCGTGAGCGTGGTGAACGTCCCGGACATGCCCGATCCCGGGCCGGGCGCCATGACCTTCTTCTACACCAACCAGCAGAGCGCCCGCCTCATGTTCTACCACGACCACGCCTGGGGCATCACGCGCCTGAACGTGTACGCGGGCGAGGCCGCGGGCTACATCATCACCGATCCGACCGAGCAGGCGCTGGTCGGTGCCGGCGTCATCCCCGGCGCGGCGGACACCATCCCGCTGGTGATCCAGGACAAGACGTTCGTGCCGAACGCGACGCAGCTCGCCCTGCAGGATGAGACCTGGGATGTCGCCCGGTGGGGCGGCGAAGGCAGCCTGTGGGTGCCCCACGTCTACTCCCCCGCCCAGAACCCCGGCGACGCCTCGGGCGTGAACCAGTACGGCCGCTGGGCCTACGGGCCCTGGTTCTGGCCGGCGACGACCAACATCAAGTATGGCCCCATCCCGAACCCCTACTTCGATCCGGCCTGCAACCCCGACGACCCCGCTGTCGGGTGGTGCGAGCCGCCGCTGATGCCCGGCGTGCCGTTCCTCTCGATGGGCATGGAGTCGTTCAACGACACGCCCGTCGTCAACGGGACGGCCTACCCGACCGTCACCCTCGATCCGAAGCCGTACCGCCTGCGGATCCTGAACGCCGCCAACGACCGGTTCTTCAACCTGTCCCTGTACAAGGCAGTGGACGCGAACGGCGTCCTCTGCGACGCCAACAACCCCAACCCCGCCCCAGAAACCACCGGGGTGGCCTGCACCGAGGTGCCTCTGAACCCCGCCGAGGTTGCGGCCGCGCTGGCCGACCCCGCCGGCGTGTTTCCCACCCCGCTGTCGCCGGATCCGGCGAAGACGGTAGAGGGCCCGGACTGGATCCAGTTCGGCACCGAGGGCGGCTTCCTGCCATCGCCCGTCGTCATCCCGGCCCACGTCACCACCTGGGTGACCGATCCGACGGTGTTCAACGCGGGCAACGTGGACCAGCACTCACTGTTGCTCGGCCCGGCCGAGCGGGCGGACGTGGTCGTCGACCTCTCGCAGTTCGGCGGCCAGACGCTGATCCTCTACAACGACGCGCCCGCCGCCTTCCCGGCGCGCGACCCGCGGTACGACTACTACACGGGCAACGCCGATCTCCGGGACACGGGCGGCGCGCCGTCCACGCTGCGTGGGTACGGCCCGAACACCCGTACGGTCATGCGGATCAAGGTGAACCCGGGCGCCGGCCAGAGCTTCAACCTGGCCGCGCTCCAGGCCGCGTTCGCGCACCAGCTGGACGCGCAGGGGACTCCTGCGGGCGTGTTCGAGTCGTCCCAGCACCCGATCATCGTCGGCCAGGGGGCGTACAACACGGCCTACGGCACGAGCTTCCAGAGCAACGGCCCGCGGGCCGGCCTGGTGCAGATCTACGACACCTCGCTGACCTTCGACACCCTGGCGGGCAACACGCTGACGATCCCGCTCCGGCCGAAGATGATCCAGGACGAGATGGGCGAGGCCTTCGAGCACGAGTACGGGCGCATGAGCGGGTTCCTGGGCGTGGAGACACCGAACGCCCAGGCCGGCCTGCAGAACATGATCCTGTACCCGTACGTGAGCCCGCCCACCGAGGTCATCGACGGGGTCGAGCTGCCTGCGGGCGTCGACCTGCAGCCGATCGCATCGGCCGACGACGGGACGCAGATCTGGAAGATCACCCACAACGGCGTGGACACGCACCCCATCCACTTCCACCTGTACGACGTCCAGCTCCTCAACCGGGTCGGCTGGGACGGGATCGTCCGGAAGCCGGATGCCAATGAACTCGGGTGGAAGGACACCGTCCGGATCAGCCCGCTGGAGGACACCATCGTCGCCCTCCGCCCGCTCATTCCGCAGGTGCCCTTCGACCTGCCGAACAGCATCCGGCTGATCGACCCGTCCATGCCGGAGGGCGCCTACCTGGCCAACACGACCGCCCAGGAGGCGGCCGGCCTGCCGATCTTCGCCTTCAACCCGGATGGCGAGCCGATCGACATCATCAACCACTACGTGAACTACGGATGGGAGTACGTGTGGCACTGCCACATCCTGAGTCACGAAGAGATGGACATGATGCACTCGCAGGTGGTCGGTGTCGCCCCCAAGGCCCCGACCGGTCCGACCTGGAGTCTCGTGGGGAACGGCAAGGACACCGCCAACGTCCTGACCTGGACGGACAACTCGACGAACGAGACGGCCTTCGTCATCGAGCGGCGGGTGGCCGGGTCGACGGGCATGTGGAGCAGGATCGCCACGGTGCCGTCCTCGCAGCTCGGCGTCGTGCCGTACGTTGAGACCGGCGTGGGGCCGGGGACGGGCCCGAGGACGTACAGCGATGTCGTCGGGAATGACAAGACCCCGTACGAGTACCAGGTCTACGCGATCAACGTCGTGGGAGACGTCTGGGACTACGCGGACCCGGCGTTCAACGAGATCGTGCTGGGCGGCTTCCCCACCCTGACGCTCGACTCCAGGGGCGGGGCCACTAGCTCGATCGCGACCCCGAGCAATCTGGTTGCCAGCGCCACCGCGCCGAACAAGAAGACGGCAAGGGTGACGTTGACCTGGACGGACAACTCGACCAACGAGGCCGGGTTCCTGGTCCAGCGGGCCGACAACGCCGCTTTCTCCCTCAACGTGGTGAACGCCACCGTCGGGAGCAACGTCACCACCTTCAGCCAGGACGTCGCGCGCGCCAAGACCTTCTACTACCGGGTCAGCGCCTTCAGCGACACCCAGTCGTCTGGCTGGTCGAACACGGTCACCGTGACCACTCCTTAGTCGCCAGCGCATTTCCCCGGGGGAGGGAGCGATCCCTCCCCCGGGCCGCTATGCGATGGGGAACAACGTGAAAGGAGCCGCCGTGGTTGGGAAGTGGATGGCCATCCTGGGAGTTCTGCTCCTCCCGACAGTGGCGAGCGGCGGGGAGGCGCCCGTCCTCCAGAGCGACAAGGACCGCCTGAGCTACAGCCTCGGCGCGAACCTGGGCAGGAACCTCGCGCGCGACAAGGTGGACGTGGACGCGGACCTCGTGCTCAAGGGGCTGAGGGACGGCCTATCGGGCAAGGAGCTCGTCATCCCCGAGCACGAGATCCGGAACCTGCTCACGGCGTTTCAAACCGAGCTCAAGCGCAAGCAGGACCAGGCCCGGCGGGGCTCCGGGGAGGAGAACAGAAAGAAGGGCGAGGCCTTCCTCGCGCAGAACAAGACGAAGGAGGGGGTC
The DNA here is from genome assembly GCA_041946635.1 of Methylomirabilales bacterium (SeqCode). Lineage (GTDB taxonomy): Bacteria > Methylomirabilota > Methylomirabilia > Methylomirabilales > 2-02-FULL-66-22 > 2-02-FULL-66-22. Next base: position 11,006 of record JBHGAX010000088.1, read on the forward strand.
GTCGCCCTGCCGAGCGGGCTCCAGTACAGGATCCTGAAGCAGGGTGAGGGCAAGACGCCCACGCAGGCGGACGTGGTCGAGGTCGGGTATCGCGGCACCCTGATCGACGGCACGGAGTTCGACAGCTCGTACCGGAAGGGGAAGCCGGCCACGCTGAAGGTCGACGCCCTGATCCGGGGCTGGCAGGAGGCGCTGCAGCTCATGCCGGTGGGTTCCAAGTGGCAACTGTTCATCCCGCCGCAGCTCGCCTACGCCGGCCGAGGGGCGCGGCCGCACATCGGCCCGGATGCGACGCTCGTCTTCGAGGTGGAACTGCTCGGGATCAAATGAGCAGCCCGGGCACCCGCCGGGAGCCATGAGCCATCAGCGAGAACCGACGAATCACGAGCCTGCATCCGCACGGTTCTCCGTCGAGAGTATTGGGATGTCAGCCGCCGAAGCTGCGGGCTGGGACGAAACCGGCGCCGGAGCGGGCGTCCTCGGGAGAGGAGGGGACGGAGTCATGAGGGTGTGGACCGCGAGGGACGTGATCCGATTGTTACCAGTTCTCGCACTCGTCATCACCGGGACCGCATCGGCGTCCCTCGCGGCGCAGCTCGACGAGGTCCGAGACGCAATCAAGGCGCACGGCAAGAAATGGGTGGCGGAGGAAACCACGATCTCCGCGCTCCCCGAGCACGAGAAGCCGCGCCGTCTGGGGCTCCTGAAGCAGAGGCGGACGGGCACGGAGCCCGTGTTGACAACCCAGGAGCCGCCAGTCGGGCTGCCGACGACGGTGGATTGGCGGCCGTATGTCACGCCCGTGCGGGACCAGGGGAGCTGCGGGAGCTGCTGGGCCTTCGCGACCGCGGCCGCCCTGGAGTCCACGGTTCTCCTCGCCGACCAGCTGCCGGGGCTCAACGACGATCGGGCGGAGGAGATCCTGCTGGCCTGCAGCGGGGCGGGGAGCTGTAGCGGGGGTTACATCTCCGACGCCTCCGACTACCTGCAGGGCACCGGCCTTCCCCCGGAGTCCTACTTCCCCTACACGGCAGCGGCCACGGACGATCGGTGCAGCAGCGCCGGTATCGGCTGGGAGGCCGCAACGCGCCAGATCGGTGCCTGGGCCTACGTGACCACCACGGCCGCAGATCTCGGGGCGATCAAGACGGCCCTGGCGACCTACGGGCCGCTCGTGACGACCATGGAGGTGTACGGCGACTTCTTCTACTACCGCGGGGGCATCTACGAGTACACCGCCGGGACCCACCAGGGCGCGCACGCCATCCTGATCGTGGGGTACACCGATGATCCGGCAGCGGCGGGCGGCGGGTACTTCACCGTCAAGAACAGCTGGGGCACAGGGTGGGGGAGCGAGGGGTACTTCTACATCGCCTACGCAGAGATCGCCTCCCCCGTCGCCTTCGGGGAGTGGACGATCGCCTACACGCCGGCCGCCGCCCCGCCCCCCGCGCCCGCCTGCAGCTACGGGCTCACGCCGGCCAGCGCGAGCTTCTCCTCGGCCGCGGGAACCGGGACGGTGAGCGTGACCACGAGCCCCGGCTGCGCCTGGACCGCAGCGAGCAACGTCGCCTGGATCAGCCTGAAGACGGCATCGGCGAGCGGCACCGACAGCGGCTCGGTTACCTACAGCGTCGCGCGCAACACCGGCGGGAGCCGCACGGGGAGCCTCACGGTGGCCGG
>JBHGAX010000089.1:0-16135 GCA_041946635.1 Methylomirabilales bacterium (SeqCode)
GACAGCTCGGTGAGGGGCAGCTGGTCGTCCACCACCGCGTCCAGCAGGCTCGCGTTGAAGTCCGCCCCGAGGTGGCGCTGGACCAGCTGATCCGGCCGGGACCGGGCCCGCGTCCAGAGACGGGTCAGCGCGTTGCGGTAGGAGCCGTGCAGCAGCGGGTGGACCCGGTACTTGAGGCCGGCGGGGACGCCCGGCCGGCCGAACAGCTCCTGCACGAGCTCGGCCGCGTCGCAGCTGTGCGCCAGCCAGAACAGGTTGAAGATGCCCAGCCGCCGCTCCCGCTCGATGATGGTGGTGAGCAGGCTCTCCAGCGCCTCCTCGAACCGGCCGAAGGCCTCGTCCGCCCCCGGGGCGCGGGCGCCCGGCGTCCGCGCGGTGAGGCTCTGGCCGATGCTCTCCAGGAGATCCCGCAGGCTCTTGCGCAGCCCGGGGTGCAGGTCCACGAGAAAGGTCGGCTCGCGCCCCGGGAGCTGCGGCAGCCGCCCCCCGAACAGCTCCTCCAGCTCGCGGGCCGTCCCCTCCAGGAAGCGCGGCTCCCAGCCCGTCCGCCGCTCGAGCAGTCTGCGCATGCTGTGCCTCGATCCTCCCCTGCGCCAATGAAAAAGCAGGGCACGCGCCCTGCTGTTTTCACGAGGCCGGGTGACCGCCTACGAGTCCACCAGGGCCTTCAGCTCCTTGCCCGGCTTGAAGTAGGGCACGCGCTTGGCCGGCACCTCGACCGCGATGCCGGTCTGCGGATTGCGGCCCGTGCGGGCCCGCCGCCGCCGCACCCGGAAGCTGCCGAAGCCGCGCAGCTCGACCTTCGAGTCGTTCTGCGACGCCAGGGCCTGCGAGATGCTCTGAAAGATCGTATCGATGACGACTTCCGTGTCCTTCTTCGTCAGGTTCACCTGCGTCGCGACCTTCTCGACGAGATCGGCTTTCGTCATAGCCACCTCCCTCTTCGGGACCCGGGGCGGACGGGCCGCACCCGCCCGCCCCTGTCGTCCGGTTACTCCTCTTCCTCCTCGTGGCGCCGCCGGCGGCGGCCGTACGCGCCGTCCTCGTCCGGCGCCTCGCGCTGGCCCTCCAGGTAGGCGCGAAGGCTCAGCCCGATCTTCCGCTCGTCGGGATCCAGCTTGATCACCTTCAGCGTGAGCTCCTGCCCGACCTGCACCACGTCCTCGGGCCGGTTCACGCGCTCGTGCGACAGCTCGGAGACGTGCAGCAGGCCTTCCACACCGTCCTCCAGCTCCACGAAGGCGCCGAAGTCGGTGGTCCGGCTCACCTTGCCCTGGACGTCCATGCCCACGCGGTACTTCTCGGGCACCGTGCTCAGCCAGGGGTCCTGCTGGATCTGCTTGAGGCCGAGCGAGATGCGGTGGTTGGCCTTGTCCACGTGCAGGACGATGGCCTCCACCTTGTCGCCCTTCTTGAGGACCTCGGAGGGGTGCCGCACCCGCTTGGTCCAGGACATGTCGGAGATGTGGATCAGGCCGTCGATCCCCTCCTCCAGCTCCACGAAGGCGCCGAAGTCGGCCAGGTTGCGGACCTTGCCCTCCACGCGGGTCCCCACCGGGTACCGCTCCTCGATGAAGTTCCAGGGGTTCGGCTCGGCCTGCCGCATGCCGAGGGAGATGCGCTTGTTGCCGCGGTCCACGTCCAGCACCACCACCTCGACCTGGTCGCCGATGGACACCACCTTGGAGGGGTGCTTCACGCGCTGCGTCCAGGACATCTCCGAGACGTGCACCAGGCCCTCGACGCCCTCCTCCAGCTCCACGAAGGCGCCGTAGTCCGTGAGGCTCACCACCTTGCCCCGCAGCTTCGCCCCCACCGGGTAGCGCTGCTCGACGTTCTCCCACGGGTCGGGGAGCCGCTGCTTGTAGCCCAGCGAGACGCGCTCGTTGGTGCGGTCGAACTTCAGGACCACCACCTCGATCTCATCCCCGACCTGGAACAGCTCGGAGGGGTGGCCCACCCGGCCCCAGGACATGTCGGTGATGTGCAGCAGGCCGTCCAGCCCGCCCAGGTCCACGAAGGCGCCGTACTCGGTGATGTTCTTGATCTTGCCCTTGATGCGCTTGCCCTCGGCCAGGGTCGCGAGCGTCTGCTCCTTGAGCGCCTTGCGCTCCTCCTCCAGCAGCTCCCGCCGCGAGAGCACGATGTTGCCCCGCTTCTGGTTCAGCTTGATGATCTTCATCGGGAAGGCCTTCCCGATGAGCTTGTCCAGATCCCGCACCGGGCGGAGGTCCACCTGGGAGCCGGGCAGGAAGGCCCGCACCCCGATGTCCACGATCAGCCCGCCCTTGGTGCGGCCGAGGATCGTGCCGCTCACGGGCTGGCCCTTCTCGTAGAGCTGGGACAGCTCCTCCCAGATCTTGATCTTCTCGGCCTTCTCGCGCGAGAGGACGATCAGGCCCTCGCTGTCTTCCTTCTGCTCGAGGTAGACGTCCACGACCTTCCCGACGGCGGCCGTGTTCTCGCCGGAGGGGGTGCGAAACTCCTTGAGGGGGATGAGGCCCTCGGACTTGTAGCCGATGTCCACCAGCACGACGTCGTCGCGCACCTCCAGGATGGTGCCCTTGACGATCTCGCCCTCGGTGATGTCCTTGAAGCTCTGCTCGTAGATGTCCCGCATCTCCTGCGAGGGTCCCGAGCCCTCCGCCTCTTCGGGGTCCGTGGAAAACGCGCGATCCATGTCAACCGACTGTGAAGTCATACGACCCGATTCCTCCTGCGCACGGCCGTGGATTCGCCCCGCTGAGCGGGGTCTTAGAGGCGGCAAGGCCGCCTTGGTTGGTAGATCAGTGGATGCCCCGCTCGGCGGGGCGTCCCAGCGCCCGGAGCGCCGCGATGGCCTCCAGCAGCTGCCGGCCGAACCCGTCCAGTTCGTCCCGGCTCGGCTCGCCGACCACGGGAAACCGGAGGGGCGGACCGAACCGCACCCAGACCGCCGCCCGCCGGATCCCCCGGGCGCCGCGCGGCAGGATCCGGTCGGTGCCCGCGTGGAAGACCGGCACCACCGGCGCGCCCGAGCGCGCGGCGATCACGCCGATGCCGGGCCGGACCGGCCCCAGGCGATCTCCGCTGCCCCGCGTTCCCTCAGGGAAGATCGTAACGGCCTGCCCGGCGGCCAGCAAGGACAACGTGTGCTTCACCGTGGAAGGATCGACGCGCTCCCGGGTCACGGGGTAGGCATTCAGCCGGGGGATCAGCCAACCGAGGACGGGCGCCTCGAACAGTTCCCGCTTCGCCATGAAGTGGACCGGCCGCGACACGGCGGAGCCGATGAGCACGGGGTCCAGATAGCTCACGTGGTTCGGCGCCAGGATGGCGGCGCCGGTGGCCGGCACGTGCCGGACCCCCTCGACGCGCAGCGCGAACGCCGTCCGCGCAATGCCGCGGGACAGCCAGTATCCGGTCCAATACAAAAATCGTCCCATCTCGTCGAGGCCGTCGGATGATACACGGGCGCTTGCACTGAGCGCAAGCGAAAAAATCCGTATCTCGGCTTTTTATGAGGGGTTATCTCGATTGGCCACGTCGGAGACCTTCGCCACCTCGGCCAGCATGGCCTGCAGGACGCCGTCCGGGTCGAGGGCGGTCGTGTCCAGGCGGATGGCGTCCGCGGCGGGGCGGAGGGGCGAGGCGTCCCGGCTCCGGTCACGGGTGTCCCGGCGCACCACCTCGCCGCGCACCTCGGCCAGGTCCGGGCGCGTCCCGGCCGCCGCCAGGTCCTGGGCGCGGCGCGCGGCGCGGACGTCCAGGTCGGCGTCCAGGAAGAACTTACCACGCGGATGTCCGTCGCGGCGGCCAGACCGGCCAGCCCCGCATGATCCGCGAGGTCCAGGCCCACCTGCAGCGCCTTCCAGCCCATGGCCCGGTACATCGCCCCGCTGTCGATGTAGAGCGAGCCGAGGGCCTGCGCCAGCCGGCGGGCTGCCGTGCTCTTCCCGGCGCCCACCGGGCCGTCGATCGCAATCACCAGCCTGGCCGCCGGTTTTGCCATCTCGCGCTCCTCGCCCCCGGGGACCACAGGACCACCAGACCACGGGACTGCAAGACCACAGGACAAGCTCTCCCCGTCTCCCCGTTTCTCGACCGCTGGTCCGTGGTCCGGCGGTCCTGTCGTCCTGTGGTCCCCAATCCCCGGCCCCTACTCCCCGTCTTCCACCTCGCGGATCCCGCAGTCCGGGGCGACCTGCAGCAGCAGCCGGGCGAACCCCGGAAAAGAGGTCTCGACGCACGCCACGTCCCGGACGGTCGTTTCTCCCTCCGCGAAGAGGCCCGCCACGGCGAGGCTCATGGCCATGCGGTGGTCGCCCCGGCTCTCTACGCGCGCCCCCCGGAGCGGCCGCCCGGCGCCGCCCTCCACGACCAGCGTGTCCCCCTGCACGCCGACCGCGACGCCAAGCGCGCCCAGCTCCCCGGCCAGCGCGGCCAGGCGATCCACCTCCTTGACGCGCAGCTCCCCCGCTCCCCGCACCACGGTGCGGCCCTCCGCCAGCGCCGCGGCCACGGCGAGGATGGGCACCTCGTCCACCAGGCGCGGGACCTCCTCGGGCGCCACGGAGGTTCCGCGGAGCCGGGCGCCCCGCACGTGGAGGTCGGCCACGGGCTCGCCCGCGCTGGTGGCCGCCCGTTCGAGCGACACCCGCGCCCCCATGCGCCCGAGGACGTCCAGGAGGCCGGTCCGGGTGGGGTTCACGCCCACGCCGCGGACGGTCAGCTGCGCCCCCGGCCGGGCCGCGGCGGCCACCAGGAGGAAGGCCGCGGAGGAGAGATCGCCCGGCACCGCCACGGCGGTGCCGGTGAGCTTGGCCGGGCCCTCGAGGCTGACCGCCGTCCCCTCCACCCGGCAGGCGGCGCCGAAGGCCGCGAGCATGCGCTCGGTGTGGTCGCGCGAGCGGACCGGCTCGGCCACGGTCGTGGTGCCCGCCGCCTGCAGCCCGGCCAGCAGGATGGCCGACTTCACCTGGGCGCTGGCCACGGGCGAGCGCCAGGCCAGGGCGCGCAGGGCGGCACCCCGGACGGCCAGCGGTGCGTGGTCCCCCCCGCGGCCCAGGATCGTGGCCCCCATGGCGCGCAGCGGCTCGGCCACGCGCCGCATGGGGCGCCGGCGCAGCGAGGCGTCCCCCGTGAGCAGGCTGAGAAACGGCCGTCCCGACAGGACGCCGGCCATGAGGCGCAGCGTCGTCCCCGAGTTCCCCGCGTCCAGGACGTCCTCGGGCTCGGTGAGGCCCCCGGGGCCGCCGCCCTGCACGCGCAGGACCTCGCCGTCGTCCTCGACCGGCACGCCGAGCGCGCGCACGATGCGGAGCGTCGCGAGGCAGTCCTCGCCGCGGAGGAGCCCCCGGATCTCGGTGCGGCCTTCGGCCAGCGCCCCGAGGATGAGGGCGCGGTGCGAGAGCGACTTGTCGCCCGGGACGCGGAGCTCGCCCCCGACGCGCCCCGCCGCGTTAAGCTTCCAGGCACGCATGCCGCGCCGCCCCCCCCATGCCCGGCGATACGGACGGCCATCCGGCGCCGCGGGCCTCGGGATGCGCCAGCCCGCGCAGGATCTCGGCCGCCAGGGCCGCCGTCCAGTCGGTGCCTCGCACCGGGACCCAGAGGGCCTCCGGCTCGCGGCGGAACCAGGTCATCTGCCGCTTGGCGTAGGCGCGGGTGGCGCGCTGCATGGCCGCGAGCGCCTCCTCCTCCCCGAGCCGCCCTTCCAGGTAGAGCGCCGCCTGCCGGTACCCCACCGCCTCCAGCCGGCGCGCGGCCAGTCCGCGCGCCTCGGCCAGCAGGCGGCGCGTCTCGTCCAGGAGGCCGCCTGCCCACATGGCCGCGCAGCGCGCATCGATGAGCCGCTGCAGCTCGTCCCTGGCGCGGGTCAGGACCAGGAACGCGCCCACGGTCGTGCGGGGCGCGTCCCACAGGGCCGGGCGCAGGCTGGACGGCGGCCGGCCCGTCAGGGCGTGGATCTCGAGCGCCCGCACCAGCCGGACCACGTCGTGCGGGTGGATGCGGGCGGCGCTCGCCGCGTCCAGCGCCGCCAGCCGCGCGTGGAGGGCGGCCGGCCCGGCGGCCTGCGCCTCGCGGTGCAGGCGCGCCCGCAGGGCCGGGTCGCGCGGGGCCGGGGCCAGGCGCCCCTTCAGGAAGGCCCGGAGGTACAGGCCGGTCCCGCCCACCAGGATGGGCAGGCGACCCCGTGCCCGGATCTCCCCCACCAGCCGGTGCGCCTCCGCCGCGAACTCCGCGGCGGAGAACCCCTCCCACGGCTCGCGCACGTCCAGCAGGTGGTGGGGCACGCGCGCGCGTTCCGCCGCGGTGGGCTTGGCCGTGCCCACGTCCAGGCCCCGGTAGACCTGCATGGAGTCCGCGGCCACGACCTCGGCGGGCGTGCGCGCGGCCAGGGCCATCGCCAGGGCGGACTTCCCGACGGCCGTGGGGCCGGCCAGGATCAGGACCGGCGGGACCTCCGCCTCAGGGGAGCGGGCTGCGCTTTTCAATGTGGAAGCGAAGGGTGTGCACGTAGCGGGGAAGCTCGATGGGCACCGCCCAGTCCACCCGGACCACCTGCTCGGGGCCGTCCTGCACGAACTCCACCGCCTCCTCCTCCAGCGCGAGGCCCAGGTCGCGGGCCCGCGCCAAGAGCTCGGCCCGCGCCTTGGCCTCGCCGCCCCGGCCGGCGCTCATGGCCGCCTCCTTCACCGGATCCTGCATGCTGAGGTACGTCCAGTACGGCGGGATGTAGAGGGAGGCGAGGTAGGCGAGGCCGCCCAGGATGAGGAGAAACACGAGGACGCCGAAGCGGCTGGCCCCACGGCCGCCCCGCGGGCAACGGCGCCCCGGCGTCCCCGATCGGTGCATGGCGCGCGGCCGCCTCAGCGGCGGCCCTTCAGCCAGCTCATCATGCCGCGCAGCTCCTTGCCCACCGTCTCGATGGGGTGCACGGCCTCCTTCTGCCGCATGGCCAGGAAGCTCGGCCGGCCGGCCTGGTTCTCCAGGATCCACTCGCGGGCGAACTGCCCGCCCTGGATCTCGGCCAGGATCTTCTTCATCTCGGCCTTCACCTCGGGGCCGACCACGCGCGGGCCGCGGCTGTAGTCCCCGTACTCCGCCGTGTCGCTCACCGAGTAGCGCATGTAGGCCAGGCCGCCCTGGTACATGAGGTCCACGATCAGCTTCAGCTCGTGCAGGCACTCGAAGTAGGCGGACTCCGGCTGGTAGCCGGCCTCCACCAGCACCTCGAACCCGGCCTTCACCAGCGCCGAGACGCCGCCGCAGAGCACCGTCTGCTCGCCGAACAGGTCGGTCTCGGTCTCTTCCTGGAAGGTGGTCTCCAGGACGCCGGCGCGGGTGCAGCCGATGCCCTTGGCGTAGGCCAGCGCGATCTCCTTCGCCTTCCCGGACGGGTTCTGGTGGATGGCCAGCAGGCCCGGGACGCCGGAGCCCTCCGTGTAGACCTGGCGCATCATGTGGCCGGGCGCCTTGGGCGCGATCATGGAGACGTCCACGTGCGCGGGCGGGACGACCTGATTGAAGTGGATGTTGAAGCCGTGGGCGAACATGAGCGTCTTGCCCGGCGTGAGCGCGCGCGCGATGGACTCCTCGTAGACCTGCTTGTGGGTCTGGTCGGGCAGCAGCAGCATGATGACCTGGGCGGCCTCCGCCGCCTCCGCGGCCGTCCCCACCTTCAGGCCGTCCGCCTTGGCCTTGTCCCAGGACTTGCTGCCCTTGTACAGGCCGACCACGACCTCCAGCCCGCTGTCCCGGTGGTTCAGGGCGTGGGCGTGCCCCTGGCTGCCGTAGCCGATGATGCCGATGGTCTTGCCCTTGAGCACCCCCAGGTCCGCGTCCTTGTCGTAATAGAGTTTCGCCATGAGTCCCCCGTTGGTTGATGGCTCATGGCTCATGGGGTTATGCATTTGCCATGAGCTATGAGCCATGAGCTATGAGCTATGAGCCCCTACTCTCCCACTGCCGGTTTTCTGCTCGCCACCCGCAGGCGGCCCTCCTCGCGCCTGGGGGCGGTCTTGCTGCCGCGCACGATGGCCAGCGACCCGCTCCGCACGATCTCCTGGATGCCGAAGGGCTGGAGCAGGTCGAGGATCGCCTGGATCTTGCTCGCCTCGCCCGTGACCTCCAGCGTGTAGCTGAAGGGGGTCACGTCCACGATGCGCCCGCGGAAGATCTCCACGATGCGCAGGATCTCGGCCCGGTTGACCGGCTCGGCGTTCACGCGCACGAACAGCATCTCGCGGTCCACGTGCGCCTCGTCGGTCACGTCCGTCACCTTGATCACGTCGATCAGCCGCCGCAGCTGCTTCACCGCCTGCTCGATGACCCACTCGTCGCCGTGCAGGCAGATGGTCATGCGCGAGACGCTGGGGTCCAGCGTCTCCGCCACGGACAGGCTGTCGATGTTGTAGCCCTTGGCCGCGATCATGGCCGCGATCTTGGCCAGCACGCCCAGCCGGTTCTCCACCAGGATGGACAGGATGTGCTTCCGGTAGTGCTTGGGATCGGTCATGGCGCGCCCCCCTCACCGCCAGCCCTGGAAGAGCTTCTCCGGCACCGGGTCCCCCACGTCGAGGATGTCCTTCAGCCCGCAGCCCGCCGGGATGATGGGCAGGCAGTTCTCCTCGCGGGCGCACACCAGGTCCACCACCACGGGCCCGGGGGTGGCCACGGCCTTCTCGATCACGGCCCGCAGCTCGCCCGGCCGCTCGGCGCGCAGGCCGGTGGCCCCGCAGGCCTCGGCCAGCTTCACGAAGTCGGGGTTCACGCTGAGGTCCACCTCGGAGTAGCGGTTGCCGTAGAACATCTGCTGCCACTGGCGCACCATGCCCAGGTAGCGGTTGTTGGTGATGAACACCTTGACCGGGAGCTGGTACTGCACGCAGGTGGTGAGGTCCTGCATGGTCTGCTGGAAGCTGCCGTCGCCGTCGATGTCCAGCACCAGCCGGTCGGGGAAGGCCGCCTGTGCGCCCATGGCGGCGGGCAGGCCGAAGCCCATGGTGCCCAGGCCGCCCGAGGTCACGAAGCGCCGCGGCCCCTTCCCCCGGTAGTACTGCGCGGCCCACATCTGGTGCTGGCCCACGCCGGTGGTGACGATGGGGTCGTGCTCCTCCGTCAGGCGGAAGATCTCCTCGATGGCGTGCTGCGGCAGGATCTCACCCTCCCGCTGGGTGTAGCGCAGCGGGTGCCTGGCCTGCCAGCCGGCGATCTGCCCGTACCACTCGGCCAGCTCGCCCCGCCAGTCGCGCGTGACCTTGCGCAGCTCGGCGTTGAGCTGGAGCAGGACGCGCTTCACGTCGCCCACGATGGGCACGTCCACGCGCACGTTCTTCCGGATGGAGGTGGGGTCGATGTCGATGTGGATGATCTTGCAGTTCTTGGCGAACTCGCCCAGCTTGCCGGTCACGCGGTCGTCGAAGCGGGCCCCGATGGCGACCATGAGGTCCGTGTTCACCATGGCCATGTTGGCCGTGTAGGTGCCGTGCATCCCCAGCATGCCCAGCCAGAGCGGGTGGCTCGTGGGCAGCGCCCCCAGGCCCATGAGGGTCAGGGTGGTGGGGATCTGGGTGAGGGTCACCAGCTCGAGGAGCTCCTCGGAGGCGTCGGCGTGGATGAGCCCGCCGCCCCCGTAGATGACCGGCCGCTTCGCCTCCGCGATCAGCTCCGCCGCCCTGCGCACCTGGCCGATGTGGCCGTTGGTGGAGGGGTTGTAGCCGCGGATGGAGACCTCCTGGGGGTAGCCCTTGAACTCCGCCCGGCCCATGATGATGTCCTTGGGCAGGTCCACGAGCACCGGGCCCGGCCGGCCCGTGCGGGCAATGTGGTACGCCTCCTTGATGATCCGCGGCAGCTCCTCGGTCTTGGTGGCCAGGAAGTTGTGCTTCGTGCAGGTGCGGGTGGTGCCGACGACATCGGCCTCCTGGAAGGCGTCGCAGCCCATCACCGCGGTGGGCACCTGGCCCGTGAAGACCACGATGGCCATGGAGTCCATGAGCGCGTCGGTGAGGCCGGTGATGGTGTTGGTCGCTCCGGGGCCGGAGGTGACGAAGGCGGTCCCGGTCCGGCCGCTGGCCTTGTAGAAGCCCTCGACCGCGTGGACCGCGACCTGCTCGTGCCGGCAGAGGATGTGGCGGATGGGATAGTCCCGCAGCACGTCATAGGTGTGCAGGACCACGCCGCCGGGGTGGCCGAAGATGGTGTGCACCCCTTCGGCCTGAAGACACTTCAGGAAGATCTCGGAGCCCGTCAAGCGCATGACCCCTCTCCTCCGGCCCTGCTCGGGCCGGCCTGCGCGGTTGCCCCACCCGGCCGTCCGCTGGTTGGACATAGGGGTGAGGTGGAACTGGACCGGACGCGCAGCCCCAACCCGGCCGTCCCGAGGGACCTAGGGGTGGGGGCGTGAATTTGGCCTTTTAGCACACCTGACGCGGCCGGTCAACCGGAAAGTCCCGCAAGGCGTCTCTCGGCGGGGAGTTGCGTGACTGCGGAAGCAAACAGGAGAGAAGCGACCCTGGCGGAGGGGATCAGGCAGCCGGGCGGCGCAGCCGCCGCCGGGTCAGGATTTCCCGCGTCCAGCCCAGCTCCTCCGCGCGCAGGGCGGCCGCCGCGCCCAGGTACAGGAGCCCCGCCCCGCCCACGTGCAGCGCGAGCCCGAGGACGCGTGGCAGCGTCCCGTCCAGGGCCAGGACGTCGAGGACCCGCGGCGCGAGCAGGCCCCAGGCCACCACGGGCAGGCAGGCCAGGCCGGCCGTCGCCGCGCCCCGGAGGATGTCGCGGCCCCCCATGCGGCCCAGGCGACCCCGCAGGCGCGCCACCAGGAGGACGAAGTTGGCCGCCGAGGCGATCGCCGTGGCGAGGGCGAGGCCCGCGGCCCCCAGGGGCCGCATGAGCAGCAGGCTGGCCACGACGTTCACGGCCACGGCCAGCATACCGGTGGACACCGGCGTCCAGGTGTCGTGCATGGCGTAGAAGGCCGGGGCCAGGATCCGGTTGCTCACGTAGAAGACCAGCCCCAGCGCGTAGCCCAGCAGCACGGCGGCCGTGAGGCTGGTGGCCGCGCGGGTGAAGGCGCCGCGCTCGAAGAGCACGGCCACGATGGGGACGCGGAACACGAGGAGGCCCGCCATGGCGGGCAGCGTGAGGAAGACCGCCAGGCGCAGGCTGTCCCGGAGGGCGCGGGTGAGTTCCTCGGGCGCCTCGCGGGCCACGGCCTCGGACATCACGGGCAGCGCGCCCGTGGCGATGGCCACCCCGATCATGCCGATGGGGAACTGGATCAGGCGGAGGGCGTAGGTCATGGCCGAGACGCTCCCCTCGGCCAGGAACGACGCCAGGAGCGTGCCCACCACCACGTTGATCTGCGTGATGGCGAGCCCGCCCACCCCGGGCAGCATGAGGCGCGCGATGTGGCGCACGCCGGGGTCCCGCGGGGCGAAGCGCAGGGCGGGGCGCCAGCCGCGCCGCCAGGCGGCCGGCACCTGCACCAGGAGCTGGCCCGCGCCCCCTGCCAGCACGGCCACGGCCACCGGCACCGGGGAGCCCGTGTGCGCGGCCAGGCCGATGCCCGCCAGCATGGCGAGGTTCAGGATGGTGGGCGACAGGGCCGGCATCAGGAAGTGGCGCAGGGAGTTCAGGATGCCCATGAACAGGGCGGCCAGCCCGACCACGAAGATGTAGGGGAACATGAGGCGGAGCAGCCGGGCGGTCAGCTCCAGCTTCCCGGGCTCCGCCGCGAAGCCGGCCGCGATCACCCCGGCCAGCGCGGGGGCGAAGAGCACGCCCAGGAGCGTCACGGCCGCCAGGACCACCAGGAGGGTGCCCATCACCGCGGCGACCAGCCGCCAGGCGGCGGCCGGGCCCTCGCGGGTCGCCGTGCGCGTGAAGGTCGGGATGAAGGCCGCCGAGAGCGCGCCCTCCCCCAGCAGCTCCCGGAGCGTGCTCGGGATGCGGAAGGCCGCGAAGAAGGCGTCGGCCACCATGCCGGCGCCGAAGAGCCAGGCGAGGGCCATGTCCCGCACGAAGCCCAGCACGCGGCTCAGGAGCGTGGCCAGGCTCACCACCCCGGCGGCCGAGGCGATCTGGCTCACCGAGCGATCAGCCATCAGCTCTCAGCCAAAGGCACGGGGTGTCCGAACGTCGTCGCTGACCGCTGATGGCTGACGGCTGACGGCTGTTTCTCCGTGAGGCTCTTGGCTGACCGCTGACCGCTGATGGCTGACCGCTGTTTCTCCTTGACATCCCCCGCCCGCTCCTCTACTTTTCCGTGTCCGTGCGCCGTGCCTGTCGCCTTACCGGAGGAGTGGTTTCATGCCGATCATCAAGTCCTCGGAGAAGGATCTTCGCCGCACCGCCCGGCGGGCCCAGGTGAACCGGGCCGCCAAGGGGAAGCTCCGCTCCAGCCTGAAGAAGGTCCGGGCCGCCGTGGAGGAGAACCAGGCGGACGCCGCGAAGGCCGCCCTGGCGGCCGCCACGCCCGTGATCGACCGCGCCGTCTCCAAGGGCGTCCTGCACAAGAATGCCGCCGCCCGGCACAAGTCGCGCCTGATGCGGCGGCTCAACAAGCTCACGCCCCCCGCCTCGGCGTAGCCGACCGCCCCGCCCATCCCGCGCTCCCCTCGCCTGCCGGGGGAGCGCTTATCGTTCCGCCGCCATCTCGTAGACCAGCACGGTCACCAGCCGCTCGGCCAGGTCCTGCGCGGCCCGCCGGACGGCGTCCTCCTCGGCCGCGCGCGTGCCCGTCACGGCCGCGGCGGCCGTGTAGAAGGCCTCGCCCACCACTTCCTGCCGGAGCGTGGGCCCGCCCCGCCGGTCCACCAGCGTGGCGGCCACGTAGAGCCGCACGCGGAAGCGCCGGCCGATGTCCGCGCGCTCGAAGGCCACGGCCTCGTTCTCGTACTGGCGCACGGCGCCGGCCAGGACCGCCTCGGCCCCGCCCTCCTCCACCACGGCCACCCGGTGATCGAGCTGCAGCCGCCGCAGCACCGCCTCGGCCACCAGGGCGTTCACCCCGGGCCGGAAGGTCTCGTTGGCGAAGGGGGCCACGTGCAGGCGCTGGAGCCGCAGGGGCAGGGCCGCCCCCGGCGGCCGGTAGCCGCAGGCAGCGAGCAGGCCCGCCAGCAGCAGCGTCACGAGGATCGCGCGGCGCCTCATCCCACCACCACGTTCACCAGCTTGTCGGGCACGACCACCACCTTGCGCACCGCCTTGCCCCCGATCCAGGGCCGGACGCGCGGGTCCGCCAGGGCCAGCTCCCGGAGGCGCGGCTCGGCGCTCCCGCGCGGCACATCCAGGCGCGCCCGGAGCTTCCCGTTCACCTGCACCACCAGCTCCACCATGTCCTCCTGGGCCAGGGCGGGCTCCGCGGTGGGCCAGGGCTGCGCGAAGATGCTCGTGCGGCTCCCGAGCAGGGCCCACAGCTCCTCCGCCATGTGGGGGGCGAAGGGCGCGAGCATGACCACGAGCGCCCGGACACCTTCCGCGAAGGCCGCAAGCGCCCCGGGCGCGGCCCCCGGCACCGCCAGCTCCTGCTCCTGGAAGCGGGTGAGGGCCGTGGTCAGCTCCATCAAGGCCGCCAGCGCCGTGTTGAAGTGGAAGTCCTTCTCCAGGTCCCGGGTCACCCGGAGGATGGTCTGGTGGGTGGCCCGGCGCAGCTCGCGCACCGCGCCCTGCCCCGCCCCCGCGGGCGCCGCCACCCCGGCCAGGGAGGCCGCCCGCTCCTCCACCAGTCGCCACACCCGGTTCAGGAAGCGGAAGGCGCCCTGCACGCCCTCGTCGGACCACTCCAGGTCCTTCTCGGGCGGGGCGGCGAAGAGCGAGAAGATGCGGATGGTGTCCGCGCCGTGCTGCTGCAGCAGCTCGTCCGGGTCCACCACGTTCCGCTTGGACTTGGACATCTTCTCCGTGCGGCCGACCTCCACGGGCTGCCCGCACTCCTTGCAGCGCCGCTCCGCGTCCACCTCGCCGGGCAGGCGGTAGCCGTGCGTGGGGCAGCGGTACGACTCCTTGCACACCATGCCCTGCGTGAGGAGGTTGGTGAACGGCTCGCCCACCGGGCAGAGGCCCAGGTCCCGGCACACCTTCGTGAAGAAGCGCGCGTACAGCAGGTGCAGGACCGCGTGCTCGATGCCCCCGATGTACTGGTCCACCGGCATCCAGTAGCCCACCTTGGCCGGGTCCAGGGGCCGCGTGTGCTCGTGCGGGCTGGTGAAGCGCAGGAAGTACCAGGACGAGTCCACGAAGGTGTCCATGGTGTCCGTCTCGCGCCGCGCGGGGTCGCCGCAGGCGGGACAGCGCACGTCCACGAACTCGGGCACCCTGGCCAGCGGCGAGCCGCCGCTCATGGTGATCTCGACGTTCTCGGGCAGGATCACCGGCAGGTCGCGCTCGGGCACCGGGACCACGCCGCAGTGCTCGCAGTAGATCACGGGAATGGGCGTGCCCCAGTAGCGCTGGCGGGAGATCAGCCAGTCGCGGATGCGGTAGTTCACCGCGCGCGCGCCCATCTTCTCGCGCTCCAGGTGGTCGCAGACCGCCAGGATGCCCTGCCGGCTCGGCGTGCCGTCGAAGGGGCCGGAGTTCACCATGCGCCCCTCGCCGACGTAGGCCGCCTCCAGCGTGTCGCCGTCCAGGCCGCCCTCCGGCGGCTGGATCACCACGCGCACCGGCAGGCCGTACTTGCGGGCCATCTCGAAGTCGCGCTGGTCGTGCGCGGGGACCGCCATGATGGCGCCCGTGCCGTACTCCATGATGATGAAGTTGGCGACCCAGATGGGGATGCGCTCGCGCGTGAGCGGGTTGACGGCGTGGGCGCCCGTGAAGACACCCTCCTTCTCGGTGGTCGCGTCGGCCCGCACGGTCTTGTCCGTGCGGCGCATGCGCTCCACGAACGCGGCCACCGCGGCCGCCTGCGGCGTGCCGGCCGAGAGCGACAGGGCCAGGGGGTGCTCCGGCGCCAGCACCATGAAGGTCGCGCCGTACAGCGTGTCGGGCCGGGTGGTGAAGATGCGGATGCTGCCGCCCGCCTCCAGGGGGAAGTCCACCTCCGCGCCCGTGCTCTTGCCGATCCAGTTGCGCTGCATGGTGCGGACGCGCTCGGGCCAGCCCGTGAGCCGCTCGGTGTCGGCCAGCAGCTCCTCCACGTAGGCCGTGATGCGGAGGAACCACTGCTTCAGCTCCCGCTGGACCACCGGCGTGTCGGTGTGGCGCCAGCACACGCCGCCTTCGGCTTGCTCGTTGCTCAGGACCGACTGGCAGCGCTCGCACCAGTTCACGGGCGCGGTCTTCTGGTAGGCCAGGCCGCGCTCCAGCATCTTGAGGAAGAACCACTGGTTCCAGCGGTAGTAGTCCGGCTCGCAGCAGGTGACCTCGCGCGCCCAGTCGTAGGAGAAGCCCATGCGCTTGAGCTGCGACTTCATGTAGGCGATGTTGTCGCGCGTCCACTTGGCCGGGTGCACCCCGTGCTCGAAGGCCGCGTTCTCGGCGGGGAAGCCGAAGGCGTCCCAGCCCATGGGATGGAGGACGTTGGAGCCGCGCATGGACAGGAAGCGCGCCACCACGTCGCCGATCGAGTAGTTGCGCACGTGCCCCATGTGGATCTTGCCCGAGGGGTACGGGTACATCTCGAGGCAGTAGTACTTCGGCCGGGCGTCCTGTTCGGTCACGGCAAACGCGCCGCTCCGCTCCCAGGCCGCCTGCCACTTCGCCTCGATCTGCTTGAAGTCATAGCGGGGCATGCATGTCCTCCAGATCACGGTCGCATTCTTCTAGCACAGGGGCACGGAAATCCCAATGGCCAATTTCCAGATCCCCACGGCCGGCCCTCATTGGGATTTGGCCATTGGTCATTGGTCATTGTACTGCACTTCCACGAGGCACAGCCCGTGCGGGGGCGCGGCCTTGCCGGTCTGGCGGCGGTCGCCGCTCTTCAGCAGCTCGGCGATCCAGGTCGGCGGTCGGCGGCCGCGGCCCACTTCCAGCATGGCGCCGACCAGCAGGCGCACCATCTGTTGCAGGAAGGCGTTGGCGGTGATCTCGAACTGCCAGCACTCCCCCGCCGTGCGCCACTCCGCCTTCGAGACCGTGCGGATGGGCGAGCGGGCGGTGCAGGTCCCGGCGCGAAACGCGGAGAAGTCGTGCGTCCCGGCGATGA
>JBHGAX010000009.1:0-29825 GCA_041946635.1 Methylomirabilales bacterium (SeqCode)
TCTCGCAAAGCACGCCAAGGACGCAAAAGAGCGCGACCCAAACTTGACTCATTCACATCCAAGTTCAAGCAACGCTAGCGCTTGCGGACGGACCGGCGCTTGCCGGCCGGCGGGGCTGGCGGGGCGAGCGCGGCGGCGGCGATGCGCTTGAGGAGGGCGGTGGTGGAAAACCCTTCCACGAAGGGGAGGCTCCGCACGTCGCCGCCCCGGGCGCGCACGACGTCCGCCCCGACGATGCGGTCCACAGACCAGTCCCCGCCCTTGACCAGCACGTCGGGCTGCACCGCGCGGATCACGCGCAGGGGGTCCGCCTCCGCGAAGATCAGGACGAAGTCCACGGCGGCCAGGGCGGCCAGGACCTCGGCGCGCTGCCGCTGCGGCACCACCGGCCGCGTCGGGCCCTTCAGCCGGCGCACGGAGGCGTCGCTGTTGATGGCCACCACCAGCCGGTCGCCCAGGGCCCGCGCCTCCTCGAGGTACCGGACGTGGCCGAGGTGCAGGAGGTCGAAGCAGCCGTTCGTGAAGACCACCCGCTGCCCCCGCCGCTGGGCGCTGCGCACCGCGCGGACGACGGCCGGCAGGGTCTTGACTTTCGATCGGGCGAGCGTGGGAGTCATACGACGTCGACCATGGACCATGGACCATGGACCATCAATACTGATGCGCGGGTTTCTGTTCTTATGGTCCATCGTCCATCGTCCATGGTCGTTCTCCGCGCGCTAAGGCGCATCCGGCCGGCCGTCGGCCGCATCCGCGGCCCCCTCGATCAACGCGGCGGCGAGGAGCGGCAGCATCAGCTCGTGGTGGCCGGTGAGCGCGTAGCCCTTGCCGCCCCGGGCCACGGGGCGCCGCACCACGTTCTGGGTCGGGCGGTAGTGCTGGATGAAGTCCAGGTTCACCGTGACGAACTCCTGCACGGGGTGGCCCAGGTTCCTGGCGAGGGTGAGCGCCTTCAGGAACACTTCCGGCAGCAGGACCGCCGAGCCGGCGTTCAGGTACACCCCGCCCTCGCCCAGATCCGCCACCACGGCGGCCAGCAGCCGGAAGTCGCGCAGCGTGGCCTCGCCCGTGAGGTCGCCCCGGCAGCTCGGGTGCATGTGCACGATGTCGGTCCCGAGCGCCACGTGCACCGTGCAGGGGCGCTCCAGCCGCGCGCAGGCCGCCAGGATGCTGAACTCCAGGTGCGGCGGCCGCGAGGCGAGGAGGGCTTCGCCCACCGCGCGGCCGAAGCCCCAGCCCTTCGGGACACCCTCCGCCACCGCCTGGTTGATGACGCGGCCCGTCTCCTCCGCCATCCCGAACTCGCCCTGGCCCAGGCGGGCCTCCACGTCCTCGGACGTGAAGCCGGCGACGGCCAGCTCGAAGTCGTGCACGGCGCCCGCCCCGTTCAGGGCCACCGCGCTCACCAGCCCGCGCTCCACCAGGTCCACCACGACGGGCGAGAGCCCCACCTTGATGACGTGGGCGCCCATGCCGAGGATCACGGGCCGGCCGCGCTGGCGGGCGGTCAGGATGGCCTGCACGACGTCCCGGAAGGCCTGCGCGGCGAGCTGCCGGGGGAGCGACGCCAGGAAGGCGGCCAGCCCGCCGCCGGCCTGCCAGGGCCGCGCCAGGTCCGACACCTGGACCTTGCTGGGCCGGGAGCCCAGCGGGTAGGTGGTCACCCCGCGCGGGTCCAGCGGGGCGTACCGCTTCATCGAGAGCCTCCGCGGCGCAGGCGGTCCAGCCCTCCCAGCGCCTGCACCTGGATGCGCACCGCCAGCTCGTTCTCCAGCCACCCCGTGGAGCGGCAGAACACCATCGCCCGGACGTTTCCAGCCGCCATCGGCACCCCCACGTACTGCTTGGTGCGGAACGTGGCCCGCACCGTCACCGCCGTCTCCCCCCTGCTCACGGAGGGCGAGACCTCCAGCCGCACCCGGACTTCCTTGCCGCGGAACGCCTGGCCGAGCCCGGGCTTGTCGCACTCGCTGTAGCGGTCCTCCTGCTCGGTGAAGAGCAGACTCGCGCTGTACTCCGGGTTGATGGGGAACCAGTCCGTCTCCAGGACGCCGGCGGCCCGGTCCTGGCGGCGAACCACGTAGCCTTGCTCGGTCAGGACCTCGCGGGCGCTCTCCCAGGCGCGGTCCAGCTCGGCGCGGAGGCGCCGGGTCTCCACCGGGCTGGGCGGCGGGACGGGCGGGAGTCCCCGGCACCCCGCCAGGAGCGCGACGGCGATCAGCACCATGGAGAGCCTGCCCATGCGCGTCCCTTCGGCCGCGGGATGCTATCACGGCGCCATCGGACCGGTCAAAAGGCCCGCGTCCGGCGGTCCCGCGCCGGCTGCCGGGGAGCCCTCCCGCGGTCCGGCTTTTCGCTTGACGCCCTCGGCTGGTTGAACTATGCTGCCTGCAAATACTGTGATGCGTCAATGGTGATTCCCTGCCTATCCGCTCGGGGCCATGCCGGCCCCGCTTATACCGCCACCCCGATCCAATCCCCCAGCCTATCCATGCATACCCTATCGTCAGCGGTACCGCGGGCGCGGAGCGGACCAACTCGCGGAAGGAGGTCTTTCTCATGAGGGATACTGAGGCACAACTCTTTGCTCGGCTCAAGGAGGAGAACCCCGAGTTCCGCCGCCTGGCCGAGAAGCACCGCGAGTTCGATGTGAAGATCGGCGAGTACGATCGCATTTACTACCTCACCAGCGAGCAGGAGCGGAAGCGCAAGGAGCTGCAGAAGCTCAAGCTGAAGATCAAGGACGAGATGTACAGCATCATGCGGCAGTACGTGAATAGCGCGAATGAGGCCCGGCAGGCTGTCTCATCTTGACGCCCGGGGCCGGGCCCGCATGGTCGACGTCACGGTCAAGGACGAGACCTTGCGGGAGGCGGTGGCCCGGGGCTTTGTGGCTCTCCGACCCACCACGCTGCGCCTGATAGACGCGAGCTCCCTTCCCAAAGGCGATGTGTACGCGGCTGCCCGAATCGCCGGTATCCTTGCGGCGAAGCGCGTGCACGAGCTTGTCCCTCTCTGCCACCCGCTCCTCATCACGTCGGCCGAGATCGACTTCCGGCCGGCGCGCCGCCCCTCCGGGGTACACATCGAGTGTCGCGTCCGGACCACCGGGCGGACCGGCGCGGAGATGGAGGCCATGACCGCCGTTTCCGTCGCGGCGCTCACGATCTACGATATGTGCAAGGCCGTGGACAAGGACATGATCATCGGCGACGTCCGGTTGGTCTTCAAGGCCGGGGGGCGGAGCGGCACCTACCGCCGCCCCGGCGAGACCGTCCGGACCGAGTAGTCCCTCTCACCCGAGGCCGCATCGCCGGCAACGCCCTGCGCCCCTGGACAGACGCCCCATGGCCCCTGCGCCTCGGACCGCCCTCATCCTCTCCCCCCGGTTCTGGGAGTTCGACTACGGCCCCGGCCACCCGCTGCGGACGGCCAGGCTGCGCCTCACGGCCGAGCGCTGCCGGGCCCTCGGCCTCCTGGCCCGGCCGGAGACCGCGATCCTGCCGCCCCGCGAGGCCACCGAGGAGGAGCTGGCCGTCTTTCACGACCCGGCCTACCTGGACGTGCTCCGGCATGCCGAGGACCTGGCCGAGCCCGAGCGGCTCCTGGCCCACGGCCTGGGGACCGGCGACAACCCCGTCTTCCCCGGCGTGTACGACTGGGCCAGGCTGTACACCGGCGGCTCCCTGGTGGCGATGGAGGCGGTGGACCGGGGCGAGGTGACCTGCGCCTTCAACATCGCAGGCGGCCTGCACCATGCCATGCCCGCGCGCGCCTCCGGCTTCTGTTACGTGAACGACGCGGCCGTCGTCATCCGCCTCCTGGCGGCGCGGGGCCGGCGCGTGGCCTACGTGGACATCGACGCGCATCACGGGGACGGGGTGCAGGCGGCCTTCTACGACACCGATCAGGTCCTCACGATTTCGCTCCACGAGACGGGCGAGACGCTCTTCCCGGGCACCGGCCGGGTGGAGGAGACGGGGCGCGGCCGAGGCGAGGGCTACGCCGTCAACTGCCCCCTGGCGCCCGGGACGGATGACGCGGTCTTCCTCTGGGCGTTCGAGGCCGTGGTGCCGCCGCTGCTCCGCGCCTTCGGCGCGGACGTCCTGGTCGCCCAGCTCGGCATCGACACGCACCGGAACGACCCCCTCACCCACATGGCCCTGACCATCCATGGCTTCGCCCAGGCCGTCCGGCGCCTGCGGGACCTCGCGCCCGCATGGATCGCCTTGGGAGGCGGCGGGTACCACCCCGAGACGGTGGCCCGCGGCTGGACGGTGGCCTGGGCGCTCATGAACCACCAGGAGCCTCCCGCCGGGATCGCCGAACCCCCCGATCCCGCCGTCCAGGCTCCGGAGCGGCACCACGCCTGGCGCTACGCGCGGGAGCAGGTCCGGCGGTTGCAGGACCGCGTCTTCCCGCAGCACGGGCTGGTGCCCGCAGCATAGGAGAGGAGGGCTGGCTGCCGCCGGGTGTCCCGTTACGGTCCGGAGGGGGTCTCGTATCCTTGCCCCAGGGAGGGTCACGCTCATGCAGTACCAGGACAAGTCGTTGACGTGCGTGGATTGCGGGCAGCCGTTCGTGTTCACGGCCGGCGAGCAGGAGTTCTTCGCGCAGAAGGGCTTCCAGAATCCGCCCAAGCGCTGCAAGCCCTGCAAGGCCGCCAAGCGCGCCGGCTCCGGCGCCACCGGGGTGGAGGGCGGAGCCGCGCGTGAGCTGTTCGAGGTCGTGTGCTCCTCCTGCGGGCAGAAGACCACGGTCCCGTTCAAGCCCTCGCTCGACCGCCCCGTCTACTGCCGAACCTGCTTCCAGCTCCGCCGGAGCTGATGCCGTCCCCCGCGCCGGCCAGGCCCCATCAAGGGCTTGGCCGGTTTTGTTTTCTCTCCCGGCCGAGCCCGCGGCCCGGGGGAAATGCGATTGAAGCCCTGGTGAGACGTGTGCTACTTTTCGTAAGACGTGAAACGTAAAACGGAAGGAGCCGGGCCCTTTACGTTTCACGTTTTGCGTTTCCCGAGGTCTGTATGCCCGAACGCGTCTCGCCGGAAGTCGGGGCACTCCTGCGGCGCCTGCCGGCGGTGGACGAGGTGCTGGCCGGACCGGGCGTCCGGCAGGCGCTGGCCACCTACCCGCGCTGGGCCGTGCTCGCCGCGGTGCGCGAGGTGCTGGCCGAGCGGCGCGAGCGGCTGCGGCAGGCGCCCGACGCCGGGGAGCGCCTGCTGGATCGGCCCGGGATCGAGGCCGCGGTGCTGGCGCTGGCATCCGGAAAGGCCCAGCCCTCGCTCCGCCCGGTGGTCAACGCCACGGGGGTGGTGATCCACACGAACTTCGGCCGGGCGCCGCTGGCCCGGGCGGCCCAGGACGCCATCCAGGCGGCGGCGCAGGGATACACCAACCTGGAGTTCGACCTCGCCGCAGGCGCCCGCGGCTCCCGGCAGAGCCACGTGGAGTCGCTCCTCTGCGACCTCACGGGGGCCGAGGCGGCCCTGGTCGTCAACAACAACGCCGCGGCCGTCCTGATCGCCATCAACACCCTGGCCGACGGGAAGGAGATCGTGATCTCCCGCGGGCAGCTGGTGGAGATCGGCGACGCCTTCCGCATCCCGGACGTCATGGTGCGGGCCGGCGGCATCCTGCGCGAGGTGGGCACCACGAACCGGACGCACCTGGCCGACTACGAGGCGGCCATCGGCCCGGCCACCGCGCTGGTGCTGAAGGTCCACCGGAGCAATTTCCGCCTGCTGGGCTTCACGGCCGACGTGGACACCCGCGAGCTGGTCGCCCTGGCCGGGAGCAGGGGGCTGCCGGTCATGGAGGACCTGGGCAGCGGCGCGCTGGTGGAGATGCAGCCGGCCGGCCCCGAGCGCGAGCCCCTGGTGGGCGAGGTCGTGCGCGCCGGGGTGGACGTGGTGACCTTCAGCGGGGACAAGCTGCTGGGCGGTCCCCAGGCCGGCATCCTGGTCGGGCGGCGGGACCTCCTGGCCCGCATCCGGCGCAACCCGCTGGCCCGGGCGGTGCGGATCGACAAGCTGTGCCTGGCCGGGCTGGAGGCCACCCTGCGCCTGCTGCGCGAGCCGGAGCGGGCGCGGGAGGAGATCCCGGTCCTCGCCATGCTGGCGCTCCCCGCCGAGGCCATCGGACGGCGGGCCGAGGCGCTGGTGGCGGCCCTGCGCCAGGCCATGCCCGGCCTGCGTGCCGGCGTGGAGGACGGCGTCTCCGAGGTGGGGGGCGGCGCCCTGCCCCTCCACCGCCTCCCCACGCGCCTGGTGGCCGTCTCCCCCGGCCCCGCGGGCGCCGCGGCCCTGGAGGCGCGCCTCCGCCGCGGGCGGCCGCCGGTGCTGGCGCGCATCCAGGAGGACCGGCTGCTCCTGGACCTCCGCACGGTGGCCCCGGCCGAGGACGACCGGCTCCGCGACGCGGTCCTGGCGGCGCTCGCCGGGGACGGGCCGGCATGAGCCCGGCGCCCGACCCGGAGCCGCAGGTCTCCCTGCGCGACCTGCAGGCCATCGTCCTGAACGCCAAGACCCCGGCCGAGGTGCTGGAGCGCGTCCTGGAGCACCCGGACCTCACGCCCGAGGTCGTGGTCGGCCTCCTGCGGCACCCCAACACGCCGCGCGGCGGCATGGTGCAGCTCGCCGAGCGGGCGGCGGGCCCGATCCTGAACGTCCTGCTGGGGAACCTGGACCGGCTCACGCGGTGGGCGGAGGCCCTGGAGGCCCTCCTGCGCAATCCCGGCGTGGCGGCGGTCAAGCACCCCACCATCCGGCAGCACATCGAGGCCGCGAAGAAGCGCGAGGCGGACGGCGCCCGGAAGAAGAGCCTGCTGCTGCAGATCAAGGAGCTGCCCGTCGGGCACCGGCTGACGCTGGCCAAGAAGGGCAACAAGGACGTCCGGATGATCCTCATCAAGGACAGCAACGAGATGGTGGCCCTGGAGGTGGTGTCCTCGCCGCGCATCACCGACGGCGAGATCCTGGCCATCGCCATGCTGCGGGACGTCTCGGACAAGGTGCTGCGCCACATCGCCAGCAACCGGAAGTACCGGCAGAACCGGCAGATCGTCATGGCGCTGCTCAACAACCCCCGCACCCCCGTGGGGGTCTCGCTGAGCCTGGGCATCAACGGCCTGACGGACCGCGAGCTGACGGACCTGTCCAAGAACCGCAACATCCCGGGGGCGGTGGCGCGCGCGGCCAAGCAGATCCTGGACCGCCGCAAGGGCGCCGCCGCGGCGCCGGGCGGCGGGCACTGAGGAGCAAAACGTAAAACGGGAAACGTGAAACGTAAGGAGCACAACCCGGGTCGCCTCCGCCCGTTACGTTTTCCGTTTTCCGCTTTACGCAGCACTTCATGAGAGGCCTCTTCATCACGTTCGAGGGCGGCGAGGGGTCGGGGAAGAGCACGCAGCTCACCCGGCTGGCGGCGGTGCTCCGCGCCGACGGCCTGGACGCGCTGGAGACGCTGGAGCCGGGGGGAACGGCCATCGGCCGGGAGGTGCGGCGCGTGCTGCTGGACCCCGCCCACCGGGGCATGGCCGCCGAGGCCGAGCTGTTCCTGTACGAGGCGAGCCGGGCTCAGCTGGTGGCCGAGGTGATCCGGCCCGCCCTGGCGCGCGGGCAGACGGTCCTCTGCGACCGCTTCACCGACTCGACCGTGGCGTACCAGGGGTACGGGCGGGGGCTCGACCTCGGCCTCATCCGGCGGCTGAACGAGGTGGCGGCGGCGGGGCTCACGCCGGACTGCACGTTCCTGCTGGACGCGGATCCCGGCGTGGGGCTGGCGCGGGTACGCCTCCGCACCCCGGCCGACCGGATGGAGGGCGAGGTGGCGGCCTTCCACCAGCGGGTCCGCGAGGGCTTCCTGGCCATCGCCCGGAGCGAGCCGGCCCGGGTCGTGGTGCTGGACGCCACGCGGCCGGCCGACGAGCTGGCGCATCGGATCCGTGAGCGCGTGGCCGCGCTCCTCGGCGCCATGCGGTCCCGCTGACCATGCCCTTCCGCGAGATCCTGGGGCAAGCCCGCGCCGTGGCGCGGCTCCGGCACGCCTGGACGGGGGGGCGCCTGGCGCAGGCCTACTGCTTCGTGGGGCCCCCGGGCATCGGCAAGCGGCAGACCGCCCTGGCGCTGGCCCAGGCCGTGAATTGCCTCGGCCCGGTCGGCCCGGCGGAGGCCCGGGACGCCTGCGGCGAGTGCCCGGCCTGCCGCAAGATCGCCGCCGGCAACCACCCGGACGTGGTACTGGTGACCCCCGACGAGAAGACGGTCATCACCATCGAGCAGATCCGCCAGGTCTCGGCCCGCGCCGGGCTGCGCCCCTACGAGGGGGCCGTCAAGGTGTGGATCCTGGACCCCGCGGACCAGATGCAGGAGCCGGCCGCCAACGCCTTCCTGAAGACGCTGGAAGAGCCGACGCGGCAGACGCTGTTCGTGCTGCTCGTGGCGTCCGCCAGCGCGCTGCTGCCCACCATCCGCTCGCGCTGCCAGGAGGTGCCGTTCGGCCTCCTCGCCGAGGCGGATCTCCGGACGATCCTCCTGCGGCACGGGCGCGCGGCCGAGGAGGCCGCCGCGGCGGCGGCGCTGGCGGGGGGCAGCGCCGCGGAGGCGCTGGCGCTGGATCCGGGGCAGGTCCGCGACCTCCGGGCCCGCACCGTGCGGGAGGTGTGGGAGTCGCTGGACTCGCTGCTCGCCGCCCTGGCGGCGGCCGAGCGGCTGGGCAAGGACCGGGCCGGCCTGGAGGAGGCGCTCGAGGTCCTGGGGGCCCACACGCGCGACCTCGCGCTGGCCAAGGCGGGCGGCGCCCGCCTGCTGCCCGAGGACCGGCGGGCCGAGGTCGAGCGGCAGGCCGCCGGCCTCCCGCTCCAGGCCATCCTGGCC
Organism: Methylomirabilales bacterium (SeqCode); assembly: GCA_041946635.1. GTDB lineage: Bacteria > Methylomirabilota > Methylomirabilia > Methylomirabilales > 2-02-FULL-66-22 > 2-02-FULL-66-22. The sequence goes on from JBHGAX010000009.1 coordinate 8,871, forward strand.
GTGGACGAGGCGCAGGCGGAGGCGCGGCGGGCGCTGGCGCGCAATGCCCACCCGCGGCTCACCGCGGAGCGGATGCTCCTGAAGATGCGGCAGGCACTGGGTTTTTGCGCCGAGCGCAAAACCCCAAAGGGAGAAGCCTGAGAATCTCTTCAGTCGTGATTTTTGCGCGCCGAGCCAAAAAACAGGAGTCATAAAGGGTACCGGATGACAGCCTCATGCGTGGTGCGCGTGGAGTTCGGCGGCGCCGGGCGGTTCCAGTACTGCACGGGCGGGGAGGCCACGCTGCAGCCGGGCGATATGGTGGTGGTCGAGACCGACTGGGGGGTGGGCATGGGCCAGGTGAGCGCCGTCCTGCCCGCCGAGAGCGCCCAGCGCCTGTCCGCGCCCGTGCGCGGCGTGCTGCGGCGGGCCACGCCCACCGACCTCTCGCGGCGCACCGCGCTGGCCCAGCGCGAGCGGGAGGCCCGCGCCTTCTGCAAGGAGCGCATCCAGGCCCGCAACCTGCCCATGAAGCTGTCCGAGGTGCGCATCGGCCTGGATTCCAGCAAGGCCCTCTTCTACTTCACGGCGGAGGGCCGGGTGGATTTCCGCGAGCTGGTGAAGGACCTGGTCCAGCACCTGCGCACGCGGGTGGAGCTGCGGCAGATCGGCGTGCGGGACGAGGCGAAGGTGCTGGCCTGCGCCGGCGCCTGCGGCCGGGCCGTCTGCTGCCGCACCTTCCTGCAGGGTTTCGCGCCGGTGAGCATCCGCATGGCCAAGGACCAGAACCTGGCCCTGAACCCGGCCAAGCTCTCGGGGATCTGCGGCCGGCTGAAGTGCTGCCTCATCTACGAGCACGCCGTGTACGCGGAGCTGAAGAAGGGCATCCCCAAGGTGGGGAGCCTGGTCACGACCTCGCATGGCCCGGGCGCCGTCCGGGCCCAGAACATCCTCGACCAGACGGTCCAGGTCGGCCTGGAGACCGGCGGCCAGGTCACGCTGCGCGCCCGCGACGTGACCGTGCGGCCCCGGCCGGAGACGCCGCCCCGGCCCAAGGAGGGCGGGCGCGGCGGCGCGCATGGGCGGGGCGGGCAGCCGCGCGGGGCCGCCGAGCCGGACCGCCAGCCGCGACGGCCGACCCCGGCCGTCCCCGCGCCGCCGGACCACGGCGAGACCCCGCCGGACCTCGCGGCCCTGGAAGACCACAACGGCTCATAGCTCATGGCTCATGGCTCATGGCCGGAACCGTTCGGCCCAGGAGCGATGAGCCGTCAGCCGCAAGCCACGGAGCGCTGATGTCGGACGACCGCTTCTACCTCACGACGCCCATCTATTACGTGAACGCGCCGCCCCACTCCGGGCACGCTTACACCACCATCGTGGCGGATACGGCCGCGCGCTACCACCGGCTGGCAGGCCGGCAGGTCTACTTCCTCACCGGCACGGACGAGCACGGCGACAAGATCGCCCAGGCGGCGGCCAAGGCCGGCGAGACGCCGCAGGCCTACGCGGACCGCATCAGCGGCATCTTCCGGAGCACCTGGGAGCGCATGGGCCTCAGCTTCGACCAGTTCATCCGCACCACCGAGCCCAGGCACCAGCGGGTCGTCCAGGCCATCCTGCAGAGGATCTACGACGGCGGGGACATCTACTTCGGCGAGTACAGCGGCCTGTACTGCGTGGGCTGCGAGCGGTTCTACACCGAGAAGGAGGCCGTGGACGGCAAGTGCCCGGACCACCAGACCGTCCTCCAGCACGTGCGCGAGGAGAACTACTTCTTCCGCATGAGCAAGTACCAGGAGTGGCTGATCCGGCACATCGAGACGCACCCGGAGTTCATCCGGCCGGAGCGGTACCGGAACGAGGCGCTGGGCTTCCTGCGCGACCCGCTGGAGGACCTCTGCATCTCCCGGCCGCGGTCGCGCCTCACCTGGGGCATCCCGCTGCCCTTCGACGATCGCTACGTCACCTACGTCTGGTTCGATGCCCTGATCAACTACGTGAGCGCGCTGGGCTACCCCGACGGCGACCTGTACCGGACGTTCTGGCCGGTGGCCCAGCACCTCATCGCCAAGGACATCCTCAAGCCGCACGGGATCTACTGGCCGACCATGCTGCACGCGGCCGGCATCCCCGCGTACCAGCACCTGAACGTCCACGGCTACTGGCTGATGGACGAGGCCAAGATGTCCAAGAGCCGCGGCCGCGTGCTCTCGCCGCTCGAGCTGGCGGACAAGTACGGCCTGGACGCGCTCCGCTACTTCCTGCTCCGCGAGATGGTCTTCGGCCTGGACTCGAACTTCAGCGAGGAGGCCCTGGTCGGCCGGCTGAACGCCGACCTGGCCAACAACCTGGGGAACCTGCTGCAGCGCACGCTGGGGATGATCGGCCGCTTCCTGGACGGGCAGATCCCGCCGCCGGGCGAGCCGGCCACGGACGAGGACCGCGCGCTCCGGGACGCCGTCGAGGCGCTGCCCGCCCGGATCGCCGAGGCGATGGCGGGCTTCGCCTTCCACCGCGCGCTGGAGATCATCTGGACCGTGCTGGACGCCGGGAACCGCTACATCGACGCGGCCAAGCCGTGGGAGCTGGCCAAGCGCGACCCGGCGGCGCTCCGGCGCGTCCTCGGCCACGCCGCCGAGGCCCTGCGCCTGGTGACCGTCTTCCTCTATCCGTTCATGCCGGCCACGGGCGAGCGGATGTGGAGTCGCCTGGGCCTGCCCGGCGCGCCGGCCCGGGCGCGTCTCGCGGAGGTGGGCCGCTGGGGGCAGGCCGGCGCGCGGACCGCGCAGGCCGGCGAGGCGCTGTTCCCCCGGGTCGAGACGGAGCCGGCCGCCGCGCCGGGGGCGGGCGCCCAGGCGCCCGCGGCGCCGGCGGCCCCGCGGAAGGCCGCCGCACCCGAGGCCGGCCAGGCGGAGGTCACCATCGACGAGTTCCGCCGCCTGGACCTCCGCGTGGCGGAGATCCGCGAGGCCGCGGCGGTGCCCGGCTCCAAGAAGCTGGTGAGGCTCACGCTGGCCGTCGGCCCGGAGACCCGCACCATCGTGGCCGGCATCCTGCAGGACTACCCGCCCGCCACGCTGGTGGGCAAGCAGATCGTCGTGGTGGCGAACCTGCAGCCGACCACCCTCATGGGCGTGGAGTCCCGCGGCATGCTGCTCGCCGCCACGGACGCGGAGGGCAAGCTGGTCCTGGTCACCCCCGAGCGCCGCGCGGCGGTGGGGGCCAAAGTAAAATGACAATCGGTGAGGAGATCCCAATGTCCGAAGCCACGTACTCCGGCGCCGGCGTGAACACCGACAGGGAAGAGCAGGGGCTGGCCGGCTTGCTGGGCTGGGTCGGGAAGACGCTCGCCTTCGGGCGGTGCCGCCCCGCGCTGGACTTCGGCTTCTTCGCCACCGTCCTGGACCTGGGGCACGGCCAGGGGCTGGCGCTCTCCACGGACGGGGTCGGCACCAAGCTCCTGGTGGCCGAGATGCTGGACCGCTACGACACCGTGGGCATCGACTGCGTGGCCATGAACGTGAACGACCTGCTCTGCGTGGGGGCCGAGCCCATCGCCATGCTGGACTACATCGCGGTGCAGGAAGCCGACCCGGCCATGCTCGCCGCCATCGGCAAGGGACTCTACGAGGGCGCCCGGCAGGCCAACATCTCGATCCCCGGCGGCGAGATCGCGCAGGTGCGCGAGCTGATCCGCGGCGTGCGCGAGGGGCGCGGCTTCGACCTGGCGGGCGCCTGCGTCGGCCTGGTGCCCATGGACCGCATCATCGTGGGGGCGCACATCCAGCCGGGCGACGTGGTGATCGGCCTGCCCAGCAGCGGGGTGCACAGCAACGGCCTCACCCTGGCCCGCGACGTCTTCTTCAGCCGCGCGGGCTACCGCCCGGACCAGCAGGTGCCGGAGCTGGGCCGGAGCATCGGCGAGGAGCTGCTCGAGCCGACGCGGATCTACGTGCGGGAGGCCCTGGCGCTCCTGCGCGCCGGGCTCAGCGTCAAGGCCATGGCGCACATCACGAGCGACGGCCTCTCGAACCTGGCCCGCGTGAAGGCCCCGGTGGGCTACGTCCTGGACACACTCCCCAGGCCCCAGCCCGTCTTTGCCCTGCTGCAGCGCCTGGGCGCGGTGGCCGACGAGGAGATGTACCAGGTGTACAACATGGGCGTGGGCTTCTGCGCGGTGCTCCCCGCGGCCGAGGCCGATCGCGCGCTGGCCGTCCTCAAGGGCGTGGGCAGCGAGGGCCTCGTCCTGGGCCGCGCGGTGGCCGACCCCGAGCGCGCCGTGCGCCTGCCGAACGGCCTGGTGGCCCGCGGCAGCGCCTTCCGGCGGGAGTAGAACTACGGACCAGGATTATCCGCAGATTACGCAGATTACGCAGATTCAGAGACCAGGTTCTTTCCGAGAAATCTGCGTAATCTGCGGATCGGCCCGTCCGGGTCTGCCGTGAAGGACCACGGGCTCACCCCGCTCGTCGTCGATCTCGGGGCGAGCGGGTTCTCCCATCAGGAGGCGCTGGCCCGGTGATCGGGCTCCGGCGCAGGCAGCATCTGGCCTCCTGGGCACCATCCGGTTCCTCGTAGGGCGAAAGGCCACGCGGCCGGAAAGGAGTCCGTGATGTTCAGTCAAGCGACGATGAACGTCCTGGCTGCCCTCGTGACGGTGCTGACGTTCGCCGCCATCGTCCGCAAGGTGGAGGTCCGCCTGGCCCTGCTCACCGGCGGCCTCGTCATGGCGGCGCTGTCGCTGAACCCCCAGGCCTGGTCCGACGCCTTCGCCAAGAACATGACGGTGGGCGGGCTCCTGGTGGTCATCCCGCCCGTGATGGGATTCGCCGCGGTCATGGAGATCACCGGGTGCAACGCGCACCTCGTGAAGCTCCTGACGGATCCCCTGCTGAAGGTGCGCGCGTTCCTCATCCCGGGCGCCATGCTGGTCACCTGGTTCATCAACATGGCGCTCTCCAGCGCGGCCGGCTGCACCGCCGCCGTCGGCGTCGTGCTCATCCCCGCCATGATGGCCGCCGGGATCCACCCGGCCATGGCCGCGGCCGCCGTCTTCGCCGGCACCTGGGGCTCGGTGTGGAGCCCCGGCAACCCGCACAACGCCGTCGTGGCGAAGATCGCCAACGTGCAGGTGATGGACGTGATCCTGGCCCACCGCGTGGCGTCCTTCACCGGCGCCTTCCTGATCGCGGCCATCCTCTTCACCGAGGGCAAGCTCTTCCACCAGGACCGCGACTGGACGCCGGAGAGGGCCGGCTCGGACCTCGACCAGATCGCCGGCGCTCGGAAGGACAAGCTGGAGCGGGTGAACCTGCTGCGCGCGCTCATCCCCGTCGTGCCCCTGCTCATCCTGCTGCTCACGAACGTGGAATTTGTCACCGCGGCGCTCCCCTGGCTGCCCAAGCGGGTGTCGGTGCTGGTGGCCATGATGATCGGCACGGGCCTCGGCATGCTGGTCACCTGGACGAGCCCGGTGAAGATCAGCAACGAGTTCTTCAGGGGGATGGGGCACGCCTACGGCTTCGTCTTCGGCATCATCATCGCGGCGGGCGCGTTCATCGGCGGGCTGGAGGCGGCCGGGGTGCTGAAGGGCCTGATCGAGCTGCTGAAGACCGCGCAATCGTCCGTGCCGCTGGCCGGGACCTTCGGGCCGTTCCTCCTGGCCGTGCTCGGCGGCTCGGGCGATGCCGCCACGCTGGCCTTCAACAACGCGGTGACGCCGCACGCCGCCCAGTTCGGCATCGGGACGGTGAACCTGGGCAACCTGGCCAACATCGGGGGCGCGCTCGGGCGCAGCATGTCCCCGGTGGCGGCCGGCTGCATCATCGCCGCCGGCTTCGCCGGCGTGAACCCCTTCGAGATCACGAAGCGCAACCTGATTCCCATGCTGGTCGCCGCCGTGGCCGTGATGCTCATCCTCGGCCGGTAGCCAGCCGGAGCGACGCGTGAAGCCCCTTCCCGCGCTGATGCGCGAGCCCGCCGTCGCCCAGGCGCTGGCCTGGGTGGATGCGCACGTCCCCCAGGTCGTGGACGAGGCCATCCGCATCTGCGAGATCCCCGCGCCGACGTTCGCCGAGGCGGAGCGGGCGGCCTACGTCCGGGCGCGGTTCGACCGCCTGGGTCTCCAGGAGGTGGGCATCGACGGCGCGGGCAACGTCCGGGGCAAGCGCGCCGGTGAGGGGCGGAGGCCGGGCCTGGCGGTCTCCGCCCACCTGGACACGGTCTTCCCCGCCGCCACGGACGTGACGGTGAAGCGAACCGGCGGCCGACTGGCGGCTCCCGGGATCGGCGACAACAGCGTGGGCATCGCGGCCCTCCTGGCCGTGGTCGAGGCGCTGAATCACGCCGGCCTCCGGACCGCCGGGGACCTCTACCTCGCGGCCAACACGGGCGAGGAGGGCCTGGGGGACCTCCGGGGCATGAAGGCCTTCCTGGGCGACGTGAAGGACCGGGTGGCGGCGTCCGTCGCCGTGGAGGGCATGAAGCAGAACCGCATCGTGCACGTGGGGGTCGGCAGCCGCCGGTTCCGGGTCAGCTGCACGGCGCGGGGCGGGCACAGCTGGGGCCACTTCCCGTCCCCCTCGGCCATTCACATCCTCGCGCGGGCGATTGCCGCCATCTCGCACCTGCCGGTGCCCAGCGACCCGCGCACCACGTACAACGTGGGGGTGTTCCGCGGCGGCACGAGCGTGAACACGATCGCCGCCGAGGCGGAGATGCTGCTGGACATGCGCTCGCTGGACCCGCGGGCGCTGGCGGACCTGGAGCGGCGGGCGCTGGAGATCCTCGAGCGCGCCGCCCGCGACGGCGACGGCCAGGTCAAGTGCGAACTGGTGGGCGATCGGCCGGCCGGCGGCATCCCGGCGGACCACCCGGTGGTGCAGACCTGCCGGGCCGTGCACCGGGCCCTGGGGCTGGAGAGCTTCAGCGAGGCCTCCAGCACCGACGCCAACGTCCCGCTGGGCATGGGCATGCCGGGCGTCTGCCTCTCGGTGACCGAAGGCGCGAACGAGCACCGCCTGGACGAGTACATCGAGACCGACCCGATCGGGGTGGGGGTGAAGAATATTCTGCTGGCGGTGCTGGCGCTGAGTAGCGCTCCGTAAAACGTGAAGCGTAAGACGTAAGGAGCAACGGCCCCGCCGCCGTTCGTGCTTCTTGCGTGCTACGTTTTGCGCCTTACGTTTTGTATGATCTCTCGCTCCTGTCATCGGCCTTCACAGTCCGAGGATCCCATGACCGACTACCTCTCCAAGCTCCGCGAGCTGCGCGAGCAGGCCCTGCTGGGCGGCGGGCCGAAGCGGATCGAGCAGCAGCACCAGCGCGGCAAGCTCACCGCCCGCGAGCGCCTCTCGCTGCTCCTGGACGAGAACTCCTTCCAGGAGTTCGGGGCGCTGGCCACCCACCACCTGGTCGACTTCGGCATGGCCGACCAGCGGTACCCCGGGGACGGGATCGTCACCGGCCTGGGCAAGATCAACGGGCGGCGGGTCGCCGTCTTCGCGCAGGACTTCACCGTGCTGGGCGGCTCGTTCTCCGAGGTCCAGTCGCACAAGATCTGCCGCATCCAGGACCTGGCCCTGGAGAGCGGCATCCCCCTCATCGGGCTCAACGACTCGGGGGGCGCCCGCATCCAGGAAGGGGTGCGGAGCCTCGCCGCCTACGGCGAGGTGTTCCAGCGCAACGTCCTGGCCTCCGGCGTGATCCCCCAGATCTCGGTCATGCTCGGCCCCTGCGCCGGCGGCGCCGTCTACTCGCCGGCCCTCACGGACTTCGTCCTCATGGCCCGGGACACCAGCTTCATGTTCCTCACCGGCCCGGAAGTGATCAAGGCCGTCACCGGCGAGGAGGTGAGCGTGGCCACCCTGGGCGGCCCGCTGATCCACACCGGCCGGAGCGGGGTGGCCCACTTCATGGCCGACAGCGAGCCGGCGGCCATCTCGCTGGTGAAGCTGCTGCTGAGCTACCTGCCCCAGAACAACACCGAGGACCCGCCGCAGGTGGCCCCCTACGATCCGCCCGACCGCATGGAGGAGTGGCTGAACGGGGCGGTGCCCGAGGACGAGAACCAGCCCTACGACATGCGGCAGGTGATCGAGGCCGTCTTCGACCGGGACAGCTTCCTGGAGGTCCACGCCGCCTTCGCCCCCAACGCCGTGGTGGGCTTCGGGCGCCTGGACGGCTACGCGGTCGGGATCGTGGCGAACCAGCCCGCCTACCTGGCCGGGGCGCTGAACATCGACGCCAGCGACAAGGTCTCCCGCTTCATCCGCATCTGCGACGCCTACAACATCCCGCTGGTGACCTTCGTGGACTGCCCCGGGTTCCTGCCCGGCGTGGACCAGGAGTATCACGGCGTCATCCGCCACGGGGCGAAGATCATCTACGCCTACACGGCCGCCACGGTCCCGAAGATCTCCGTGGTCACCCGCAAGGCCATGGGCGGCTCCTACGTGGCCATGAGCAGCAAGCAGATGCGCAACGACCTGGCCTACGCCTGGCCCACGGCCCAGATCGCGGTGATGGGGGCGCAGGCGGCGGTGAAGATCCTCTACCGGGCGGAGCTGGCCAGGGCGGCCGACCCCGCCGCGCTGGAGCAGAAGTTCGTGGAGGAGTACCGCGAGAAGTTCTTCAATCCCTATCGCGCCGCCGATCTCGGGCAGATCGACGAGGTGATCGAGCCGCGGGAAACCCGGCCCCGGCTCATCCGGGCCCTGGAAGTGCTGCGCACCAAGGTCCAGCAGAATCCCAACAAGAAGCACGGCTTGATGCCGCACTAGCCGGGCGGCTGAAAACGGCCCATCCGCGGCCTTGGCGCGCCTCGCCACTGCGGCGTACTTCCAGTACGCCTCCCTCGGCCTGCGGCACGCCGCCTTGCGGCTGGATCGTTTCGAGCCGCCCGGGTATACAGATCACCCGAGGCCCAGGAGAGCGTCATGGCGTGGATGGAGCGACTCGGCGTTGGACTGCACCTGACCGTCGTGGGCATGGGGCTGGTCTTCCTGCTCCTGGCGGCCCTCTGGCTCGTGCTCACCCTGCTGCTGCGGCTGGACCGGCCGCCGGCCGTGGCCGCGGCCCCCGCCCGCGCCGGCGCGCCGCCGCCCGCGCCGCCGGTCCCCGCCCCGCTCCTCACTGCCATCGGCGTGGCCGTGCTCGTGCACCGCGCCGTCCGCCGCAAGCAGGCGGCGCCCTCCATGCGCAGCCACTGGCCGGGCAGCCTCCTGTACGCCAGCCGCTGGGTCGCCGGCGGCCGGCACATCCAGAACCAGGCCTGGCATCCCAAGAGCCGCTGAGAGGAACCATGCGACGCTACACCATCGAAGTCGCGGGACAGCCGTACGTCATCGAGGTGCAGGAGATCACGGCCGACCGGTACCAGGTCCTGGCCGACGGGCAGGAGTTCGAGGTGCGCCTCACGGGCGACGAGGACGTGGCCGAGGCCAGCATCCGGCCGGAGATCAGCAGCCTGCGGCCCGGGCAGCCGGCCGCGGCGGGCCCGCCCCCCCCGCCGCCGCCCCCGGCGGCGCCGCGCGGGGCGCCCCGCCCGCTCATCGCGGACCAGCGGGCCGGCACGCTGACCGCCCCCATGCCGGGCAAGATCCTCACGGTGGACGTGGCCGTGGGCGACCGGGTGAGCCGGGGCCAGGTCCTGATCACGCTCGAGGCCATGAAGATGAAGAACAGCCTCCGCGCGCCCCACGACGGGGTGGTGCTGGAGCTGACGGTCCAGCCGGGCCAGAGCGTGGGGCACGGCGACGCCCTCCTCCGCCTCGGGGAGAACTGACATGGGCGAGATCGGCACCCGGCTCCTGCAGGGCATCCTGCACCTGGGCCCCGGACCGCTGCTCATGGTCGGGGTGGGCGCCCTGCTCATCTACCTCGCCGTGGCCCGCGAGTACGAGCCCATGCTGCTCCTGCCCATCGGGGCCGGCTGCATCCTGGCGAACCTCCCGCTCTCGCCGCTGGTGGGGCCCGAGGGCATGCTGGACATCCTGCGCCGGGCCGGCGTGGACAACGAGCTGTTCCCGCTGCTCATCTTCATCGGGATCGGCGCCCTCACGGACTTCGGGCCGCTCCTCGAAAACCCCCGCATGGTGCTGCTGGGCGCGGCGGGCCAGTTCGGCATCTTCGGGACGCTCATCCTGGCGCTGCTCCTGGGCTTCAATGTGAACGAGGCGGCCTCCATCGGGATCATCGGCGCCATCGACGGCCCGACCGCCATCTACGTGACCAACACCCTGGCCCCGCACCTGCTCGGCCCGGTGGCGGTGGCCGCCTACAGCTACATGTCGCTGGTGCCCATCATCCAGCCGCCCATCATGCGGCTGCTCACCGGCCGGGAGGAGCGCCGCATCCGGATGCCCTACAGCCTGCGGCCCATCAGCCGGCGCACCCGCATCCTCTTCCCCCTGGTCGTCCTCATCGTGGTGGGGACCCTGGTGCCCTTCGCCACGCCGCTCATCGGGATGCTGATGCTCGGGAACCTGATGCGCGAGTCGGGCGTGGTCGAGCGCCTCACCGGCGCCTCCTCGCAGGAGATCGCCAACATCGTGACGCTCTTCCTCGGCCTGGCGGTCGGCTCCACCATGCAGGCCGGCACCTTCCTGAAGCTGGACACCCTGCTCATCCTGGGCCTGGGCATCCTGGCCTTCGCCCTGGACACGGCCGCCGGCCTCATGTTCGCCAAGGGGCTGAACGCCCTGGCGGGCGGGCTGAACCCGCTCCTGGGCGCCGCCGGGATCAGCGCCTTCCCCATGGCCGCGCGGGTCGTCCAGCGGGTCGGGCAGGAGGAGGACTTCGAGAACTTCCTGCTCATGCACGCCATGGGGGCGAACACGGCGGGCCAGATCGCCAGCGTGGTGGCCGGAGGTGTGGTCCTCGCGCTCCTGGGCGCGCGCTGAACCCGAAGCACGCCTCACGCGAAGACGCCAAGGCGCACGGAAAGACCCGGACAAGGACATCTCACAGGGAGACGCGGAGGCACAGAGAGCCGGACGGCGCTTCCAATGCATTGAAAGACGTCTCCGTGTCTCTGTGCCTCTGTGTGAGACGTTCTTCTTTGCAGGCTTTGCGGCTTTGCGTGAGGTCGATCTTTGGGCGGCGATTGCGCACGCGGGGCGTTCTGGTGTATACAGCGAGGTCTCGCCTCCCCGGAGGCCCGGGGAACGGGGGGAGGAGGATGATGCGCCCATGAAGAGCTGGGATGACGCCGCGGGATTCCATCCGGCCAGCGCGCCGGATTACGTGCCCCTGGCCCAGATGCGCGAGCTGCAGCTCCGGCGGCTCCAGGCCATCGTGGCCCGGGCCTACGCGAACGTGGCTCTGTTCCGCGCACGCCTGGACGAGCGCGGGCTCACACCGGACGCCGTGAAGAGCCTGGACGACCTCCGCCGGCTGCCCTTCACCGTCAAGACCGACCTCCGCGACACCTACCCCTTCGGCCTCTTCGCCAGCCCGCTGCCCGAGATCGTCCGGCTGCACGCCTCCTCGGGCACGACCGGGAAGCCCATCGTGGTGGCCTACACGCAGGAGGACGTGGAGGTCTGGTCCAGCGTCATGCTCCGCACGCTGGCCTCCTGCGGGGTCTCCCGGGGCGACATCGTCCAGAACGCGTACGGCTACGGGCTCTTCACGGGGGGGCTGGGGGCGCACTACGGGGCGGAGGCCCTGGGGGCCACGGTCATCCCGATCTCGGGGGGCAACGCCGACCGCCAGATCATGGTGATGAAGGATTTCAAGGTCTCGGCCATCTGCTGCACCCCGAGCTACTTCCTGCACCTGCTGGAGCGGGCCGGCGAGCTGGGGGTGGACGTGCGCAGCTTGCCGCTCCGCGTAGGCGTGTTCGGCGCCGAGCCGTGGAGCGATTCCATGCGCCGGCACCTGGAGTCCGCGGGCGGCATCAAGGCCTACGACATCTACGGCCTCTCCGAGATCATCGGGCCGGGCGTCGGCGCGGAGTGCCGCGAGCAGGCCGGCCTCCACATCTTCGAGGATCACTTCTACCCGGAGATCGTCGACCCCGCGAGCGGCGAGCCGCTGCCGCCGGGCGTGGAGGGCGAGCTGGTCCTCACCACGCTCAGCAAGCAGGCCATGCCCATGATCCGCTACCGGACCCGCGACATCACGGCCATCCTGCCGGAGCCGTGCGCCTGCGGCCGCACCATCCGCCGGGTGCGGCGCATCAGCCGGCGGGCGGACGACATGTTCATCATCCGCGGGGTGAACGTCTTCCCCTCGCAGGTCGAGACGGCCCTGCTGGCCGTGGAGGGCACGCTGCCCCACTACCAGATCCTCCTCACGCGGGAGAAGGGCCTGGACGAGATGGAGGTGCAGGTCGAGGTGACCCCCGACGTCTTCAGCGACCGGGTGGGGGCCCTCGAGCGGCTGCACGAGGCCCTGGCGGCGGCGCTGGACCGCACGCTGGGCATCCGGGTGCAGGTCCGCCTGGTGGCGCCCCAGACCATCGCCCGCAGCGAGGGCAAGGCCAGGCGGGTCATCGACCAGCGCAACCTGGGGTGAGAAGCCGGCGGGGCGAAAAGGCGCAGAGGCGAACGGGCGCGGCCGGGCTCGGCCCTGTGTTCTCTCGCCCCCCGGCGCCCCTGCCCTTCCTTGGAGGGTTCGGCCATGAAGATCCACCAGCTCTCCCTGTTCCTCGAGAACAAGCCCGGGCAGATGCTGGGCCCCTGCCGCGTCCTGCAGAAGGCCGGCATCAACATCCGCACGCTGACGCTCGCCGACACGGAGAAGTTCGGCATCCTCCGGCTGATCGTCTCCGACTGGCACAAGGCGCGGCAGGCGCTGCAGGACGCCGGCTACGTGGTGAACCTCACCGAGGTGGTGGCGGTGGAGGTGAGCGACCGGCCCGGAGGCCTGACGGCGGTCCTGGAGGCGCTCGAGCGTGAGCCGGTGAACATCGAGTACATGTACGCCTTCACCTTCGGCCGCGAGGACCGGGCGGTCCTGATCTTCCGCTTCGATCAGACCGACCGGGCCATCGCCCGCCTCACGGCGGCCGGGATCAACGTCCTGGCGAGCACCGTGGTCTCGCAGGGACTGGAGGGCTGATCCGCCCCTCGCCCCGCCGGCTCCCCGCGCCCGCCGCGACCCAGCCACAAGGAGATGCGCCCATGAGCTATCCCCCCGCGGCCACACCGCTGGCCGACCTCCAGCCCCGGCACCCGTTCTTCGTGGGCATCGACTCGGACGGGTGCGCGTTCGACTCGATGGAGATCAAGCACAAGGAGTGCTTCATTCCCAACATCATCAAGTGGTGGGACCTGCAGCCGGTCGCCAAGTACGCCCGCGAGGCCGCCGAGTTCGTGAACCTGTACAGCACCTTCCGGGGCATCAACCGCTGGCCCGCGCTGATCAAGGTCTTCGACCTGCTGCGCGAGCGGCCGGAGGTGGCGGCCCGGGGCGCCCGCATCCCCGAGGCGAAGAAGCTACGCGAGTTCCTGGCCTCGGGCCAGCCGGCCAGCGACGCGGGACTCACGGCCTACATGGCCGAGCATCCCGATCCCGAGCTGGAGCGGGCGCTGGGCTGGAGCAAGGCCGTCAACGCGAGCATCGCCGACATGGTGCACGGCCTGCCCCCGTTCCCCTACCTGCGCGAGAGCCTCCAGGCCCTCCAGGCCCAGGCCGACGTGGTGGTGGTGTCGGCCACCCCCACCGAGGCGCTCGTGCGCGAGTGGCAGGAGCACGGCATCGACAAGCTGGTGCGGGTCATCGCGGGCCAGGAGATGGGCACCAAGAAGCAGCACCTGGCCCTGGCCGCCAGGGGCAAGTACCCGCCGGGCCACCTCCTGATGATCGGCGACGCGCCCGGCGACCTCGAGGCCGGCCGGGCCAACGGGACGCTCTTCTTCCCGATCAATCCCGGCCGCGAGGAGCAGTCCTGGGAGCGGTTCTTCACGGAAGGCATCGCGAAGTTCACGGCCGGGGCGTTCGCGGGGGCCTACGAGGCCGGGCTGATCGCCGAGTTCGAGCGCGTCCTCCCCGGCACCCCGCCCTGGAAGAAATAGAACAGGCCCGCACCGCCAAGGCGCCGAGGCTCCAGGCCGCGCCTGCGGTGCGGGGAAGGCGGGATGTCCGTTCGAGAGTTCTTCTCGGCGCCCTTGGCGCCTCGGCGGTTCACGTTCTGAAGGGAGTGCAGCCATGAGCCAGGCGGACATCGGGTTGATCGGGCTCGCGGTGATGGGGCAGAACCTGGCCCTCAACATGAACGACCACGGCTTCACGGTGGCCGTGTTCAACCGCACGCTCTCCAAGGTGGACGAGTTCCTCGAGAAGGGCGGGAAGGGCACCAGGATCCTCGGCACGCATTCCATCGAGGAGCTGGTGGGCACGCTGCAGAAGCCCCGGCGGGTCATGCTCATGGTCCAGGTGGGGAAGCCGGTGGACGAGTTCATCGAGCAGCTGCTCGCGCGCCTGGAGCCCGGGGACATCATCATCGACGGCGGGAACTCCAACTACAACGACACCGTCCGCCGGGCGGCGTACGTGGAGTCGAAGGGCCTGCTCTACATCGGCACCGGCGTGTCGGGCGGCGAGGAGGGAGCGCGCTTCGGCCCCTCCATCATGCCGGGCGGCTCGCCGGCCGCCTGGCCGCACGTGAAGCCGATCCTCCAGGCCATCGCGGCCAAGGTGAAGCGCGCCGACGGCGGCGAGGACCCCTGCTGCGACTGGGTGGGGGAGAACGGGGCCGGCCACTACGTGAAGATGGTGCACAACGGCATCGAGTACGGCGACATGCAGCTCATCTGCGAGGCCTACCACCTCATGCGGGAGGGCCTCGGCATGACGGCCGGCGAGATGCACAAGGTCTTCGCGAAGTGGAACCGCGGCAAGCTCGACTCCTACCTGATCGAGATCACGCGCGACATCCTGGCCTACAAGGATGCCGACGGCGAGCCCCTGGTGGAGAAGATCCTGGACGCGGCCGAGCAGAAGGGCACCGGGAAGTGGACCGGCATCTCGGCGCTGGACATGGGCATCCCGCTCACCATGATCGTGGAGGCGGTGTTCGGGCGGGCGCTCTCGGCCTTCAAGGACGAGCGCGTGGGCGCGTCCAAGGTCCTGTCGGGCCCCACCCCCAGGTTCAGCGGAGACCAGAAGGCCTTCGTGGACGACCTGGAGCAGGCCGTCTACGCCTCCAAGCTCATCTCCTACACGCAGGGCTACATGCTGATGCGCGCCGCCGCCAGGGAGTACCAGTGGAACCTGAACTACGGCGGCATCGCCCTGATGTGGCGGGGCGGTTGCATCATCCGCTCGGCCTTCCTGGGCAAGATCAAGGAGGCGTTCGACAAGAACCCGGGCCTGACCAACCTCCTCCTGGACCCCTACTTCACCAGGCAGATCACGGCGGCGCAGGCCGGCTGGCGGCGCGTGGTGTCCAAGGCCGTCCAGCGGGGGATCCCGGTGCCCGCCATGGCGAGCGCCCTGGCCTTCTTCGACGGCTACCGCCGCGAGCGCCTGCCGGCGAACCTGCTCCAGGCGCAGCGGGACTACTTCGGGGCGCACACCTACCAGCGCACCGACAAGCCGCGCGGCGAGTATTTCCACACCAACTGGACCGGCCGCGGCGGGGACGTGACGTCCACGGTGTGGAGGAAGGGATAGCGGCCGCAAGGCTCACGCGACCGACTGGAAAGAGCAAGGGCGCGAGGAGCCACCGGCTCCTCGCGCCCTTCTGGCCGCTGTCCGCCGACCTGGCTCAGGTGCCCTTGTCCCCCGCCTCGGGGGCGGTGGCACTGCTCGGCATGCCAGGGAGGACGAACTCCGGCACATGCCCCCGCCGGTACACCATGATGGTCCGCTGGAACTCGATGACGGGCTTGCCGTCCTGGTTGATCCCCGTGGTCTTCAGGGTCACGATGCCCATGGTGGGGCGCGATTTGGACTCACGGACGGCGAGCACCTCGCTGTACGCGTGGATCGTGTCACCCGCGTACACGGGGTTCGGGAGGCGCACGGCATCCCAGCCGAGGTTGATGGCGTTCTGCGACACGTCGGAGACCGAGAGCCCGGTGACGAGGGCCAGGGTGAAGGTGGAGTCCACGAGGAGGCGCTTGAACTCCGTCCGCGCCGCGTACACCTGGTCGAAGTGGATGGGGTTCGGATTCACGGTCAGCAGGGTGAACCAGATGTTATCCACATCGGTGATGGTGCGGCCCAGCGGGTGCGGATAGACATCCCCCACACGGAAGTCCTCGAACGCCCGACCCCGCCAGCCAGTCTTCACGGCCATGGTACCGCTCCTTGCTGCTCCGAATGCAGTCACCCCACCGCACGGGGCGTGTCCCTGCCGCACGCCCTGCGGGTGGTGCTCAAGCCGGCCAGGCGCCGGTGATGGCGGCCTGGACGCACTGCTCCGCCCCGCCGAACCACACTTCCAGGTTGTTGTTGTGCGGCGCGTAGAAGGCCATCTTCCCGGAATTGGTCGCGAGCACCTTCACGCCCAGCGCCTCCGGGATGCTGAGGACGGTGCAGAGGTCCTGGGTCAGCGTGGCGCCCGCCTTCTCGATGGTCTGGCCGTACCCCAGCTGAAACGCCAGGGTCTTCATGGCGACGTTGGTGTGCACCCACATGGTGACGCCGTGGGCCACCCGCCTGCCGTCGAGCAGCGCCGCGACCTCCTGGATCTGGCGGAGCGAGAGGTGGGGACACCCGAGTGCGACGTAGTCAACCCGCCGGCTCTTGGCCGCCGTGAGCTGGTCGCGCCCCGCCTGGAGTTCCTTCTCGCTGACCTCGATGGTCTCGTGGCGCTTGCCCTGGAAGGCCGCCTGCGGGGTCGGCGCCTCCGGTGTCACGCCGACCATGTGGAACAGCGCCACGCTGCCGGACGAGGCGAGCGCCGCCCCGAGGTAGACCAGCTCCTCGATGCGCGGGGCCGGGACGCCGTCGAACACGGGAATTCCCGTGCCCACCCGGCGGCCAACGTAGCTACCCAGAGCCCCGAAGTCGGCCAAGTCGCGCAGTCTGGCGGAAACCCGCACCAGGAGGTCGCCCTTCCGGTTCTCGTCGAGATGCAGCCCGTAGAGCGGGGTGCGGCCGGTGATGCCGGCGGCCAGCGCCGAGGGCCCGCCCTCGCGGTTGGTCCGCGCGCCGAGCACCGAGTTGGTGAAGACCACGGCGGACGACTCGGCCCAGGCGATGTGCTCGCCGAGGCGCGGCAGGAAACCCAGGTAGTAGGGAACGCAGGAGGACGTGCCGAAGCAGCCCATGGCCTCGTACGCGCGCTCGATTCGCAGCTGGTACTCCGACCAGTCGGCCGGCAGGCCAAGATCCCGGCTCCGGTCCACGCCCACCACGTTCATGGTGGTCGGGACCACAACCCGGGCACCAGCGCGCGCCATCTCCTCGGCCCACTCCATGCCGGCGATGCCGTGGCTCCGGAACGAGAGGCCCGCCACGTGGGCGCTCCGGACGGGGATGCACCGCTCCGCCCCGTACACCTCCCCCAGCGCGACGAGGATCTCCATGGCCTTCTGGGTCGCGGCGCCGCGCTCGCCGCCCAGCATCCGCTTCTCGTCGTCGGTGAGCTTCATGCGCGTGCGGCTCCTTTGGCCACGATTTCGACGGTGCCCCCGGTCGCGTCCACCCGCACCCGGTCCCCGTCTTTGATCGCCTCATACGGGTTGACGTCGAGGCTGTCCACCACCGGGATCCCACCCATGATCGCTCCGACCGCGATGATGGTCTCCGTGCTGATGTTGATGATCGCCTTGGGCGCCGTCCCGTTCTTGGCGAGCTGGTAGATCACGTAGGACCCGCCCGTGCTGCCCTTCCCGTGGGGGAATACCAAGACCTTGTCCTTGATGGACTTGTTCTCCAGCTCGTGGCGCTTCTCCAGGATGGTGCCCGTGGCCACGTCGATGCCGAAGTTGAAGCCGATCGGCTGGCGGCAAACCAAGGCTTCGCCTTCGCCTACCCCCTTGCTGATGCACCGGCCCTTCAAGACTCTTGTCATGTTCTCCTCGCCGCTGCCGGACGTCGGCCCGACCGCCGCCCCGAGAGCACGGCGTAGCGCCTCTCGGAGCGGCGAAGGCCCTCCGCCGTCTACCTCATCTTCTCGGCCAGCTCGATCATCCGCTTGCCGCGGTCCCCCAGGCGGTCCACCACGACCTTCTCCACCTGCGGGACGCTGATCTTCTTCCACTGCTCCCGCTCCTCCTTGGGCAGCGGATAGACGTCCATTCCCTTCTGCTTGAGCTGTTCGACCGACTCCTTGTCCATGCGCACGACTTCCTTCCGCGCGAACTCCTGCGTGTCCTTGCCCGCCGCCAGCAGCATCTCCTTCACGTCGGCCGGCAGCGTCTCCCAGCGCTTGATGTTCATCACGCCGCCGTAGATTGGCCCGGGCGTGCTCGGGATGGTGAGGTGCTTGGTGACCTCGAAGTACTTGCGGTCGTAGAAGGACGATAGAGTGGAGATCGCGCCGTCCACGGTGCCCCGCTGCAGCGCCATGTAGACCTCGCCGCCCCCCATGAAGGCCGGCGCGCCGCCCAGGGCCTTGATGGTGTAGGAGGCCAGCTCCGTGTAGGAGCGGATTTTCTTCCCCTTCCAGTCGGCCAGCGTCTTCAGGGGCGTCTTGCTCACAAACCCGGCGGACGCGTCCTGGGTCCAGAACAGCAGGCGGATGCCGGCCTTCTCCCCCTCCTTCTTCATGACCTCGCCGATCTCGGCCGAGTCCAGCGCCCGCCAGATGTGCTCCCAGCCGTCGTACAGGAGCATGACGTCCGTGATCATGAAAATCGGCGCGAGCCCGGTCCACTGCCCCATCAGGCTCTGGGCCATGTCCACGGCGCCTGCCGGGACGGCCTTCACGTAGTCCTTGGCCGCGAAGAGCTGGCCGGCCGGATAGACCTCGACCCTCACCCGGCCCTTGGTGATCTCGGCAACCCGCTTGGCGAAGAACTCCTGGGTGCGGGTCAGATGATTGCCGATCGGCAGGTCGCCGGCGTACCGGATGGTGATCTCCGAGCCGGCGGCGGGGACGGCTAGCGGGAGAGCCCAGAGCGCGAGGGCTATCAGCAGCGCACCCATGCACACAACCCTTCTACGCCTTCCCATGGTTTCCTCCTCGTCAGGCAGGTCCCCTCCCGGATTGTGGGAGATCGGCCGTGGCTCAGCCGATGAGCCTCGGCAGCCAGAGGGACAGCGGCTTCACGTAGATCACCAGCAGGATGGCCGCCACCATCAGCATGGCGAACGGCAGCACACCCCGAACCACATCGGCGAACTTGGCCTCTTTCCAGATTCCCTGGACGACGAAGATGTTGATGCCCACCGGCGGCGCAACCAGCCCGACCTCCAGGGTGAACACGAACACCAGCGCGAACCAGATGGAATCGAAGCCGAACTTCGTGACGAAGATGTAGTGGAGGATCGGGTAGGTGATCAGCAGGATGGCTGCCTCGTCCATCACCGCTCCGAGGACGAGGATGGCGATCAGGGCCACAAAGAGGATGCCCATCGGCGGGAGCGGCAGGGCGGAGACGAAACTGAAGAGCACGTCGGGGATCTGCAGCATGGTGATGAGCTGCCCGAAGACCACCGCCCCGGTGACGATGAACAGGATTGTGGCCGAGAGCATGCCGCCTTCGCAGATCAGCTTCCCCATCTTGCGGATAGTGAGGGATCGCTGCAATGCGAGGCACACGAACAGGCTGTAGGTGATGCCGACACCGGCGGCCTCCGTGGGGGTAAAAATGCCCGTATAGATACCGCCAAGGATCAGCACCGGCGCCATGACGCCCCAGAACGCCGACTGCAGGGCTCGCCAGCGCTCCGGCCACGTGGCTGGCTCCACCCTCTCGGTCTGCTTCCGGACGCAGTACACGATGATGTAGAGAGCGAAGATACCGGCCAGCATGATCCCTGGCAGCATGCCCGCCATGAACAGCTTGCCCACCGAATCGCCGGTGATCGCGCCGATGAGGATCATGTACAGGCTAGGGGGGATGAGCGGACCCAGCACCCCGCCGATTGCGATCGTGCCGTACACCAACTGCCGGTTGTACCCGCGTGCAATCATCTCGGGAATGGCGATGATCCCGATGGTCGCCACCGTGGCCACCGACGAGCCGCACATCGCCGCGAAGATCGCGCAGGACGCGATCGTGGCGACACCGAGGCCGCCGGGCAGGTGCCGTACCCACTTGCTGGCGAGCTCGAACAGGTTCGCCCCGATCTCGCCGACGCTCAGCACGGCCGACAGCATGATGAACAGCGGGACCGCCACCATCACGAAGTCATCCAGGTACTTGTAGATCACCATGGGGACCTGCACGAGCATCGGGCCGCCGCCGAAGGTGAAGTAGAACCCGAAGAGCCCGATGAGCCCCAGGCCGAAGGCGATGGGCGTGCCGCCGAAGATCAGGGCGAAGAGCAGCACCAGGATCCCCAGGGGCGCCGTCTCCCTGGCCTGAAACAAGTAGGCAGATCCCGCGACCACACCGAGGAACACCAGGGGCAACATGGCCTCCAGCCATCCGTCATTCCGAGGCAGACGTGCCCGCTGCAGAGCCTCCAAGCTCTCCCAGATCTGCCGCACCAGTTCCAGGCACAGCAGCACGCCGCCAATCGGCACCACGCTATGCGGGATGACCACCGGCACGTTCAGCACGGTGGGCGACACCTCGCCCATGCGGAAGGAGTGGAGGGCCAGCTCCGCCCCCTTCCACGTCAGCACGGCCGAGTAGGCGAGCGTAATCGCCAGGGAGATGAGCTGGAACAGGACCTGATTCCGCTCCGACAGCTTGCTCGTGATGATGTCCACCTGGATGTGGTGCTTCTCCTTCATCGCGTAGCCGCCGGCCAGGAAGACGCAGGCGATGTTCAAGTAGATGCTGATCTCCAGCACCCAGGTCGTCGGGGCGCCGAAGAAGTACCGCATCAGCACCTCGTACGTCACGATGATCCCCGTAACCAGGATGCAGACCCCGCCCAGGAAGCCGCCCGCCAGGTTGA
>JBHGAX010000090.1:0-12557 GCA_041946635.1 Methylomirabilales bacterium (SeqCode)
CTGGCGCCTGGGCGGTGCGTGTTCCGGAGGGCCGGCCATGGATAGGCGCTGGATCGAGGCGACGCTCGACGGCATCGCGCGGTTCGGGAAGGGGGAGCGGGGCTTCAGCCGGCTGGTGTT
Organism: Methylomirabilales bacterium (SeqCode); assembly: GCA_041946635.1. Taxonomy (GTDB): domain Bacteria; phylum Methylomirabilota; class Methylomirabilia; order Methylomirabilales; family 2-02-FULL-66-22; genus 2-02-FULL-66-22. The sequence goes on from JBHGAX010000090.1 coordinate 121, forward strand.
CGGCGACGCGGAGTGCGCGGCGGTTGACCACCTCGCCGGGCTGATGCGCGAGGCCGGGCTCGCCGTGCGGCGCGACGCGTTCGGCAACCTGATCGGCCGCCTGGAGGGGCGCGAACCGGGTGCGCCGGCGGTGGCCACCGGCTCGCACCTGGATACCGTGCCGGAAGGCGGGAACTTCGATGGCGTGACGGGCGTGGTGGCCGGGCTCGGGGCGGTGATGCGGCTCACGGCAAGCGGGCGCCCGCGCCACCCGCTGGAGGTCCTGTGCTTCCGGGGCGAGGAGTCCTCCCGGTTCTCGGTCGGCACGATGGGGAGCAAGGCCATGACCGGGGCGGCCAGCCTGGAGGCGTGGCGCAAGCTGCAGGATCACGGTGGGACCACGCTGGCCCAGGCGCTCGCCGCGCGCGGCCTCGACCTCGAGCGGCTGCCGGAGGCGGTCCGGCGTCCGGGGGAGCTGAAAGCCTTCGTGGAGCTGCACATCGAGCAGGGGCCGGTCCTGGAGGAGGCCGGCATCCCCATCGGGGTGGTGGAGGCCATCGCGGCGCCCATCCGGCTGAAGGTCACCGTCGAGGGGATGGCGTCGCACTCCGGCACCACGCCCATGGGCAAGCGCCGGGACGCCCTGGTCACCGCCGCGCACATCGTGCTGGCCGTCCAGGAGGAGGCGACCAGGCGGGCGGATCGCCGGATCGTGGGCACGGTGGCCGTCATGAAAGTGCACCCGGGCGCGATCAACGTGGTGCCGGGGCGCGTGGAGATGTGGGTGGATCTCCGGGGCATCGATGCGGAGACGCTCGCCGTCGCGCAGGCCGTCCGGGACGCGGCCGCGGCCATCGCCCTGCGGGAGGGCACCGCCGCGCACATCGAGACCCTTTCCGCCGAGACGCCCGTGCCCATGAACGCGACCGTGGTGGCCGCCATCGAGGCTGCCTGCCAGCGGCTGGGCCTGGCCGCCCGCCGGATGCCGAGCGGCGCGGGCCATGACGCCATGAACCTGGCGAAGATCGCCCCGGCCGGCATGATCTTCATTCCGTGCCGCGGCGGTGTGAGCCACAATCCGGCGGAGCACGCCAGCCTGGACGCCATCTGCACCGGCATGGAGGTGCTCGCGGAGACGCTGCGCCAGCTGGCGCAGTAACGGCAGCCGGGCACTCTGGCACGCCGGGAATCTTCCCGGGTGCCGGATTCCCGGAGTGCCCCATCCCGGAGGGATGCGAATGCGGATCTTCTTTGCGGGGGCGGCGCGCACGGTGACGGGGTCGCAGCACCTGCTGGAGCTGGACGGCCAGCGGCTGCTCCTGGACTGCGGCCTGTTCCAGGGGCGGCGCCGGGAGTCGAACGAGCGCAACCGCAACCTGCCCTTCGCACCGGCGGGCCTGGACGCCATGATCCTCTCCCACGCCCACATCGACCACTGCGGGAACGTCCCCACGCTGGTGAAGCACGGCTACCGGGGCAGCATCCTCTGCACGCCGGCCACCCGGGACCTCTGCGCGGTCATGCTCATGGATTCGGCCCGCATCCAGCAGGCGGACGCCGAGTTCCTGAACAAGAAGCACGGCGAGGAGCTGGAGGAGCCGGTCGTCCCGCTGTACGACGAAAGGGATGTCGCCAATGCGCTGCGCCGCTTCCAGAGCGTGGCGTACCATCGCCCCACCGAGGTGCTTCCCGGGGTGACGTGCACGTTCCTGGACGCGGGCCACGTGCTGGGCTCCGCCATCGTGCAGCTCGACATCCAGCGGCCCCCGGACCGCCTCCGGCTCGTCTTCAGCGGGGACCTCGGGCGGCGGAACATGGCCATCCTCCGCGACCCGGAGATCCCGCAGCCCCCCGAGATCCTCATCCTGGAGAGCACCTACGGTGACCGGGCCCACGCCCCGCTCGTGAACATGGAGGAGAACCTGGCGGAGGTGGTGAACCGGGCCATCCGGCGCAAGGGCAAGATCCTGGTGCCCAGCTTCTCGCTGGAGCGGACCCAGGAGTTCGTCTTCGCCCTCCACCGCCTGACCCTGCGCGGCGCCATCCCGGCGTTCCCCATCTACGTGGACAGCCCGCTCTCGGTGCGCGTCACCGACATCTTCAAGCTGCACCCGGAGTGCTTCGACGAGGAGACGCAGGCGTTCCTGGCCAAGAACGGCGACCCCTTCGGCTTCGACAACCTGACCTATATCAGTCGCGTGGAGGATTCCAAGCGGCTGAACGAGCTGGGGGGGCCGATGATGATCATCGCCGCCTCCGGCATGTGCGAGGCGGGCCGCATCCTGCACCACCTCCGCAACAACATCGAGGACGAGCGGAACATGGTGCTGATCATCGGCTACCAGGCGCAGCACACGCTGGGCCGGAAGCTGGTGGAGCGCCAGCCGCGCGTCCGCATCTTCGGCGTCGAGCGCGCGCTGGAGGCGGAGGTGGTGGTGATGAACGAGTTCAGCGCGCACGCGGACATGCACGACCTGGCCGACTTCGTGGCGCGATGCCGGGGCGCCCTGCGCCGCGTCTTCCTGGTGCACGGGGAAGAGGCCCAGGCCGAGGCCCTGGCGAAGCGCCTGGAGCCCATCGGGCCCGAGACGCTGTACGTGCCGCAGCTCGGCGAGTTCGTCACCGTGTGAACGCGCGCCGCGAGCCGGCGCGCGCATTGACTTTTCGGGCGTGCACCCCTAATCTTCCCTGTCCGTCTGCACCCGGGGACGCGTGGTCCCGCGGCGCGCGGACCGGAGAGGGGAGAGCGATGACCGAGCCGCTGCACTTTCTGACCTTCGGCCCGCATCCGGATGACGCGGAGATCGGGACCGGAGCGTTTCTGCTCAAGATGAAGGCCCGGGGCTACCGAACCGGGATGATCCTGCTGACCGAGGGGGACATGGGCGCCGGCACGCCGGAGGTCCGGCAGGACGAGACCCGCCGGGCGGCGCGCGACCTGAAGCTGGATGTCCTGGAGATCCTGGACCTCGGCGACACGCGGCTCACGGACAGCCACGAGAACCGCGTCCGGGTGGCCTCGCTGGTCCGGAAGTACCGGCCCCAGGTCGTGCTGGCGCCCTACTACGGGCTGGAGCCGGGGCGGGGGCGCGGGCACGCGGACCACATCGTCTGCGGCCACCTGGTCACGCACGGCGCGAACTTCGCGCACCTGGAGAAGTATCCGGCCGAGGGGCCGCCGCACGCGGTGAAGAAGATGCTGTACTACTTCCTGCCCCCGTTCATGCGGCCCAGCTTCATCGTGCCCGTGGACGAGGAGTTCCCGCAGGCCATCCAGGCGCTCGCCAACCACAAGTCGCAGTTCGAGCGCCCCGATCGGCCGCGGGTCTTCCCGCAGCGGCTGGAGTCCTTCGCGACCTACCTGGGCGCCCAGGTCGGCGCCCGGTACGGGCAGGCCTTCTACGTGCAGGATCCGCTGCGCGTGGAGGACCCGCTGAGCCTGTTCGCCGGCGAGCCGCGGCTCGAGCAGGCGGCCCTGCGCCTGGAGCGCGAGGCCCGCTGAGGCGGCTCATGGCTCGCGGCGAGAAACGGGACGGGTGCATCACGCCATGAGCCATGAGCCACGAGCCATGAGCCAGCGGCTCCGGGCCTGGCGCCGTTTGGACAGCCGGGTGCTCTACCAGAAGCGGCACGTCCTCGTGCGCGAGGACCTGCTGGAGCTGCCCGACGGCCGCGCCGAGTGCTATCCGGTCATGGCCCTCGGCGGGAGCGCCGGGGTCCTGCCGCTGCTGCCCGGAGGCGAGGTCCTCCTCGTCTGCCAGTTCCGCCACGTGCCGGACGCCTTCTCGTGGGAGATCCCGGGCGGCGCCATCGCGCCCGGCGAGGCGCCCGACGTCGCCGCGCAGCGGGAGCTGCGGGAGGAAGCCGGGCTCCGCGCTGGCCGCCTCCGGTTCCTCGGCCGGCTCTGGCCGAACAACGCCTACCTGGACGAGGTCATCCACCTGTTCGTGGGCGAGGAGCTGACGCCCGATCCGCTCCCCGCGGATGCCGACGAGCACCTGGAGCGGCGCGCCTTCCCGTGGGCCGAGGCGCTGGCCATGGCGCGGGACGACCGCATCGGCTGCGGCCTCACGAAGCTCGCGCTCCTCTGGGCCGCCGCCGACGGGCTGCTCGACGGCCGGAGCCGGTGAGCATGCGGCGCTGGTTCGGCGGGGAGGCGCCCCCGCGGGAGCGGACCTCGCCCGCCACGTACGTCATCGGCGACATCCACGGCTGTCTCGGCCCGCTCCAGCGGCTCATCGAGAAGATCTCGCCGCGCCTGGAGGATCAGCTCATCTTCATCGGGGACTACATCGACCGGGGCCCCCAGTCGCGGGAGGTGGTGGATTACCTCCTGGGGCTGCCGTACCGGCGCATCTGCCTGCTGGGGAACCACGAGAAGATGCTGCTGGACTTCCTGGCCGGGGAAGACCAGGACATCTACCTGGCGAACGGGGGCCAGGCCACGCTGCGGAGCTACGGCGGCGACCCCGACGACATCCCGGACGCCCACCGCGCCTTCTTCGAGAGCCTCCGCCCGATGCACGAGACGGCGGAGTTCCTCTTCGTGCACGCCGGCATCCGCCCGATGGTGCCGCTGAACGAGCAGAGCCTCCGCGACCTCGTCTGGATCCGCCAGGAGTTCTTCCAGTTCGTCGGCCGCTTCCCCAAGCCGGTGGTGTTCGGCCACACCCCCCTCAAGCAGGTCCTCCTGGCCGAGGACCGCATCGGCATCGACACCGGCTGCGTCTACGGGGGCAAGCTGACCGCGCTGCTGCTGCCCGAGCGCGAGGTCATCCAGGTCTCGGGCTGGCGGCGCTAAATCCACCGCCAGGACGCCAAGACGCCACCGACATGGTCTCGGGGGAAAACACGCCCGGCCGGGACGCTCTGGTCGTTGGTTCGGAGCTGTCCCCGATAGGGGCTGCCCCGGTGGCGCCTTGGCGTCTTGGCGGTTCGAGACTTTCAGGCCGTGCGGCGCAGGGCGAGGGTGCGCGTCCAGACCTGGGCGTCCCTGAAGATCGCCACCAGGTCGGGGTCGAGGTGGCCGTCCCTCGCTTCCCCCTCGAGGATCTCGAGGGCGCGCTCGGGGGACAGGGCCGCCTTGTACGGGCGGTCGGAGGCGGTGAGGGCGTCGTAGACGTCGCAGATGGCCATCATCCGGCCCTGCACGGGAACATCGCCGCCCCGCAGGCCGTTGGGGTAGCCGGTCCCGTTCAGCTTCTCGTGGTGGGAATGGGCAATGGCGGGAATCTGCCGCAGGTCCTTGGTCCACGGAATCTGCCGGAGGAAGCGGAAGGTGTGGGTCACGTGCGACTCGATCTCCAGCCGCTCCGCCTTGTTCAGGCTGCCCCTGGCGATGGAGAGGTTCTCGGCCTCCTGGCCGAGGAGGTACGGCCTCCGGCTGCCGTCCACGTCCGTGTAGGTCTGGGACGCGATCTCCCGGATGCGCGCGGATCCGCCCGAAGGCAGCAGGGTCGGCCGGTTGGCCTCCTGGAGGAAGCGGAGCTGCTCGTCCAGCTCGGCCAGCCGCACCCGCAGGTCGGCCTCCAGCGCGTCCAGCTGAGGCTTGGCGTCCGGGCCCAGCGAGAGGGCCAGCCCGAGCTTCCGCTCCAGGCACTCGGCCTCGAGGCCCTTGCGGATCAACTTGAAGCGGGAGACTAGCAGATCCATGGCGTGCTCGTAGAGCTTGTTGGCCTTGACGAGCACCGGCTCCCGCACGCCGACCTTGCCGAAGTCGTGGAGGAGCGCGGCGTACCGCAGCTCCCGCAGCTGCGCGGGGCTGAAGTGCAGCGCCGCGTACGCCCCGGACTCGGCGGCGTCCACCGCCTCGGCCAGGGCCACGGTGAGGATCGCCACGCGCTCGGAGTGGCCGGAGGTGGTCGGGTCCCGCGACTCGATCGCGTACACCGACGCCTTGATGAAGCCCTCGAACAGCCGCTCGATCTCCTCGTAGAGGATGGCGTTCTCGATCGCGACCGCCGCCTGGCTGGAGAGCGCCAGGAGCAGCTCCTCGTCCTCCGCGCCGAAGCAGCCGTCCAGCTTGTTCAGTACCTGCAGGACCCCGATCACCTCGTCCCGCTTGTTCCGCATGGGCGTGCAGAGGATCGTGTGTGTCCGGTACCCCGTCCGCCGGTCGGTCTCCTGGCTGAACCGCGGGTCCGCGTACGCGTCCCGGATGTTCACCACCTCGCCGCTCTCCGCGACGTAGCCCGCGATGCCGGTGCCGATGGGGATGCGGATCTCGCGGACCTCCAGCCCCTGGGCGATCTTGGACCAGAGCTCGTTCCGCTCCCGGTCCACCAGGAAGAGCGAGCTGCGCTCCGCCTCCATGACGCGCGTGACGTCCGTCAGGATCAGCTGCAGCAGGCGGTCCAGGCTGCGCTCCGAGGCCATGGCCTTGCCGATCTCGAGCAGGGCACCGAGCTTCTCGATCCGCTTCGCCAGGGACGGAGTGGTCATGGCCCCTCCCGGGATGCCGCAAAAGCGCGCGTAGCCTATCGGCAAACCGGGGAGTGGTCAAGCGCGGAGCGGCGACCGGTCGAAGGGCAGATCGACCGGCCCGGGGGCGCCTCCGCGATTGACGCCGGGGAAGCGCCCGCGTATAGTCGCGGACGATGACCAGGCGTACCGCGACCCCGGCTCCTCGTCGCGCTCCCCGGGCTCCATCACCCTCGGCGCTCCTCCCCCTCGTCCTGCTCCTGGCCGCGTTCGCCTGCCTGCCGGCCCTCGTCCCCTCCGCCCTGGCCAAGACTCGGCCCCGTTCCCGGCCGGCCGGCGTGACGCACGTGGTCGCCCGCGGCCAGACGCTCTTTCGCATCAGCGAGGCCTACCGGGTCCCGGTGGCCGCCATCCTGGAGGCCAACCGGCTGAAGCCGAAGGCGCCCCTGCGCGTGGGGCAGCGGCTCTTGATCCCGGGCGTCAAGCGAGCGGTCCGCGTGGCGGCGGCCAGGCCGCTCAGCAGCCAGGAGCGCGAGGGCCTGGAGCTGTCGCTCCGCGAGCCGCCGCCGGCCGAGCCGCCGCCGGCCGTCCCGGTCACCCGGCTGAAGACGGACGCCGCGCTGCTCTGGCCGATCCTCGGCGCGGTCAACTCGCCCTTCGGCCCCCGGTGGGGCCGGCTGCATGCCGGGATCGACATCGGGTCGCCGCAGTACCAGGAGGTGGTGGCCGCCGCAGACGGCGAGGTGATCTACGCCGGCGAAAGCCGTGGTCCGCTGGGGCAGGCGGTGATCTTGCAGCACGCCGACGGGCTGCGCACGGTGTACGCCCACCTGTCCCTCATCGTGGCCGAGGAGGGGGAGACGGTTCGGCAGGGCCAGCCCATCGGCGGCGTCGGCAGCACGGGGCGATCCACGGGGCCGCACCTGCACTTCGAGGTGCGCGTCAACGGCGCGCGGGTGGACCCGCTGCAGTACCTGCCCGCCACGCTCGACGAGCTGGTGACCGACCTGGCGCGCGCCCGGGCGGCGGAGCGGGAAAGACCATAAGACCCGTCTCACGCAGAGACGCCAAGACGCAAAGAAAAGACGCCGTGGCTCTGTGCCCCTGTGTGAGACCGCTCCGTCTGGTCCGTGCTGTATCATAGAGGTGGTGTAGCCGCGGGAGTTGGACGTCGTGGTGTCGGCGCCTCGCAGCATCATCCACCTGGACATGGACGCGTTCTTCGCGTCGGTGGAGCAGCTCGACCACCCGGCGTACCGGGGCAAGCCCGTCGTGGTGGGGGCCGACCCGCAGGACGGGCGCGGCCGGGGTGTGGTGGCGGCCTGCTCCTACGAGGCCCGGCCGTTCGGGCTCCGGTCGGCCCTGCCCATCTCGCGCGCGTACCGGCTCTGCCCGCAGGCCATCTACGTCCGGCCCCGCTTTTCCCGCTACGCCGAGCTGTCCGAGCGCATCTTCGACGTGCTGCGCCAGGTGACCGACCTGGTGGAGCCGGTCTCCATCGACGAGGCCTTCCTGGACGTCACCGCCAGCCAGCGCGCCTTCGGCCCGGCCGAGGGGATCGGCCGGCTGCTGAAGGCCCGCATCCGGGGCGAGATCGGGCTGGTGGCCTCGGTCGGCATCGCGCCCAACAAGTTCCTGGCCAAGATCGCGTCCGACCTCGGCAAACCGGACGGCTACGTGCTGGTGCGGCCCGGCGGCGAGCAGGCCTTCCTGGACCCCTTGCCCATCGCCCGGCTCTGGGGCGTGGGGCCGAAGACGGAGGCCCGGCTTCGCCAGGTGGGGTTCCAGACGGTCGGCCAGGTGGCGCGGGCCGATCCCGACACCCTCGAGACGGTCCTGGGGAACGGCGGGCGGGAGCTGTGGGACCTGGCCCACGGCCGCGACGACCGGCCCGTGGTGCCGGAGCACGACGCGAAGTCGATCGGGGCGGAGCACACCTTCGACCACGACACCGATGACCGCGACCTGCTCCGCTGCACGCTGCTCGGCCTGGCGGATCGGGTGGGTCGGCGCCTGCGCCGCGAGGGGGTGCGCGCCGGCGGCGTGACGCTGAAGTTCCGCGACCAGGACTTCCGCACGCTGTCCCGGGCGGCGAGCGTCGCGCCGCCCACGGACGTGGGGGAGGCGCTCTTCGAGGCGGCCTGGAAGCTGTTCGAGCGCCTGGACTGGGCCGGGAGCCAGGTGCGGCTCCTCGGCGTGACGGCCATCCGCCTGGTGCCGGCGGAGGGAGGGGAGGAGCAGCTGAGCCTCTTCCGTCCCCCGGACGACCGCCGCCGGCGCCTCGCCCGGACGGTGGACGCGATCCAGGAGCGCTTCGGCCGCGACGCCATCACCCGGGCGTCCCTGGCGAGGCGGAAGCGCAAGGCATGAACCGCAGAGGCGCCGGGGCGCAGAAGCGAAGTGGCGAAAAGGCGCCGAGGCGTGGAGGCGAAAGCGCGAAGAGGCGTGGAGGTGAAAGACCGAGTGGCAGAGGCGCCGCTGCGCCCCGGCGCCTCTGCGCCTCTGCGTCGCCTGGAGGGTGAAGGATGGTCACAGGGGTTCCGCAGGGGCATCCCCTGCATCGGCTGCTGGCCAGCTTGACCGAGCGCAACTTCTCGACGCACCTGGGCTGGCGCGACACCGGGGTGATCCGCTACGTCACGGACGTCCTCACCGAGTTCGTCCACATCGACCGCCTCTTCAAGATCCGCGACGCGCGGGGCCGCCGGGTGGAGGAGGTGGCCGAGATGCTGGCCGAGGGCGACGTCATGCATCGCGCCAGCTCCATGGAGCGCGAGCGGGACGTCCACAAGCACATCGGCGACTACACCCTCTTCATGACCGGGCTGTTCCCCGAGTACCTGCGGCGGCAGCGGACCGCACGCCCGGTCGTCTCGCCCGACGCGCTCCTGGACTTCATCCAGGTCGGCAAGCGGTCCTACCGCATCGTCGCCGAGTTCACGCACCAGCCGCACGAGGAGACCGCGCCGCTCTTCCGCAAGCTCTCCGACAACTTCGAGCTGTGCGTCTTCGGCCTGGGCTACGTCCGCGCCGACCTGGACCGCCTCCGGAACCCGCGCATCCGGGAGCTGAAGGGGCGGCTGCTGGGCTAGTGGCCCTCCCGAAAGGGGGCTTGCGAGGCGCGGGCGCCGCCGACGATCCCGCACGGCTCTGCGCCACCCCCGGCGCCTGGCTGCTTGGAAAACGCTTGCCCGGCCTGGCATATCTTGGTATATCCTCGGCCTGTTTTGCCCCCAAAATGGCTGGATTTGGAGCCGGGAGGGAAGGGAGAGCCATGTCAGCCAGGATGCGGAAGGGCGTGGATCGGCGGACGGTGCTGAAGGGGCTGGGCGGTGTGGGCGCGGCGGGCGTGCTCGGCTTCCCCGCCATCGTCCGCGGGCAGGTGAAGGAGATCAAGATCGGCTCGGTGCAGCCCATGACGGGCGTGCTCTCGGTGGTGGGCAAGACCACCCGGCAGGCGAACCAGCTGGCCGTGGACGACATCAACGCGGCGGGCGGCATCAGGTCCATGGGCGGCGCCAAGCTGGTCCTGGTCCCCGGCGACACGCAGATGAAGCCGGAGGTCGCGCGCGCCGAGACGGAGCGGCTGATGCGCGAGGGCTGCCACGTGCTGGTGGGCGCCTTCAACAGCAGCGACATCAACGCCATGATCCAGGCCATCAAGCAGTCCACCAAGCCCGTCCCCCTGATGATCGACATCGGCTCGGCCGACCAGCTCACCCAGCAGGGCGTGAAGTATGTCTTCCGGGCCTTCACCACCTCCTCCACGCTGGGCAAGAACGGCATCGAGTACCTGATGCAGCTGTTCAAGGACACCGGCAACCCCTGCAAGCGGGCGGTGTTCCTGCACGTCAGCGATCTCTTCGGGCAGGTGGGCAAGGAGCGCACGGTCGAGTGGCACAAGAAGCTCAACGCCCCCTTCGAGATCGTGGACATCATCACCTACCCCGTGACCACGCAGGACCTCTCCACCGAGGTGGCCAAGGCCAAGGCGGCCAAGCCCGACCTCGTCATGGCCATCACCCGCCCGAACGACGCGGTCCTCCTGGTGCAGGAGCTGTACAAGCAGCGGGTCGAGGTGAAGACGATCATGGGGCCGGGCAACCCCGGCTTCTACCAGCCCTCCTCGGTGAAGGCACTGGGCAAGCTGGCCGAGTACCTGATGGCCAACGCGCCCTGGTCCAACCCGAAGGCCCCGCTCACCCAGAAGGTGGCGGCCGCCTACGAGAAGCGCTTCGGCGACCAGCTGACCACCGAGTCGGCCTGGGCCTACCAGGGCGTCATGGTCATCGCGGACATCCTGGAGCGCGCCGGCACGACGGACCCGGACAAGTTCGTGGAGGCCGCCCGCAAGACCAACATCACGAACCACATCGTGGCGGGCGGGCCGATCCGGTTCGCCGAGAACGGCGACAACACGGGCGCCTCCTCCGCCATGGTGCAGATCCGCGAGGGCCGCGCCCGAGTCATCTATCCCAAGGAGATGGCCGAGGTCCAGCCGGTGTATCCGATCCCGAAGCTGTGGGAGCGGGGATAGGGGAGGGGCCGGTTCCGAGGTCTGGACCGGTTCGAGGTTCCAGGTTCGAGGTTCGAGGTTTGAAGTTCAGGTTTGTGGTGCGCGGCTTTAGGCTCCGGCTCCTCAACCTTGAACCTCGCACCTCGAACCTTGAACTGTTTTTTGGGGCGGTCTCGTGACGCTCTACGTGCAGGCGGTGGTGAACGGCGTGCTGGTGGGCGGGGTCTACAGCCTCATGGCCGTGGGGCTCTCGCTCATCTTCGGCGTCATGCGGGTGATCAACTTCGCCCACGGCGACATGATGGTGTGGGGCATGTACCTCACGCTGTGGCTGTTCCTGGGCTTCGGCGTGGACCCCTACCTCTCCATCCTGGTCACCGGCGCCGCCATCTTCCTCCTGGGCGCCGCCATCCAGCGTGGCCTCATCAACCGGATCCTGGACGCCCCCCACGAGATGCAGATCCTCCTCATGCTGGGCGTGGCCCTCGTGCTGGAGAACGCCGCCCTCATGGTGGGTGGGCCGGATCCCCGGCGGGTGAGCCCGAGCTATGCGCTGAGCACGTTCTGGCTGGGGCCGGTGGTCTTCGACGTGCCGCGCGTGGTGACGTTCGCCGTGGCCCTGGCGCTGGCCCTCGGCCTCTACCTGTTCCTGAAGCGCACGGACCTGGGGCGCACGATCCGCGCGGCCTCCGACAACCGGATCGGGGCCCTGCTGGTGGGGGCCGACATCCAGAGGATCTTCAGCCTGGCGTTCGGCATCGGGGCGGCCTGCGTGGGCGCGGCGGGCACGCTGCTCACCCCGTTCCTGCCCTTCACCCCGGCCACGGGCCTCTTCTTCACCATGACGTCCTTCAACATCGTCATCATCGGCGGGATGGGCAGCCTGCTGGGGGCCTTCATCGGCGGGCTCCTGGTGGGCGTGAGCGAGTCGCTGGGCGCCATCCTCCTGGTGCCGTCCCTGAAGGAGATCGTGACCTTCGTCCTCCTGGTCCTCATCCTGCTGTTCCGCCCGCAGGGCCTGCTCGGGAGCGCCCGGTGATCCGGCGCGCGGCCCTCGGCCTTCCCGCGGCCGGCGTCCTCCTGGTCCTGCCCTTCGTCGTGCCCTCCACCTGGCAGAACCTGCTGATCACCACCTTCTACTACGCGTTCCTGGGGCAGGCCTGGAACATCCTGGGGGGCTACGCCGGCCAGCTCTCGCTGGGCCACGCGGCCTTCTTCGCCATCGGGGCCTACACCGCGGTCGTGCTGAACACCACCACCGGCCTGAGTCCCTGGCTGGGCATGTTCGTGGGAGCGGTCCTGGCGATGCTGCTCAGCCAGGTGATCGGCTACCTGGGCTTTCGCTTCGGGCTGCGCGGCTTCTACTTCATCCTGCTCACGCTGGCGTTCGCCGAGATCCTGCGCCTGGTGGCGCTCCACCTGGACATCCTCGGCGGGTACACCGGCCTGTTCATCAACTTCACGCCCAATCCCTGGCAGTTCCAGTTCAAGGGCAAGATCCCCTACTACTTCGTGGCCCTGG
>JBHGAX010000091.1:0-12415 GCA_041946635.1 Methylomirabilales bacterium (SeqCode)
ATGGCCTGGAAGCGGCGGTCGCGCCCCTGCTTGGCCGAGCCGCCGGCCGAGTCGCCCTCCACGATGAACAGCTCGCAGAGGCTCGGGTCCTTCTCCGAGCAGTCGGCCAGCTTGCCGGGCAGGTCGTCGCCGTCCAGCGCGCCCCGCCGGCGCACCAGCTCCTTGGCGCGCCGCGCGGCGTCCCGGGCGCGGGCCGCCTCGGCCGCCTTGTCCACGATGCGGCGGCCGATGCCGGGGTTCTCCTCCAGGAACTCCCCGAGCTTCTCGTTGACGATGGCCTCGACGATGCCCTTCACGTCGGGGTTGTTCAGCCGCCCCTTGGTCTGGCCCTCGAACTGCGGGTTGGGCAGGCGGATGCTGATCACCGCCGTGAGGCCCTCGCGCACGTCCTCGCCGCTCAGGCTGGCCTTCAGGTCCTTCAGCAGGTTGCGGCCGGCCGCGTAGGCGTTCAGCGTGCGCGTGAGCGCCGCGCGGAAGCCGATCACGTGCGTGCCGCCGTCCGCCGTGTTGATGTTGTTGGCGAACGAGAACATGGTCTCGGCGTAGCTGTCGTTGTACTGCAGCGCCAGCTCCACCTGGATGCTGTCCCGCTGGGCCTCGATGTAGACGGGGCGCGGGTGCAGGGTGGCCTTGTTCTCGTTCAGGAGCTCCACGAACTGCTTGATGCCGCCCGTGTAGTAGAACTCGTCGCTCTTGTCCGCGCGCTCGTCGGTCAGCGTGATGCGGAGGCCCTTGTTCAGGAAGGCCAGCTCCCGCAGGCGGTTGCTCAGGATGTCCAGGCTGAAGGTGCGGTCCTCGAAGATCTGGCTGTCCGGCAGGAAGGTGACGCGCGTGCCCGTGCGGCGGGCCTTCCCCACCTCCTCCAGGTCGCCGGTGGGCTTCCCGCGCTCGTAGCGCTGGTGGTGCCGCTTGCCGCCGACCCAGACCTCCACCTCCAGCCACTCGGAGAGCGCGTTCACCACCGAGACGCCCACGCCGTGCAGGCCGCCCGAGACCTTGTAGGCCGAGCCGCCGAACTTGCCCCCCGCGTGGAGCGTGGTCATGACCACCTCGACGCCGGGCCGGCGGGTCTGCTCGTGAATGTCCACCGGGATGCCGCGCCCGTTGTCCTGGACGGTCACGCTGTTGTCGATGTGCACGGTGACGTCGATGCGATCGCAGGCGCCGGCCAGGGCCTCGTCCACGCTGTTGTCCACCACCTCGAAGACGAGGTGGTGCAGCCCCTCGGGCCCCGTGCCCCCGATGTACATGGCCGGGCGCTTGCGGACCGCCTCCAGGCCTTCCAGGATCTTGATCTGATCGATCCCGTAGCCGACGCTGCCGTTCTCTTCCGGACCGACTGTCTTAGCCATACTCCCTCAAATCAGTGGCGCCCGCGGGCGCCAGCATGCGCGGCGGGCCAATCCTCCCGGGCGCGGCAGCCGCCATCCGCGTTCCGCTTCCGAGGTCGGCGGTATGGAAGGGAAAATCCACGAGCCGGCTGAAAGACTGCGCGATGGAGCGGGAGGTCTCCCGGGCCGGCCGACCCGGGCGGTGGCGCCTGCGTGCGCCGGCCGGCGTGCCCGCGGCTTGGCGGCCTCAGATGCGCATGGGCATGATGACGCAACTGTAGCTGCTGTCCCCCTCCGGCCGGAACACCGCCGGGCTCAGCGGATCCGCGATCTGGACGCTGATCGTCTCCACGTCCACGGCCGCCAGGAACTCCATCACGTAGCGGGCGTTGAAGCCCACCTTCACGCCCTCGCTGCTCACCGTGGCTTCGACCTCTTCGTGCGCCTCGCCGAGGTCCATGTTCACGCAGGAGATCAGCACGCGGCCCGGCTGGAAGTGAAACTCGGTCGGCGTGACGCGGTCGCCCATGATCGCGGAGGTGCGCCGCAGGGCGCTGTGCAGCGCCTCGCGGTTCACCGTGATCCCACCGGCGCCGGTCGGAGGAATGACCTGGTCGTAGTTCGGGAACTGCCCGTCGATGAGCCGCGCGACCAGGACCGTGTTCTCCTGCTGGAGGACGAGCTGGTTCTCCGCCAGCGAGAGGTGCATGACCTCCGCCTCGCCCTTGGCGATCTTCACCGCCTCGACCATCGCCTTCCTGGGCACCAGGGCATCGATCAGCGCGGAGCCCGCCGTCTCGGGTTTCGGCACGCGGACGAGGGCCAGGCGATGGCCGTCCGTGGCGACCATGCTGATGTCCTTCGCCTGGACCTGGAACAGCACGCCCGTGAGCGCGTAGCGGGTCTGGTCCGACGACACGGCGAACAGCGTCTTCCGCAGCATATCCCGAAAGAGGCCGGCCTCCAGCGCCACCTCCCCGTCGCCCTTGACCTCGGGCACGGCGGGGAAGTCTTCGCGCGGGAGCCCCTTGATACGAAAGCTCGCCTTCTGGCAGGAGATGGCGACCTGCAGGTCCGCATCCATCTGGAGGTCGACGGGCGCGGAGGGCAACTCGCGTACCACCTCGTAGAGCTTCTTCGCGGAGAGGGCGACGGCCCCGGGGCGCACGACCTCGGCGGCGACGTGCTTGCGGACGCCGACGTCCAGGTCGGTGCCGAAGAGCCAGACACCGGTCGGGGCGGCCTCGAGCAGGACGTGGGAGAGGACCGGGAGCGACTTCTTGGCCTCCACGACGCCTTGCACGGGACCCAGCGCGTCGACGAAGGCATCCCGATCGAGACGGATCTGCATGAGAGCCCCCTTGGCGGTGTGACCTGAGGCGGCCGCCCTCCGGAGAAACCGTTAGAGCCACCATATAAGACAAGGAGGAGTCATAGGCGCCACACAATGTGGATAGGTGGAGGAACACGGTGCCGGACCGGCACTTCTGGGCGAGGGCCGGTGTGCACCCTCATGTGCATGACCGCCGCGGCTCCCCACTCACGTCCTCGCGAGGCCTCTCCCTGTGGAAAATGGGTATAGATGCGCAAAATTATTCACAAATTTTACCAAAGAGGGTCTTTCACTGTCAACGAAACGTTCCACGGAGAAGGCCGACCCCGGGGCCGCGAGTTCTTGAAACCACGCCGCGAAGATACCCTTCCCTGGTCCGGTTACACACAGGATTGTCCACACCCTGTGGATAAGCCAGGGAAGGCTTATGGTGAAAAGACTTAACGGCCGATTTAGGCCAAAATATCCGAGCCACTTTGACCAAAAATCGTGCAACATTCTGACAGGCAAAACTATACCAGGGATATCGCCGTAGATGAGAAATACATCTTGGCCGGGCGGGCCTGCGTCCGGTAAGCTACCGTCGCCCAGGGAGAGCCGACAAGCGGAAGAGGAAGCGCGGCCGCAGCCGCGCGCTGCCCAGAATCATTCCTTGACATACACATACATCTACAATATGTTTTATGCTTTGCGTCTTTCTGGCCTGCTCTCCGAGGAGCGCACATGAAGCGGACGTACCAGCCGAACAAGAGCAAGCGGAAGGGTTCCCACGGCTTCCTGAAGCGGATGAGCACGGCCAACGGCCGCCGGGTGATCGCGCGGCGCCGGGCCAAGGGGCGCCACCGACTGACCGTATGACGGCGGTATGGCGACGCGGGGCAAGGGGTCCCTGGTCCGGCGGCTCCGGCGAGGCGGCACGCGGCTGCATAGCGGGCCCTGGACCTTGTACGTGGGCGCCCGCGCCGAGTCGGAGCGGCGCCTGTTCGTGTCCCTGGGCCGGACGGCGGGGCCCGCGGTGGCGCGCAGCCGGATCCGGCGCATTGCCCGCAGTGTGTTTGCGAACGCCGGTGTTCCCTCCCTGGATGCGTCCATCCTCTTGACCGCCCGGGCCTTCGTGGGCGAGGTGCCCAGGACAGAGCTCCGGGCGGCCTTCATCAAGCTCAAGGATCGCGCCGCCCAGGTGCTGAGTCGCCAAGGGACGAGTCCCGCGTGAACATCGCGCAGCACGTTCTGATATTCTTCATCCGGGTCTACCAGCGCTGGGTAGGCCCGGCGTTTCCGCCGGCCTGCCGGTTCGCGCCGAGCTGCTCGTACTATGCGCTCGAGGCCATCGAGCGGCATGGGAGCCTCCGGGGGACATGGCTCGCCGTGCGGCGCCTCCTGAAGTGTCATCCCTACCACCCCGGGGGTCTGGATCCCGTGCCCGAGCGGGCTTCCTCCGGTAACCGGTAAGCTGGAGCAGGCATGGAACGCAACGCCATCCTCGCCACCGTCCTCGTCATCGCCATCCTGCTGGGCTACCAGTGGTACCTGGCCCAGTTCGAGGCCCCCGCGCCGCCGCCGGCCCCCACGCGGGAGGCTCCGCCGAGCGCCAAGGCCCCCGCGCCGCCGGCCCCGGGGCCGAGCGCCGCCCCGGCCCCGCCCGCGCCGCCGCGCGGCTACACGCCCACCGCCAGAATCGCGCAGAAGCCGCAGGACGTCGTGGTCGAGACGCCGCTCATGCGCGTGGTCCTCACCACCGAGGGCGCGCGCGCCAAGAGCTGGCAGCTCAAGAACTATCGGCTGGACAGCGGCGCGCCGGTGGAGCTGGTCGCCGTCCCCGACCCGGCCACCGCGGGCGCGCTTGGGGCCTGGGCGGACGCCGAGCAGGTCGCGGGCATCTTCCAGGTGGACAGCCAGGGGCTGGACCTCACCGGGGAGAAGAAGAGCGGCACCCTCACCTTCACCCACGTGTCGGCCGCCGGCATCCAGCTCGAGAAGCAGCTCACGTTCGAGGCGCACCGGTACCGGGTGGATGTCGGGCTGAAGGTGAAGAACCTGAGCGCGGCGGAGATGCCGGTGCAGGCGCGTTTGGCCTGGGGCCCCGGCTTCCGGAACAGCACGGACAAGAAGAACGCCAGCCTGCAGCCGCCGACGTTCTGGGTGAACGGCGCCCGCGTGCAGGAAGACACCGGCAAGCTGAACGGCGAGAAGATCCTGGACGGCACCATCTCCTGGGCCGCCGTGCAGGACAACTACTTCGCGGCCGCGCTGCTGCCCGGGGAGAAGGGCTTCCAGGCCTTCGCGGCAAAGGCCAAGGACGACCAGCCGGTGGTCGGCCTCACCACGCCCCGGCAGAGCCTCCCGCCGGGCGGGCAGGCCTCGCTCGAGGCCCAGGTGTTCGCCGGGCCCAAGGACCTCGACATCCTCAAGGGCGTCGGCCAGAACCTCGACCAGCTGGTGGACCTGGGCTGGTTCGCCTTCCTGGCGCGCCCCGCGCTCTGGCTGCTCAAGTTCCTCTACACCTTCACCGGGAACTACGGCGTGGCCATCATCCTGGTCACCATCCTGCAGAAGGTGCTCTTCCACCCGCTCACGCACAAGAGCATCAAGTCCATGCAGGCCATGCAGGCGGTCCAGCCGAAGATCCAAGCCGTGCAGGAGCGCTACAAGAACAACCCCCAGAAGAAGCAGGAAGAGATGATGGCCCTGTACCGGAAGCACGGGGTGAACCCCATGGGCGGGTGCCTCCCCATGCTGGTGCAGATTCCCATCTTCATCGCGCTGTACAACGCCCTGTCCAGCTCCGTGGAGATGTGGCAGGCCGGCTTTCTCTGGATTCGCGACCTGACCCAGGCCGACTCGCTCTTCAACGTGGCCATCTGGGGCGGCTACGACTTCTCGTTCAACCTGCTGGCCCTGCTCATGGGCGCCAGCATGTGGCTGCAGCAGAAGATGTCCCCGCCGGCGGGCGACCCCCGGCAGGCCCAGATGATGCTCTGGATGATGCCCATCATCTTCACCTTCATGTTCTGGAGCTTCCCCTCGGGCCTGGTCCTCTACTGGCTGGTGAACAACGTCCTGCAGATCGGCCAGCAGTGGCTGATCATGCGAAAGCCGGCGCGGCCGCAGCCCGAGGGCCAGCCCGCCTGAGAAGCCGGAGCATCGGAGCCCCTCGACTCCGCCAAGCAACGCTCGGGGTGAAGGAGCAGTCCGGGCTGCCTGGCGATCCATGATGTGAGCACGTGAGGCCGCATGCCCCCCTCGCCGCGCACGGCGGCACCCGAGGACCTGCTGCTGGCCGGGGCACGCGCCCTCGGCCTCACCCTGGACGCCGCCGCGCGTGCGCGCTTCCAGCGTTACCTCGAGGAGCTGGTCGGCTGGTCGGCGCACATGAACCTCACGGCACTGCGCCGGCCGGCCGACATCGTCCGCGAGGGCTTCCTCGACTCGCTGAGCCTCGCGCCGTTCATCCCCGCCTCCGCCCGCCGGGCCGTGGACATCGGCTCGGGCGCCGGCTTCCCGGCCATCCCGCTCGCCATCCTGCGGCCAGACCTCGCCTTCACGCTGGTGGAGTCCATCCGGAAGAAGGTCACGTTCCTGCGCCACGCCGCCCGCACGCTGGGCCTGCCGAGCGTGGCCGTGGTGCAGGCGCGCGCCGAGGCCGTGGCGCGCGAGCCCGAGCACGCCGGCCGGTACGACGTGGGCATGGCGCGGGCGGCCGCCCCGCTCGCCGAGCAGGCGGCGCTGGTCGCGCCCTTCCTCGCGCCCGGCGGCCTGTTCCTGGCCCAGGCCGGCCAGCTCCCCGCGGGCGCCGTCGAGGCGGCCCAGCATGCCGGGCTCCAGTGCGTCCGTGAAGTGGCCGCCCCCGCTCCCCGCGCGTCCGGGCGCCGGGTCCTGGTCTTCGCCCGCCGCTGATCTCCGGATTGTTTCACGTGAAACACATGCTGCCCGCTCCCCTCTTCCGGCGCCCGGATGTCTGTGGTATCGTGCGCGCCGGTGCAGCCCCCGGAGAGACGATGGCCAAGGTGATCGCGGTCGCGAACCAGAAGGGCGGCGTGGGCAAGACCACGACCGCGGTGAACCTGGCGGCCTGCCTGGCGGCCGGCGAGCGGAGCACGCTGCTCGTGGATGTCGATCCCCAGGCGAACGCCACCACGGGCATCGGCATCGACGTGACCAGCGTGGCACAGCACACCTATCACCTGCTGCTCCGCCAATCTCCCGCCGACGCCGTCCTGCTCCCCACCGCCATCCCCATGCTGCAGGTGATTCCCGCCCGGCGCGAGCTGGTGGGCGCCGAGGTCGAGCTGGTCGACCTCCCGGACCGCGAGCACCGGCTCCGCCAGGCCCTGGAGCCCCTGCGCGCGCGCTACGATTACATCCTGATCGACTGTCCCCCGTCGCTCGGCTTCCTGACCCTGAACGCGCTCGTGGCCGCCGACAGCGTCATGGTGCCGCTCCAGTGCGAGTACTACGCGCTGGAGGGGCTGAGCCAGATCCTGGACACCATTCGCCTGTGCCAGCGCCAGCTCAACCCCAAGCTCGCCATCGAGGGCATCCTGCTCACCATGTACGACGGCCGCGTGAACCTCGCCCAGCAGGTGGCGCAGGAGGTACGACAGCACTTCGCCGACCGGGTGTTCCGCACCGTCATTCCCCGCAACGTCCGGCTGAGCGAGGCGCCCAGCCACGGCCGGCCGATCATCCTGTACGACATCCGCTGCGCCGGCGCCGAGGGCTACCTGCACCTGGCGCGGGAGGTGATGGATGGCGCTGAAGCGCGGACTCGGTAAGGGCCTGGGGGCGCTCATCCCCGGGGCGGAACGGCCCGAGGCGCCCACCCAGCAAGAGATCGGGCTGGACGAGCTGGCCCCCAACCCCTTCCAGCCCCGGAAGCGCTTTGCCGACGAGGCGTTGGACGAGCTGGCGGCCACCATCCGGGCGCACGGCGTCCTGACCCCCGTGGTCGTGCGCCGTACCCCGGACGGTTACCAGATCGTGGCCGGCGAGCGCCGGGTCCGCGCCGCCCGGATGGCGGGCCTCACCAAGGTGCCCGCGGTGATCCGCGAGGCGAGCGACGGCCAGGCGCTGGAAATGGCGCTGGTGGAGAACCTCCAGCGGGAGGACCTGAACCCGCTGGAGGCGGCCGAGGCCTACCAGCGGCTCACCTCCGAGTTCGGGCTGACGCAGGAGGCCCTGGCCGAGCGGGTGGGCCGGGATCGCTCCTCGGTGGCCAACGCCCTCCGGCTCCTGCGACTCCCGGAGCGGATCCGGGAGGATCTCGCCTCGGGCGCGCTCAGCGAGGGCCACGCCCGCGCCCTGCTGGGGCTGGAGCGGCCGGTGGACCAGCTGCGCCTGCGCGAGCAGGTGGTGAAGGGCGGGCTCACCGTGCGGGCCACCGAGGCGCTGGTGCGGCGGCTGCGGGCGGGCCGGCCGGCACGCCCTGCGCGCCGGCCGGCAGCCGCGGACCCGAACGTCGGCGACCTGGAGGACCGGCTGCGGACGGCCCTCGGCACCAAGGTGCGCATTCAGCGGAACGGCGCCGGCGGGACCGTGGAGATCAGCTTCTACTCGGCGGACGACCTGACCCGCATCGCGGATCTGCTCCTGGGGGGCCGCTGAGCCATGCGCCTCCGCGTGCGGGCGTCCCTGGCCTTCCCCCTGGCCGGGGTGGACTGGTGGCGCAAGGTGGCGGTGGGCGGCGCCACCGGCCTGCTCCTGGAGCTGGTCTTCGTCGGCCTCGCCTACCTGGTTTCGGAGGAGGCCGCCTTCGGGGTGGCGCCCCTGGTCGTGATCTTGAACCTGCCCGCCGTCGGGTATATCCTCCAGGTGTACCGCGCCACGCTCCAGTGGGAGGACGGTGCCCTGCCCGAGTGGGAGCGCTGGCCGGCCCTGGTCCAGTCCGGCCTGGTGGGCTTCGGCATCCTGCTGGCGTACGGGCTGCTGCCGCTCCTGCTCCTGCTGACGGGGCTCGGGCTCCTGGTGCAGGGCGGCGTGCTGCTCTTCCTGGGCATGGTGGTCATGGTTCTCGGCGTGCTGGCCGGCATCCTCACGCTCTTCTTCCTGCCCATGGCGCTGGCCCGCTACCTGGCCAAGCGGCGCGTGGAGCTGGCGTTTCACCCGGGGGCCGTGTGGGACGGCATCAACGCCGTCCTGGTCGAGTACGTGAGCGCCTACCTGCTGAGCGTGGCATCCTACGTGCTGGCCGCCCTGGTGGCCGTGCTCCCCTACGTAGGCCCGCTGGTGTGGCCGTTCCTCTGGTTCTACCTGGTGCTGGCCCAGGCCCACCTCTTCGGCGAGATCTGCGCCAGGGCGAGCTGAGGCGAGGCGGCGGACGCCAGTCGCGAGGAGCGCCGAGCATGGCGACCTGCGCCGAAGTCATTGCCGAGTTCCTGCACGACGCCGGGGTCCGCCGCATCTACGGCGTGCCCGGCGAGGGCGCGAGCCTGGCCATCCTGGAGGCCGCCCGTCGCCGGCGCATCCAGTTCGTCCTGGCGCATCGCCCCGCCGCGGCGGCCATCATGGCCGCCACGGAGGGCGAGCTGCTGGGCCGCCCGGGCATCTGCCTGCTGGCCCAGGGCCCGGGCGTGGCGGGCGCCGTGGACGGCGTGGCGCACGCCGTCCTGGATCAGGCCCCCCTGCTCGTCCTGGCCGACCGCCCGTCGCGGCTGAGCCGGCGCCTGGCTGCCCGGCAGGCGCTGGACCAGGTGCGGCTCCTCGACGGCGTGGCCCGGGAGAGCGCCACCCTGAGCGCCGCCCGCACCGAGCGGTTGCTGCGCTGGGCCTGGGACCGCGCGGCCGGCCTGCCCCGCGGCCCGGTGCACCTGGACATCCCCGCGGATCAGGCGGCCCGCCCGGCCCGCCGCCGCGGCCTGGCGCCCAAGCCGGAGGCCGCCGGCCCGCCGTCGGCGCACGCCGTGCGGGCCGCCGCGCGGCTGCTCGCCCGCCGCGGCCGCGCCCTCACCGTCGCCGGCCTGGGATCCCGGTCGGACGCGG
This sequence comes from Methylomirabilales bacterium (SeqCode), assembly GCA_041946635.1. Lineage (GTDB taxonomy): Bacteria > Methylomirabilota > Methylomirabilia > Methylomirabilales > 2-02-FULL-66-22 > 2-02-FULL-66-22. Next base: position 9,643 of record JBHGAX010000091.1, read on the forward strand.
CCAGCGCCGCGCTGCTGGACCTGGTGGAGCACCTCGGCACGCCGGTGTTCACCACCGAGAAGGCCAAGGGGGTGATCCCCGAGGACCACCCGCTGGCCGCCGGGGTCTTCTGGGGCGGCCGGCTGGAGGAGGAGCTGGTGGGCAAGGCGGACGCCCTGCTCGCGGTGGGGCTCGAGTCGGCCGAGCTTCTCCCCCGCGCCTGGCGGCCGGGCACGCCCGTGGTGGTCCTCTCGGAGGCGCCGAGCGGTCCCCGGCCGTACCAGGCCACCGCCGAGGTGGGCGGAGACCTCAGGCGCTCGCTGGAGGCCCTGCGGGCCGAATCTCCCCCGGGCGGCGAGTGGAACCGGGCAGGCTGGGCCGGCGTGGGGGGGAAGTTCAAGGCCCGGGCCCGGGCGCTGCTCCTGGAGGCGGGGACGGCGCCGGGGGGCGAGGGGCTCGCGCCGCCCCGCGTCGTGCAGATGGCCAGGGCCGTCTTCCCGCGGGAAACCATCGCGGCCGTGGACGGCGGCGCCCATGGCCTGGTGGCCTCGCTCTTCTGGGAGAGCTACGACCGCACGGGCTATCTCTGCTCCAGCGGCCTCGGCGCCGGCGGCTTCGCCCTCCCGGCCGCCGTGGCCGCGAAGCTCACCCTGCCCGCGCGGCCGGTCATCGCCTTCACCGGCGACGGCGGCCTGCTCCACTCCCTCTCGGACGTGGCCGTGGCGGCCCGCCTCTCCCTGCCCCTCGTGGCGGTGGTCTTCCTGGACGGAGCCCTGAGCCTGATCCGCGCCGCCCAGGAGCAGCGCAAGTATGCGCCGGATGCGGTGGCGCTGGGCACGGTGGACGTGGCGCGGCTGGCCGAGGGCGTGGGAGCCCTGGGGACGGAGGTGGCCGACGAGGCCGAGCTGCAGAAGGCGCTCGAGGAGGCGCTGGGCGCCACCCAGCCCGCGCTCATCGGCGTCCGGGTGCGGGGGCAGACCTACAGGAAGATGCTGGAGATCCTGCGCGGGCGGGAGCCGGGCTAGGGACAGAGCGGATTTGAACCGCCAAGGGCCAAGACGCCACCGGGGGCTCCTAATATTCAGCCCCTCCCGGTGGCGACTTGGCGGTCAATTCATGCCGGTCCGGCCCTCCGCACGGCGGCGCCCGCGGCGCCGAACTCCTCGAAGTTCTTCCGGAAGAGCCCCGCCAGCTCCTTGGCCCGCGTCTCGTAGGCCTGCGGATCCGGCCAGGTGGCCTTCGGGTTCAGCACCTCCGCGGGCACGCCCGGGCACTCCTGGGGGACCTGCAGGCCGAAGACCGGCTCCGTCCAGGACGGCGCGCCCGCCAGCTTCCCCTCCAGCGCCGCGCGCAGCATGGCCCGGGTCAGCGGCAGCTTCATCCGCTGGCCCACCCCGAACGGCCCCCCGCTCCAGCCGGTGTTCACCAGCCAGCAGGCCACGCGGTGCCGGGCGATGCGCTCCCGCAGCATCTCGGCGTAGACGGTCGGGTGGTGCACCAGGAACGGCGCCCCGAAGCACGCGCTGAAGGTGGCCACCGGCTCCTTCCCCAGGCCGCGCTCCGTCCCGGCCAGCTTGGCGGTGTAGCCCGAGAGGAAGTGGTACATCGCCTGCTCCGGCGTCAGGCGCGCGATGGGCGGCAGCACGCCGAAGGCGTCGCTCGTGAGGAAGACCACGTTCCGCGGGTGGTCCCCCACGCCGGGCACGACGGCGTTCGGGATGAAGGTGGCCGGGAAGGCGGCGCGGGTGTTCTCCGTGAGGCTGCCGTCCGCGTAGTCCACCAGGCGGGTCTCGGGGTCGATCATCACGTTCTCGAGCACGGCGCCGAAGCGGATGGCGCTGTAGATCTGCGGCTCCTCCACCGGCGAGAGGTTGATGGTCTTGGCGTACAGGCCCCCCTCGAAGTTGAAGATGCCCCGGTCGCTCCAGCCGTGCTCGTCGTCGCCGATCAGCCGGCGCGTGGGGTCCGCCGAGAGCGTGGTCTTGCCCGTGCCCGACAGCCCGAAGAAGAGCGCCACGTCGCCCCCGGCCCCCACGTTGGCCGAGCAGTGCATGGGCAGGACCTGCTGCATGGGCAGCAGGAAGTTCAGGAAGGTGAAGGCGGACTTCTTCATCTCGCCCGCGTAGCTCGTGCCGCCGATGATCACCAGCCCCTTGCCCAGGTGCACCACCACGAACGCCTCCGAGCGGGTCCCGTCCAGCTCGGGGAAGGCGTGGAACTTCGGGACGTCGATCACCGTGAAGCACGGCTGGTGCTCGCCCGTCTTGGTCCAGTCCGGCCGCACGAAGAGCTGCCGGGCGAACAGGTTGTGCCAGGCGTACTCCGTGATGATGCGGGCCGGCAGGCGGTGGGCCGGGTCCGCCCCCACGAAGCAGTCCTGGACGTACAGATCGCCGCCCTGCAGGTAGGCCAGCAGCCGCGCGTACAGCGCGTCGAAGCGCGCCGGCTCGAAGGGCCGGTTCACGGAGCCCCACCAGACCCGCGCCTCGGTGGAGGGCTCGCGCACCACGAACTTGTCCTGCGGCGAGCGGCCCGTGTACTGGCCCGTGCGGACCACCAGCGCGCCGCCCGCGGCCAGCAGGCCCTCCCGGCGGCGGATGGCGTTCTCCACCAGGGCCGCCGTGCCGAGGTTCCAGTAGACTTGGTTGACGTTCTGGATGCCGTGCCGATCCAGCCCGTAGTGGCTGGGGTTGACGCCGCGCACCTGCATGGTTGCCTCCCGTGGTTGAACGCTGGGTCACCGTAGCGTGGCAAGGGGGGGCGCGTCAAGGCGGCCGGCGCGCCCGGCGCGGCG
>JBHGAX010000092.1:0-12398 GCA_041946635.1 Methylomirabilales bacterium (SeqCode)
CGCCCCGCTGACCGGCGCAGCGCGGCACCCGTTTCGCCCGCGCAGGAGCCATGCAAACCGCCGGCGTCCCGCATGTCGATATCCAGCCCACCCAGGGCCTGTTTCCCCTGGGGCTACGGGATGTCTGGGGCTACCGCGAGCTGCTCTACTTCCTGGCGTGGCGGGACATCAAGGTCCGCTACAAGCAGACGGCCATCGGGGCGGCGTGGGCGGTCCTCCAGCCCCTCATCGCCATGGCCATCTTCACCGTGGTCTTCGGTCATTTCGCCCGGATTCCCTCCGATGGGCTGCCCTATCCGCCCTTCGCCCTGGCCGCCCTGCTGCCCTGGAACTTCTTCGCCCAGGCCCTGGGCCGGGGCGCGGCCAGCCTGGTGGCCAACGCCCATCTCCTCACGAAGGTCTACTTCCCGCGCCTGCTCCTCCCGCTGGCCGCGGCCATGCTGCCGGCGCTGGATTTCCTGGTGTCCCTGTCCGCCCTGGCGGCCCTCATGCTCTGGTACGGGGTGGCCCCGTCGTGGCGGCTGCTCTTGCTGCCCGTGTTCATCCTCCTGGCCTTCCTCGCGGCCATGGCCGTGAGCCTGCTGCTCGCCCCGATCAACGTGCGATACCGGGACGTGGGCCACGCCGTCCCCTTCCTGATCCAGATCTGGCTGTTCGCCTCGCCGGTGGTGTACCCGAGCAGCCTGGTGCCGGAGCCCTGGCGGCTCCTCTACTCCCTGAACCCGCTGGTGGGGGTCATCGACGGCTTTCGCTGGGCCCTCTTCGGCACCGCCTGCCCGGACCCCGCCGCCATGGCCGTCAGCGGGGCCGCGGTGGCGTGGCTGAGCCTGGGCGGCCTCCTCTGGTTCCGGCGGTCGAACGCCACCTTCGCGGACGTGGTCTGATGAGCGACATCGCCATCCAGGTCGAGCGGCTCGCCAAGCGCTACACCATCGGCGCGCTGCAGTACCGGCCGGACACCCTGCGCGAGGCGGTGGTGGAAAGCCTCCGCTGGGTCTGCTCGTGGAACGGCCACGGGCACCCCGGGCGCGCGGTCCTCTGGGCGCTGCAGGACGTCTCCTTCGAGGTGCGGCGCGGCGAGGTGCTGGGCCTCATCGGCGCCAACGGCTCTGGCAAGAGCACGCTGCTGAAGCTCCTCGCCCGCATCACGGAGCCCACCTCCGGGCGGGCGCGGATGTTCGGCCGCGTCGCCGCTCTCCTGGAGGTCGGCACCGGCTTCGACCGGGAATTGACCGGCCGCGAGAACATCTACCTGAGCGGCGCCGTGCTGGGCATGCGCCGCGCGGAGATCAAGCACAAGTTCGACGAGATCGTGGCCTTCTCGGAGGTCGAGCGCTTCATCGACACGCCGGTGAAGCGGTACTCCAGCGGCATGTACGTCCGCCTGGCCTTCGCCGTGGCCGCCCACCTCGACCCCGAGATCCTCCTCATCGACGAGGTGCTGGCCGTGGGCGACGCACGCTTCCAGAAGAAGTCCCTGGCCAGGATGCAGGAGGTCGCCCGGTCGGGGCGCACGGTCGTGTTCGTCTCCCACAACATGTCGGCCATCACCCAGCTCTGCACGCGCACCATCCTGCTGCGGGGCGGCCGCCTGGTGGAGGACGGCGCCTCGCACCGGGTGGCCGGCCTCTACCTGACCTCCGGCCCCGCCACGCCCGCCGTCCGGGAGTGGCCGGACCCCGCCACGGCACCCCGGGGCCCGGTGGCCCGCCTCCGCGCGGTCCGGGTCCGGACGGCGGAGGGGGTGAGCGAGACCGCGGACATCCAGGAGGAGGTCGCCCTGGAGATGGAGTACGACGTGCTGGAGGGCGGGCACGTCCTGCTGGCCGGCTTCCGCCTGGAGAACGACGCCGACGTCCATCTCTTCGACACCCTCGACCTGGACCCGGCGTGGCGGCAGCGCCCGCGGCCCCGGGGACGGTACCTCAGCCGGGTGACGATCCCCGGCAATTTCCTGTCCGAGGCGCGGTACTTCGTCAACGCCAGCCTGGCCATCCTGAACTCCCACCTGCAGTTCCACGAGCGCCACGTGGTCTCCTTCCAGGTGGTGGAGGGGCCGGAGGGCGGCGCGGCCCGCGGCGACTACTTCTTCGAGCTGAAGGGCGCCCTCCGGCCCGTGCTGCCCTGGACGACGCAGTTCACGCCTGCCGGGAGCCCCGCCGCGGGGATCCCCACGGAGGCGAGCCGACCATGAAGACCATGATCCTGGCCGGAGGGTACGGCACCCGGCTGTCCGAGGAGACGGTCCTGCGCCCCAAGCCGATGGTGGAGATCGGGGGACGGCCCATCCTGTGGCACATCCTGCAGATCTACTTCGCCTGCGGCTTCCGCGAGTTCATCCTCGCCCTGGGGTACAAAGGCGACCTGATCAAGGAGTACTTCCTGAACTTCTACGCCTTCAACAACGACATCTCCATCGACCTCTCCACGGGCCAGACCATCATCCACAACGGCAACCAGCCGAACTGGAAGGTCCACCTGGTGGACACGGGGTTGAGCACCCTCACCGGCGGCCGCATCAAGCGCCTGCAGCAGTGGCTGGGCGACGACGAGACCTTCATGCTGACCTACGGCGACGGCGTGGCCGACCTCGACCTGAACGACCTGCTGCGCTTCCATCGCGCCCACGGCAAGCTGGCCACCGTCACCACGGTCCGGTCCCCGGCCCGCTTCGGGCGCATCCGCTTCGAGGGCGATCGGGTGGCGGACTTCTTCGAGAAGCCGGAGTCGGGCGAAGGCTGGATCAACGGCGGCTTCTTCGTCCTCAACGCCAAGGCCATCGACTACATCGACGGCGACGAGAGCTCCTGGGAGCGCGAGCCCATCGAGCGGCTGGCCCGCGACGGCCAGATGATGGGTTACCGGCACTACGGCTTCTGGTCGTGCATGGACACCCTGCGGGAGAAGAACTACCTGGAGGAACTCTGGAGCTCCGGCAAGGCGCCGTGGAAGGTGTGGTGAGGGCGCACGCGGGGCGGAGGGGCAATCCGTGAAGGTTCTCGTTACCGGCGCCGAGGGCTACATCGGGGTGGTGCTCGCCTCCGCCCTGCTCACGCGCGGCCACGACGTCGTCGGGCTGGACACGGGGTTCTACCGGGACGGCTGGCTGTACCAGGACGGGCGGCTCCGGCGGCCGCGCTGCCTGGCCCGGGACCTGCGGCGGCTCGCGCCGGAGGACGTGCGGGGCTATGACGCGGTGGTCCACCTGGCGGAGCTGTCCAACGATCCCCTGGGGCAGCTCCACCCGCACATCACCCACGACATCAACCACCGGGGCAGCGTCCGGCTGGCCCGGCTCTGCCGGGAGCAGGCGGTCTCCCGCTTCGTCTACACCTCGTCCTGCAGCGTGTACGGCGTCGCCGCGGACGGGCCCCGGACCGAGGCCTGCGCGCTCAGTCCGCAGACCGCGTATGCCCAGTGCAAGGCGCTGGTGGAGCGGGACGTCTCGGCCATGGCGGGGGACGACTTCTCCCCCACCTTCCTCCGCAACGCCACCGCCTACGGGCCGTCTCCGCGGATGCGCTTCGACCTCGTGCTGAACAACCTGGCCGGCCTGGCCTGGACCACCGGGCAGATCAGCATGGTGAGCGACGGCACGCCCTGGCGCCCGCTGGTCCACGTGTCGGACATCTGCGAGGCCATCGCCTGCACCCTGGCCGCCCCGCGGGAGGCCGTCCACAACCAGGTCTTCAACGTGGGCGACGACCGGGAGAACTACCAGGTCAGGGAGATCGCCGAGATCGTGGCCCGGGTCTTTCCGCGGTGCGAACTGAAGTTCGGCGGCCGGTCCGCCGACACCCGCAGCTACCGGGTCTCCTTCGAGAAAATCCGCCGCTGCCTGCCCGGCTTCCGGTGCCGCCGGACGGCCCTCCAGGGCGCCCTGGAGCTGCGGGAGATCTTCGGGCGGGTGGGGATGACGCGGGCCGTCTTCGAGCACCGGGCCTTCACGCGCCTCAAGCAGCTCGAGCACCTGCTGGAGACGCGCCGCCTCGACGAGCATTTCTACTGGACGGCGCCCGCCGCCCCGGCGCCGCCATCCGCGCCGGAGGAGCTGGCATGTCCGCGACCGTCACGCTGAACAACCGGGCCGCGGCCGCCGGCATGCACCCGGCGCCCGCGGCCCCCGCCGCGCCGAGCTGTCGCGCCTGCGGCGCACCCCTGCACCACGTCATGGTGGACCTGGGGATGTCGCCGCTGGCCAACAGCTACCGGGCTCCCGAGCAGACGACCATGGAGCCGTTCTATCCCCTGCGCGTGTACGTGTGCCACGAGTGCCTGCTGGCCCAGATCGAGCCGGTGGCCCGGCCGGAGGAGATCTTCAGCGACTACGCCTACTTCTCCTCCTACTCGGACACCTGGCTCGCGCACGCGCGAGCCTACGCGGAGCTGGCCATCCGGCGCTTCGGCCTCGGCCCCCGCAGCCGGGTGGTGGAGATCGCCTCCAACGACGGCTACCTGCTCCAGTACTTCGCCGCTCGCGGCATCCCCGTCCTGGGCATCGAGCCGGCCCGAAACGTCGCGGCGGCGGCGGCGCAGAAGGGGATCCCCACCCTCACCGAGTTCTTCGGCGCCGCCACGGCGCGCCGCCTGAAGGCGGACGGCCACTCGGCCGACCTGCTGGTGGGCAACAACGTCCTGGCCCACGTTCCAGAGCTGAACGACTTCGTCGAGGGACTGCGGACGCTGCTCCTCCCCGGGGGCGTCATCACCATGGAGTTCCCGCACCTCCTGCGGCTGATGGCCGAGAACCAGTTCGACACCATCTACCACGAGCACGTGTTCTACTACTCGCTCACGGCGGCCGAGCGGGTCTTCCGGGCCCACGGCCTCACGCTCTTCGACGTGGAGGAGCTGCCCACGCACGGCGGCTCCCTGCGGATCTACGCCTGCCGTGCGGGAGCCCGGCAGGAGGGGGCGCGGGTGGCCGCGCTCCGGGCCCGCGAGGAGGCGGCCGGGCTCACCCGCATGGCCACCTACGGGGCCTTCGGCGCCCGGGTGCGCGAGACCAAGCGCCAGCTGCTGGAGTTCCTGATCGCCGCCAAGCGGCAAGGGAAGGCCGTCGTCGGCTACGGGGCGGCGGCCAAGGGCAACACGCTGCTGAATTACTGCGGCATCCGGACCGACTTCCTGGACTACACGGTGGACCGGAGCCCGCACAAGCAGGGCCGCCTGCTTCCCGGCACGCAGATCCCCATCCACGCCCCCGACCGAGTCCGGGAGACCCGGCCCGACTACCTGCTGATCCTCCCCTGGAACCTCCGGGAGGAGATCATGCGGCAGATGGCCTACATCCGGGAGTGGGGCGGCCAGTTCCTCGTGCCGATTCCCGGCGTGCAGGTGTATCCGTGATCTTCACCGAGACCCGGCTTCCCGGCGCCTTCCTCGTGCAGCCAGAGCCGCGGGTGGACGAGCGGGGCTTCTTCGCCCGCACCTGGTGCTCCCGCGAGTTCGCCGCGCGCGGCCTGAACCCCAGGCTGGCCCAGTGCAGCATCTCCTTCACCAGGGCCAGGGGCACGGTGCGCGGCATGCACTACCAGGCCCCGCCCCACGAGGAGGCCAAGCTGGTCCGGTGCACGGCCGGCGCCATCTACGACGTGGTCATCGACCTGCGCCCGGGCTCCCCGACCTTCCGCCAGTGGCTGGGGGTGGAGCTGAGCGCGGCCGGCCGCACCATGCTCTACATCCCCGAGGGTGTGGCCCACGGGTTCCAGACGCTGGAGGACGGCGTCGAGGTCTCGTACCAGATGGGCCAGTGCCATGCCCCCGCGTCGGCGCGGGGGGTGCGCTTCGACGACCCGGCCTTCGGCATCCGCTGGCCCCTGCCCGTCACGGCCGTCTCGCCCCGCGACCGGTCCTGGCCGCTGGTGGAGGCGGCCGGCCCCGCCGCCGGGCACGCGGTGCGGCCATGAGCGGGGCCGCTGCACCCATGGGGCGAGACCGGGAGTCGGCCGGGCAGGAGATGCACGCGCTCCTGCGGGAGCTCTACCCGATCTGCCGGAGCCTCACCGGCGACGGCGTGCGCCGCTCCCTGGAGATCCTGAAGCGCCACATTCCCCTGGACCTCCACGAGGTGCCGAGCGGGACGCGGGTCTTCGACTGGACCGTCCCCCAGGAATGGAACATCGCCGACGCCTACATCCGGGACGGCGGGGGGCGGCGGGTGGTCGATTTCCGGCAGCACAACCTGCACGTCGTCGGCTACAGCGTCCCGGTGCACGCCCGGCTGCCGCTCCAGGAGTTGCGGCGCCGGCTGCACACGCTCCCCGACCACCCGGACTGGATCCCCTACCGCACCTCCTACTACCACGCGGACTGGGGGTTCTGTCTCAGCCAGCGACAGCTGGAGGCGCTCCCCGACGGCGAGTACGAGGTGCGCATCGACTCGTCGCTTGGCGACGGCCACCTGACCTACGGCGAGTACCTGCTCCCCGGCGAGACGGCGGACGAGGTGCTCATCTCCTGTCACGTGTGCCACCCGTCCCTCTGCAACGACAACCTCTCGGGGATCGCCCTGGCCACCTGGCTGGCCCGGGGCCTCAGGGGCCGGCGCTCCCGGTACGCCTACCGCTTCCTCTTCATCCCGGGGACCATCGGCTCCCTCACCTGGCTGGCCCGGCACGAGGGGGAGCTCCAGCGCATCAAGCACGGCCTGGTGCTGGCCTGCGCGGGCGACCCGGGGCCCTTCACCTACAAGAAGAGCCGCCGCGGCGACGCCGAGATCGATCGGGCCGCCGGCCACGTCCTGGCCCACCTCGGCGCGCCCTGGCAGGTCCGCGACTTCTCCCCCTACGGCTACGACGAGCGCCAGTTCTGCTCGCCGGGGTTCGACCTGCCCGTGGGGTGCTTCATGCGCACGCCGCACGGCGAGTTCCCCGAGTACCACACCTCGGCGGACGGCCTCGAGCTCGTCACCGCGGCGGCCCTGGCAGACTCGCTGGCCGCGGTGTGGGCCGTGCTGGAGGTCCTGGAGGGCAACCGGACCTATCGCAACACGAGCCCCAAGGGCGAGCCGCAGCTCGGCCGGCGGGGCCTCTACGCCTCCCTGGCCGGCCAGGCCGACCGGAAGACCGGGGAGCTGGCGATGCTGTGGGTCCTGAACCTCTCCGACGGCCGCCACTCCCTCCTGGACGTGGCCGAGCGGGCCCGCCTTCCCTTCGGGACGATCCGGGCTGCCGCGGACGCGCTGCGGGCGCACGGGCTACTGACGGAGGTCGACGGATGCTGCTGGAGCTAGAGGTCGGGCGGATCGTCGAGCCGCTGCGGGGCCGGTGCCTCGAGCCGCAGGAGATCCTGCGGCGCTCTGCCCGGCGCATGAACCTGCTCCGGGAGCGCGGGCTGCAGGCTGGCGACCGGGTCTTCCTCCACCACGGGAACACCGCCGAGTTCTTCGTGGACCTCCTGGCGGTGTGGGGCCTGGGGGGCTGCGCCGTCCCCATCGACCCGCGGCTCACCCCCTTCGAGCTGGAGACCCTGGCGCGCTGCGCCGCGCCGCGCCTGGCCCTCCGGGACGCCACGCCCGACGGGACGGCGGCGGAGCGGCTGTCGGCGCTGGGCATCCCCGCCGTGACCAGCGGGGAGGAGGCGCCCGGGCCGGGGGCCGCCCCGGCGGGCTCCGGCCCCGCCATGCGGCTCGACCAGGACGCGCTGGTCCTGTTCACGTCGGGCAGCACGGGGCAGCCCAAGGGCGTGGTGCACACCCACCGCTCGCTCCGCGCGCAGTGGATGAACCTGCGGGCACACCTGGGGCTCGGGGCCTTCCGGCGCACGCTCTGTCTCCTGCCCACGCACTTCGGGCACGGCCTGATCTGCAACAGCCTGTTCCCGTGGCTCTCCGGCCGGGACCTGTACCTGGTGCCGCCCTTCCGGCCCGAGCTCTTGACCCAGCTGGGCGCCCTCCTCGACGAGCACCGCATCACCTTCATGTCCTCGGTGCCGGCGTTGTGGAAGGTGGCCCTCAAGACCGCCCGTCCCCCCCGCGCGCGCAGCCTGGCGCGGGTCTTCTGCGGCTCCGCGCCCCTGTCGGCCGAGCTGTGGAAGGCCATCGGGGAGTGGACGGGCGCCCCCGAGGTGGGGAACGTCTACGGCATCACCGAGACGGCGAGCTGGCTGGCCGGGGCCGTGGCCCCCCCGGCCTCCGCGGGCGACGGGCTGGTGGGCCTCCCCTGGGGAACCCTGGTCAAGGTGCTGGCGCGCCGCGACACGGCCGTCCCCCTCGACCCGGCCCACGAGTGCCGTCGGGGCCAGCCGGGCTACATCTGGGTGAACACCCCGGCGCTGATGAAGGGCTACCTGGGGCGGGAGGACCTGACCGGCCAGGTGGTGAGCCAGGGATGGTTCCTGACCGGGGACATCGGGGTCATCGAGGAGGGGGGCCTGCTGGTCCTCCGGGGGCGCGAGCGGGAGGAGATCAACCGCGGCGGGACCAAGGTGTACCCGGGCGACGTGGACGCCGTCGTCGAGCGCTTCGAGGGCACCCTGGACACCTGCACCTTCGGGTACCAGGACCCGGTCCACGGCGAGAGCGTGGGCATCGCCGTGGTCCTGCGCTCCGACGAGCCCGAGACCCTGGCCGGTCTCCACCGCTGGGCGGCGCACCACCTGGCCAGGCACCAGATGCCCGCCCGCTGGTACAGCCTGAGCGAGATCCCCCGCACCTCCCGCGGCAAGGTCAACCGCGCCGCGGTGGCCGCCGCCTGCGCCACCCGCCGGCCCATCGACTTTCGCTCGCGGCCCCGGGCCGAGCGGGACGCCGAGCCCACCTCGACACGCGCCTGATGCGGGGCGCGGGAGGCCTCGCCGTGTGCTTGCGTGAAGAACTGATGGCGAGCATCGCCGAGTGGGAGCTGGACCTGCCGGAGGTGGCCCCCCACACCTCGCTCATCCGCTCGGGGCTCTTCGATTCCGTCGCGCTGCTCAACCTGGTGCTGTGGGTGGAGGAGCGGATCGGGGGCCCCGTGGACCCGTCCGGCTTCGACCTCATGCGCGAGTGGGACACCGTGGCGGACATCGTCGCCTTCGTCCAGACGCGCCGGAGGCGGGAGGCCGCATGAGCCTGCCCATGGCCCCCGCCCATGCCGCCGCCGACCCCTACGCCGTCGTGCGGTACCGCCCGGAGTTCAAGCCGCAGGTCGTCGAGCTGCAGACGCAGCTCTGGAGCAAGTCCGCCGACCTGAACCGGGCCTACTTCGACTGGAAGTACGAGCAGAATCCTCACGCGCGCGAGCCGCTGGTCTACCTGGCCGTCCACGAGGGGCGGGTCGTCGGCATGCGGGGCATGTGCCCCCTCAAGTGGCAGGCGGGGGACCCGCCCGCCACCTTTCTCATGCCCTATGCCGACGATCTCGTCGTGGCGCCCGGCCACCGCAACCGGGGACTGGTCACGCGCATCATGACCACGGCCTTCGCCGATCTGGCCATGCGCGGCTACACCCACGCCGTCAGCCTCAGCACCGGCCAGGTGACCGTCCTCGGCTCCCTCGCCATGGGCTGGAAGAGCGTGGGGCCCCTGGCGCCGCTGGCCCACCGCGGCCCGCACGCCCGCGCGACCCAGCGGGTCCGCCGGTTCCTGTACGGGCGGCGCCTCCTCTGGCGGCTGGCCGAGTCCCCGCTCTGGGCGCCGCGCTGCCTGCGCGAGCCCTTCCTGCACCTGGACCGCGCCCTGCGCTGGCGCCGCGGCCGCCTCGGCCGCCACGTCTCGGGCAGCCGGTCGCCGCGCCCCGCGGAGATGGCGGACCTGGTGGCGCGACTCCCCTACGACGGCCGCATCCGGCACGTGCGGGAGGCCGAGTACTTCGCCTGGGCCCTGCGGAACCCGAAGCAGGAGTTCCGCTTCCTCTACTGGTCGGATCGCCGGCTCGAAGGCTACCTCGTCCTGCAGCGCTACCACCCCGCCGGGCCCGACGACTGCCGCGTCAACATCATGGACTGGGAGGCCAGCACGCCGGAGGCGCGCCGGGACCTGCTGCACGCCGCGCTCCGGACCGGGCGCTTTCCCCAGCTCGCCTGCCAGACGCTGGCGTTCCCCGGGCCCGCGCTCACGCTGCTGGAGGACGCCGGCTTCACGCCCATCGATGTCCAGAGCACTGCGCGGGGGTGGCCGGCCCTGCTGGTGCGGCCCGTGGGGACCGGGAGCGACTGGACCCTGGCCGGCCGGCCGCTGCTGGACGCCGCGAGCTGGGACTTGCGCAAGCTCTACTAGCGCAGCGCGACCCGTATGCCTGTCGCGGCCTGACGACGGAGGGCGGGATGGCACGGTTGGAGCGATCCAGGATGTTGCAGGCGCGGGCCCATGCCGTCATCCCGGGCGGCTGCCATACCTACGCCAAGGGCGACGACCAGTACCCGGAGCTGGCGCCCGGCTTCCTCGCGCGGGGCAGCGGCTGCCGGGTCTGGGACGTGGACGGCAACGAGTACATCGAGTACGGCATGGGCCTCCGCGCGGTCACCCTCGGCCACGCCTACCCTCCCGTGGTGGAGGCGGCCTACCGACAGATGCTCCTGGGCAACAATTTCGTCCGGCCGGCCAGCCTCGAGGTGGAGTGCGCCGAGGCCCTGCGCGACATGATCCCCGGCGCGGAGATGGTCAAGTTCGCGAAGAACGGCTCCGACGCCACGAGCGCCGCGGTGAAGCTCTCCCGCGCCTACACCGGGAGAGCGGTGGTGGCCGTCTGCGCCGAGCACCCCTTCTTCTCGGTGGACGACTGGTTCATCGGCACCACGCCCATGGCCGCCGGCATCCCCAAGGCCGTCCGCGACCTCACCGTCAAGTTCCACTACAACGACCTCGGGAGCGTGGAGGCCCTCTTCCGGCAGTACCCGGGCCAGATCGCGTGTCTCATCCTGGAGGCGGAGAAGGACGTCCCCCCCGCCGGCGACTTCCTCCACCGGGTCCACGCGCTGTGCCGGGGCCACGGGGCCCTGTTCGTGCTGGACGAGATGATCACCGGCTTCCGCTGGCACAACGGCGGCGCCCAGGCGTACTACGGCCTGGAGCCCGACCTCTCCGCCTTCGGCAAGGGGCTGGGCAACGGCTTCTCCGTCTCGGCGCTGGTCGGGAAGCGCGACATCATGCGGCTCGGGGGCCCGGACCACGACCGGGAGCGGGTCTTCCTCCTCTCCCTCACCCACGGCGCCGAGAACCCCTGCCTGGCGGCGGCCCTGGAGGTGATGCGGATCTACCGGCGCGAGCCGGTGGTGGAGACCCTGTGGCGGCAGGGCGCGCGGCTGGCGGCGGGTATGGGGAAGGCCATCGCCGAGCACGGGCTGGAGGCGCAGGTCCGCCTCCTGGGGCGGCCGTGCGCCCTGGCGTTCGCCACCCGCGACGGCGAGGGGCAGCCCTCCCAGCCGCTCCGGACCCTCTTCCTCCAGGAGCTGGCCCGGCGCGGGATCCTGGCGCCCTCCCTGGTGGTCAGCTACTCCCACACCGATGCGGACATCGACCGGACCATCGAGGCCATCCACGACGCCCTCCGCGTCTACCGCCTGGCCCTGGAGGAGGGCGTGGAGAAGTACCTGGTGGGCCGGCCGTCGCGCCCCGTCTTCCGGCGATTCAACTGAGGTGGCGGCCCGGTCATGAGCACCCACATCCTGGGCATCTCGGCCTTCTATCACGACTCGGCGGCGGCCCTGATCCGGGACGGCGAGATCGTCGCGGCGGCGCAGGAGGAGCGCTTCTCCCGGGTCAAGCACGACCCCCGTCTGCCGGAGCAGGCCATCCGCTACTGCCTGGAGGCCGCGGGCCTCGGGGCGGCCGACCTCGACCACGTGGTGTTCTACGAGCGGCCCTGGGAGAAGTTCGACCGCTTGCTGGCGACCCACGCCGCCTTCGCCCCCGCCGGCTTCGACACCTTCCGGCGGTCCATCTCCATCTGGGCGCGGCAGAAGCTCCGCATCCCGCAGGCCATCGCCGCCGCGCTGGGCGGGGAGTTCCGCGGGACCCTGCACACGGTGGACCACCACGAGGCGCACGCGGCCAGCGCCTTCTACCCCTCGCCCTTCTCAGAGGCGGCCATCCTGACGCTGGACGCCGTGGGCGAGTGGACCACCAGCTCCCTCGGGCTCGGCTGCGGGCACGGCCTCTGCCTCACCCACGACCTGCGCTTCCCCCACTCGCTGGGGATGCTCTACTCGGCCTTCACCTACTACACCGGCTTCAAGGTCAACTCCGGCGAGTACAAGCTCATGGGCCTCGCGCCCTACGGCCGGCCCCGGTTCGTGGACGTCATCCTGGAGAAGCTGGCGGCGATCCGCGAGGACGGCTCCCTCTGGCTGGACATGTCGTACTTCAACTACTGCCAGGGATCCAGCATGACCTCCGAGCGGTTCCACCGGCTCTTCGGGGGGCCGCCGCGCCGGCCGGAGAGCTTCCTGACCCAGAAAGACATGGACCTGGCGGCCTC
>JBHGAX010000093.1:0-12392 GCA_041946635.1 Methylomirabilales bacterium (SeqCode)
ACGACGGCCTTTGGCATCATGTACGTGGTCGCCGTGCTGGTGACGTTCGGCGGCCTGCTGGTCACCGCACAGCTCAGGCCGATGGCCGTGTCCGCCGGCCTGGACGGCGCTGCCGTGGGCGGCATCAACACCCTGGCGCTCGCCCTCATGACCAACCTTGCGGTCGGGGCGCTGGCCCGGCCGTTCTGGGGCTGGCTGTCGGATCGGGTGGGACGCTACGCGGCCATGATCGCGTCCTTCGGCCTCGGGGGCGGGGCCATCATCGGGCTGATCTACGGTCTGCGGTCGCCCTTCTGGTTCGTGGCCCTGTCGTCGCTCACCATCTTCGCCTGGGGCTCGTCGTTCGTGCTCTTCTCGGCGGCGGTGGGCGACGCCTTCGGCAGCGACTACGCGGCCACGAACGCCGGCATCCAGTACACCTCCAAGGGGGTGGCCGCCATCTTCGCCGGCTGGGGCGCCGCCCGGTTTCTGGAGATGACCGACTCCTGGGCGCCGGTCCTCTGGCTGGCGGCCGGGTGCAACCTCCTTGCGGCCGCGCTGGTGCTCCTGTCGCTGCGTGCGGCCGTCGCGCGCCTCGCCGCTCGCCGCCGGCTTCGCCCCGCCCACTCCGAGGGGCACGGCGACTGAGGCGTGCTGCGTTGAATTGAACGCTCCGCGTTGAACGCAGTCAGGCCCGGAGGCGCCGGCGTCCTGCCTTCCCCCGGCACTTGGCCCTTGACAGGGGTGCGCGGACGAGATAATTTGTATAGTGCAAGTAAATGGAGGCCGCCATGAGGGCCATGAGCGTCGACGAGGCGGCGGAGCGGCTCCACCGGCTCACGCGGGAGCTGATCCAGCGCTACCAGTTCCGCGACTGGAACCAGATCTGCTGCTACGGCATCTCCATCAGCCAGTCGCACATCCTCGTCCTGGTGGCGGAGGAGGGCGAGCTGAGCATGCAGCAGCTGGCGCGGCGCATGTTCAAATCCGTCAGCACCATGACGCGCGTCGTGGCGCAGCTGGTGCGGCGAGGCTACGTGAAGCGGCGCCAGGATCCCGGAGACCGCCGGGTGATCCACGTCTCGATCACGCCCCAGGGGAAGGCCATCGTGGCAGCGATCCAGCGCGATCTGCTCGAGACGCAGAAGGCCATCCTGCAGGCCATCCCGCCGGAGGAATGGGCGGGCGCCTTCAAGGTGCTGGAGGCCCTGGCCCACGGCGCGCGCTGCTGGCAGGAGCAGTGCTGCGCCTCGTGATTTTTTTGCCTGGATGCTTGCATCATGCAAGCGATGGAGAGGAGGCGCCATGCTGCCCGCGCCGCTGGAGGAACAGTTCAACGCGTTCTATCGAGCGGCCTACGCCGACGGCGAGCTGGACGGCAAGACGAAGGTCCTCATCGGCCTGGCCGTCGCCATGACGACCGGCTGCTCTCCCTGAATGCGCTACTACCTTGGCGTGGCCAGGGAGAAGGGCGTGACCGAGGCGGCCATCCGGGAAGCCCTGGCGGCCGCGGTCGCGACGAATGGCGGGCGGCCGCGCGCGCAGGCGCGCGAGGCCCTGAAGGGCATGCTGGAGCCGTCGGCGGCGCAGGCCGCGCCGGGAGGAGGATGCTGCCATGACTGACGAGAAGCGGGCCACCCAGCGGGACATCAAGGCCGCGGTGCGGCAGCGGTACGCGGCGGCGATCGCCGCGCCATCCGGGTCGTGCTGCGGGCCGGCGCCGGCGCAGGCCGAGCCGGGCTGCTGCGGCCCGCGGCCGCCGGCACCCGCGCGGCCGCAGGGCTGCTGCGGTCCCGCGGCGACGGACATGAGGGGCACGGCCGCGAAGATGGCGGGCTACGGGAAGGCGGAGCTCCAGAACGTGCCCGCGGACGCGGTGAGCAACTCCTTCGGATGCGGGAACCCGCTGGCCTTCGCCGGCGTGCGGCCGGGGCAGACCGTCCTCGACATCGGCTCCGGCGCCGGCATCGACTGCTTCATCGCGGCGGAGAAGGTCGGGCCCGCCGGCCGCGTCATCGGGCTCGACATGACCCCGGAGATGATCGAGCGGGCGCGGCAGAACGCCCGGCGGGCCGGCCTCACGAACGTGGAGTTCCGGCTGGGCGACGCCGAGAAGATGCCGGTCGAGGACGCCTCGGTGGACTGGGTCATCTCCAACTGCGTCATCAACTTGAGTCCGGACAAGCCGGCCGTCTTCCGCGAGATCGCGCGGGTGCTGCGGCCGGGCGGCCGCATCTCCATCTCCGACATCGTGGCCGAGGAGCTGCCCGAGGCGATCCGCAAGAGCCGCGAGGCCTGGAGCGCCTGCCTGGCGGGCGCCATCAGCGAATCCGCCTACGCCCAGGGGCTGGCGCAGGCCGGCCTGGCCGGGGTCCGGGCCAGCGAGCGGCTGGTCTACGACGCGTCGCAGCTCGAGATGCTCTTCGGGAAATCGCCCTGCGGGTGTCCGGGGGCCGATGCGGCGGCGCTGGCCCAGGAGGCGGCGGGGAAGATCTGGAGTGCGCGCTTCGAGGGGCTGAAGCCGCACCCCGCCGGCGCTGGCGCGAACGTCCTCATCCAGCCGGCCGAGCCGGCGGACGTCACCGCCATCCAGGCGCTGCTGGAGGAGGCCGGGCTTCCCTCGGATATCGCGCCGCACGTGGGCGAGTTCCTGGTGGCGCGGTGCGCCGGGAGGATCGTGGGGTGCATCGGCATGGAGCCGGCGGGCGCGGCCGCGCTGTTTCGCTCGCTGGCCGTCGCCCCGGCGTACCGGGGACTCGGCCTCGCGCATCGCCTCTTCGAGGCCCTCGAGACCCGGGCGCGAGGCCGCGGCGTCGAGCAGGCCTACCTGCTGACGCAGACCATCGAGCCGCTCGCCGTTCGGTGGGGCTTCCGCCGCATCGAGCGGAGCGACGTTCCGCCCGTCGTCCTCCAGACGTCGGAGTTCCGCGGCGCCTGCTGCGCCTCGGCGGCCGCCATGGTCAAGCGCCTTCGCCGGGGTGCCGAGTGCGGCGCCGGCTGAACGGCCTGATGCCGGGCGTGCCCGGCCCGCGAAGAACACCGAGCCCGGAGGACTCCCCTCCGGGCTCGTCGTGTTCTGCAGCACTGCTTCGCGGAGCTGCGGTTGCACGTACCCGTCTCAGGCGGAGCCGGGAAGGGCACAGCGTCCCGTTCGCCCCGAGCCTAGCGTGGCGGAGTCGGGGGGTCTTCAGCCCTGTTACGACCGCATGGCCAGGACCAGCAGGAAGAGGCCCAGGGCCACCACGGCGGAGGCCAGGATGCGGGCCCGCCCGTAGGCCTCGCCCAGGACGCGCCAGCCCAGGATGGCCGCGAGGATGACGGACGTCTCGCGCAGGGCGGCCACGTAGCTGACCTGCGTGAGCCGCATGGCGATGAGGACCATGAGGTAGGCCCCCAGGCTGAGGAGGCCGCCGGCGATCTGGCGGCCCCAGCGCACCCGCCGGAGCCACCCCGCGCCGCGGCGCCCGCCCTGCCACAGCACGTAGGGGAGCATCATCGCCGCGTTCACCGCAAAGAGGACCACGATGTAGGCCAGCGGGTTGGCGCGGGAGACGCCCGCCTTGTCCAGGATGGAATAGCCGGAGATGAAGAGCGCGGTCGCGACGGCCCAGCCGATGGCCGCCGGTCCGGCGAAGGAGCGGCGGGTCGAGAGGCCCAGGGCCGTGATGCCGCCGCCCACCAGCGCGATGGCCAGCATGGCGACGGGCGACAGTCGCTCGCCCAGCACCAGGGGCGCCGCCAGCGCCACGATGAGCGGCGCCAGGCCGCGGGCGATCGGGTAGACGACCGACAGGTCGCCGTGCTGGTACGCGCGGGTCAGCGCGATCATGTACCCGGTGTGGATGGAGGCGCTGGCGGCCAGGAAGGGCCACGCGGATCGCGCGGGGAGCCCCGTGGCCAGGAGGACGGGGGAGAGCAGCAGGCACGGGGTGAGGACGGTCAGCCAGCCGGAGAAGAGCTTGTCCTCCTCGCTCTTCACGATGAGGTTCCAGCTCGCGTGCAGCCCCGCCGAGCCGAGCACCAGCGCCACCGCCGCCAGCCACATGCCTCGCTCCCGACCCCCTCCGCGCTTCGCCGGCAGAGCAGATAGCACGCCGGGAAGTCCCGGCACAACCCTAAATCGCAGGGCGGCCGCGCACGCCTGGCGCAGGGCGCCCCGGCGCGCGGCCCCGAGTTTTCGCTTGACGCTCGTCCGCCTCCCGGGCTAAAAAGTCGACATTCTACAATCCTCCCCGGATCGCCTGAAGCACACAGGACACCCATGGCCATCCCCGGCCGGAAGCCGACGCCGCCCCCTCCCGCGCCCGCCCTGGGCCGCGCGCCCGTCGCGTACCGCACCATCGCCGAGCAGGTCGCAGGCCGGCTGCGCGCGGCCATCGCGCAGGGCAGGCTCCGGCCGGCCGCCCGGCTGCTGGAAGCGCCGCTGGCGCGGCAGATGGGGACCAGCCGCGCGCCCGTCCGCGAGGCGCTGGCCGCGCTGGAGCGGGAGGGGCTGGTGGTCAAGGAGCCGAATCGCGGCGCCCGCGTGGTGGAGCTCACGCCGGAGACGATCCGGGAGGTGGCCAGCCTGCGCGCCGCCCTGGAGGGTTTCGCGGCCGCCCTGGCCGCGGATCGGCTGAGTCCGGCGGACCTCGCCGCGCTGGATGGCATGCTGGCGCGCATGGAGCGCGCCGCCGGCCGCGGCCAGTTCTCGCGGCTGCTCGAGCTGGATTTCGAGTTTCACGAGCGCATCTGCCGGGCCTCGGGCCACCGCATGCTCTACGAGATCTGGTCGGGCATGGAGCGGAAGGTCCGCCTGTTCCTGTCGGCGACCAACCTCCTCTACACCGACCTCCGCGGCATCGTCCGCGGCCACGCCGGCATCCTGGACGCCCTCCGGCGCCGCGACGGCGCCGCCGCGCAGCAGGCCATGGCCCGGCACCTGGGCGAGAGGCTCGGCCACCCGGGGGCGCCGGCCGCGGCGGCGGGGCGCCGCCGGCCCCGCCCGGCAGACGGCGCCAGCGCCCTGGCGGCCTCGCCGCGCTCCGGGGCGCGCGCCGGCCGGCCGGAGCTCCGGGTGCCGCGACGAGCCACCGTTTGACGCACCGGCGGGCAGCCGCGCGAATGCCCGCCGGATTCCTCAACCTGGCGGCGCCTTGCGACGCCGCCGCAGGAAGGAGAAGGCCATGCACAGGCGGACGTGGGTCAGGCTGTTCGCGGCCGGGATGCTGCTCGGGGCGCTGGGCTGGACGGGGGCGGCGCAGGCCGCCGAGGTGCAGGACACGCTGAACGCGGTCATCAAGAAGGGAGAGCTGGTCGTCGGGACCTTCGATTTCTACCCGCCCTGGGGCTTCCGGGATCAGCAGAACAACATCGTGGGCATGGACGTGGACATCGCGAACGAGCTGGCCAAGGAGCTGAAGGTGAAGCTCGCGCTGGTGCCCGTGCCGACCACCCAGGACCGCATCAACTTCCTGCTGTCGGGCAAGATCGACGTGGCGATCTCGAACTTCACCGCGACGCTGGAGCGCTCCAAGGCCATCACCTTCAGCGATCCCTACGTGATCGACGGCATCGGCGTCATCTTCCGCAAGGAGGCCAAGATCGCCAAGTGGGGCGACCTGAACGGGAAGCGGGTGGCGGTGACCACCGGCTCCACGGGCGAGGAGCTGCTGAAGAAGGAGGCGCCCAAGGCGAAGATCTTCGGCTTCGACCAGGCCTCCACGGCCCTGCTCTCCGTGCAGCAGAACAAGGCGGACGCGCAGATCGAGGACTACACCTACACCGTGTACCACGCCGGCCGGGACAAGAACCTCGCCTTCCTGAACCAGCCGCTCTCCTTCCAGCCGTACTGCTTCGGCGTCCGGAAGTTCGACCAGGAGTGGCTGAACTACGTCAACTTCTTCATCTACCGGCTGCACCAGAGCGGGAAGATGAAGGAGCTGTACAAGAAGTGGTTCGCGGCGGAGCCGTTCCCCGTCTCCCCGCGCTGGTAACCCCGTCGGCCGGCTGCGCCCCGGGGCGCAGCCGGCCGCCCGCTCGCGAGCCCCACATGCACGGATACGTGTTCCAGTTCCGGCCCGTCTTCCAGGAGCTGCCCATGCTCCTGGACGGCGCCTTGACCACGCTGCACCTCTCCCTCCTCACGCTGTTCCTCAGCTTCCTGGTCGGCACGGCGGGGGCGCTGTGCCGCATGGCCCAGACCCCCTGGCTGCGGCTCCCGGCGACCTGGTACGTCGAGTTCATCCGCAACACGCCGCTGCTCGTGCAGCTCTTCTTCATCTACTTCGGCTTCAGCCAGGTCAACGTGGACGTGCCCAACTACGTGGCCGGCCTGGCCGGCCTGGTGGTGAACAACAGCGCCTACCTGACGGAGATCATCCGGGCCGGCATCCAGGCCGTGCACAAGGGGCAGGTCGAGGCGGCCGCGTCGCTCGGGCTCAGCACCCCGCAGCTCATGCGGCACGTGGTGTTCCCCCAGGCCTTCCGGGTGATCTACCCGCCGCTGTCGAACCAGTTCATCGGCATCATCCTCTGGTCCTCCCTGGTCTCCACCATCGCCGTGGAGGATCTCGCGCTGCGGGGCAAGCAGCTCGCCTCCAGCACGTTTCGCTCCTTCGAGACCTACATCGTGCTGACGGTGATCTACGTGGCCATGACCCTGACCATCTCGGGAGCCCTGAAGCTGATCGGCCGGCGGGTCTTCCGCCAGCCGGCCTAGCGCCGCGGACCGCCATGCCCCAGTACGTGCAAGACCGGCTGAACGTCTACGACGCCATCCTGCTCCTCCAGGGGCTCGGGAACACGCTGCTCCTGTGCGTGGCCGGCCTGGGCCTGGGGCTCGTCATCGCGCTCTTCGTGGGCCTGGCCCGGGCCGCGCGGGCGCGCTGGCTGGCCTGGCCGGCGGGCGCCTACATCGAGCTGATCCGCGACTCGCCGCTCCTCATGCAGCTCTACCTGGTGTTCTTCGGGCTGCCGCTCCTGGGGCTCCAGGTGCCGATCCTGGCCGCGGGCATCGCCACGCTCATGCTCAACTCCAGCGCCTTCATGGCGGAGATCGTGCGGGCCGGGATCCAGTCCGTGGGCAAGGACCAGTGGGACGCCGCGCGCGGGCTGGGGATGGGCTACGCCCAGACCATGCGCTGGATCGTCCTGCCGCAGGCCTTCCGCGTGATGATCCCGCCCGGCGTGGGACTGCTGATCGGCCTCATCAAGGATTCGTCCGTCGTGTCGGTCATCAGCTACCTGGAGCTGACGCGGGTGGGCCAGATCCTGACCGAGAAGACGTTCCTCTCCTTCCAGGTCTTCGGCATCGTGGCCGCCCTGTATTTCGCGCTCTGCTACCCGCTGTCGCGGCTGGCCCGCTGGACCGAACGGAGGTTGCAGGCCGGTGGTTAAGGTCAAGAACATCCACAAGCACTTCGGCCACCTGCACGTGCTGAACGACGTGAGCCTGCAGGTCAGCCGCGGCGAGGTCGTGGTGGTCATCGGCCCGAGCGGTTCCGGCAAGAGCACCCTGCTGCGCTGCCTGAACGCGCTGGAGCCCGTCCAGGCGGGCGAGATCTGGATTGACGGGATCCGGCTGGACCACCACAAGACCAACATCCGCCAGGTCCGGGCGGAGGTCGGCATGGTCTTCCAGTCCTTCAACCTCTTCCCGCACCTCACGGTGCTGCGGAACGTCATGCTGGCGCCGCTGGTCGTGCGGCGCCGGCCGGACGGCGAGGTGCGGGGCGAGGCCCTGGCCCTCCTGGCCAAGGTGGGCCTGCGCGAGAAGGTGGACGCCTACCCGGCCCAGCTCTCGGGCGGCCAGCAGCAGCGGGTGGCCATCGCCCGCGCGCTGGCCATGCAGCCGAAGCTCATGCTCTTCGACGAGGTCACCTCTGCCCTGGATCCGGAGCTGGTGCGCGAGGTCCTGGACGTCATGAAGCAGCTCGCGCGCGACGGCATGACCATGCTGGTGGTGACGCACGAGATGGGCTTCGCGCGGGAGGTGGCGCACCGGGTGATCTTCATGGACGAGGGGCGGATCGTGGAGCAGGGCAGCGCGGCCGAGGTCTTCGACCGGCCGCAGCACCAGCGGACCAGGGAGTTCCTGGGGAAGATCCTGTAATCGGGCCACGGCGGCCCAGAGGAGCGCGCGATGGAGCTCGACGGCCAGATGCAGCAGGCGGTGGTGGGCTGGGACCTCTCCCGCGTGGTGTTCCGCGACCTGGAGCGGGACTACCCGGTGGTGGAGCGCGGCGAGGGCATCTACCTCTACGACACCAAGGGGCGGCGCTACATCGACGGCTCCGGCGGCTCCTCGGTGGTCACCTCCATCGGCCACGGGAACACGCGGGTGGCCGCCGTGATGGCCCGGCAGGCCGAGACCATCGCCTTCAGCCCGGCGCACTGCTTCGCCAACAAGCCGCACGTGGAGCTGTGCAACCGGATCGCGGAGATCGCGCCGCCCGGCATGCAGCACAGCTTCCTGCTCTCCGGGGGCTCCGAGGCGACGGAGAACGCCATCAAGTTCGCGCGGCAGTACGAGTTCGAGCGCAACAACCGGGGCAAGTTCACCGTCATCGGGCGCTGGCAGGGCTTCCACGGGAACACCTTCGGCGCCATGACGGCCAGCGGCATCACCTACCGCCGGCAGATCTACGGCCCGATGCTGGGCCACGCCGTCAAGATCCCGCCCTGCTACTGCTACCGCTGCGACTGGGGCCTGACCTACGGCCAGTGCCACCTGGAGTGCGCCTACGCCCTGCGCAAGGCCATCCGCCAGGAAGGCCCGGAGAACGTGCTGGCCTTCATCGCCGAGCCGGTGGTGGGCGCGGCCCTGGGCGCCGTGCCGGCCGTGCCCGAGTACTTCCCCCTGGTGCGCCAGTTCTGCGACGAGGCGGACGTGCTCTTCATCGCGGACGAGGTGATGACGGGCTTCGGCCGGACGGGGGCCAACTTCGGCATGAACCACTGGAACGTGGTGCCCGACATCCTCGCCACCGCCAAGGGCATCTCGGGCGGTTACACCCCGCTGGCGGCCGTCATCCTGCGGGACAAGGTCATGGACCTGCTGCGCGCGAAGCACAGCAACTTCCGCGGCGGACACACCTACTGCGCGAATCCGCTGTCCGCCCGCGTGGGCATCGAGGTGCTCTCCATCATCCACGAGCAGAAGCTGATCGAGAACTCCCGCCGCATGGGCGAGCGGCTGCTGGCCGGGCTGCAGACGCTCCTGCGCCACCCGAGCGTGGGCGACGTGCGGGGCAAGGGGCTCATGGCGGGCGTCGAGTTCGTGCGGAACAGGCAGACGAAGGAGCCGTTCCCCAAGGCCTACCTCTTCGGCAAGCGGCTCTTCGAGGAGGCCTTTGCGCGCGGGCTGGTGGTCTTCCCCTCCAGCGGAACGGTGGACGGCGTCATGGGGGACCACATCCTGCTCGCGCCCCCCTTCATCATCAGCGAGACGCAGGTGGACGACCTGGTCGCCATCCTGGACGAGGCCATCGCGGCCGTCGAGCACGGACTGCCGGCCGAGCTGCGGAACTGACCGGCCGGACCATGGACCATGGACCATGGACGACAAGGACCGGCGGCCCGCGGCCCTGATGGTCCATCGTCCATGGTCCATGGTCGCCGTGGGAACACGAAGGAGCAGCCGATGGGAGCACAAGTCTTCCGCGACTTCAAGAAGACCTACCCCGTGATGGTGCGGGGGCAGGGGGTCTACCTGTACGACGCCGCCGGGCGGGAGTACCTGGACGCCGTGGGCGGCATCTCCGTGGTGAACGTGGGGCACGGCGTGCCGGAGATCATCGCCGCCATGCAGGCGCAGGCCGAGAAGGTGGCCTTCGTGCACGGCGGCTCCTTCGCCAACGAGGCGGCCATGGCCCTGTGCGAGGAGCTGGCCACCTGGGCCCCGGCCGGCATGCGCAAGGTCGTCCTGCTCTCCGGCGGCTCGGAGGCCACCGAGACGGCCATGAAGCTGGCGCGGCAGTACCACCTGGAACGGGGCAAGCCGCGGAAGTCCCGGATCATCTCCCGCTGGACCAGCTACCACGGCAACACCATCGGCGCGCTGTCCATGTCGGGGCGGACGGCCTGGCGCAAGGACTTCACGCCCTACCTGCTGAACTTCCCCAAGATCCAGCCGCCGTACTGCTACCGCTGCCCCTACGCGGCCAGCCACCCGGCCTGCGGGATCGCCTGCGCCGACGAGCTGGAGCGGACCATCACCTTCGAGGGCGCGGACGACATCGCGGCCTTCATCGCCGAGCCGGTCATCGGCACCTCGGCGGCCGGCGTGACGCCGCCGCCCGAGTACTACCCCCGCATCCGCGAGATCTGCGATCGGCACGACATCCTCTTCATCGCCGACGAGGTCATCACCGGGGTGGGGCGGACGGGGAAGAACTTCGCCATCGAGCACTGGGGCGTCGTCCCCGACATGATCACCACGGCCAAGGCGCTGAGCAGCGGGTACCTGCCGCTGGCCGCGGTGATCCTGCACGATCGCGTCTACGACGCCATCGCCCAGGGGTCGGGCCAGATGACCCAGGGCTTCACCTACTCGGGGCACCCGCTCTGCGCCTCCGTGGGCCTCGCGGTGCTCAAGTACCTCAAGGCACACCGGCTGGTGGAGAACGCCGGGCGGATCGGCACGCTGCTGCTGCGGCGGCTGGAGGAGCTGAAGCGCTTCCCCATCGTGGGGGACGTGCGGGGGACGGGGCTCATCCTGGGGGTGGAGTTCGTGGCCGACCAGGCCAGCAAGCGGCCCTTCCCGCCGGAGCTGGGCGTGACGCGCCGGATCGTGGACGCCACCCTGGCGGAGCGGGTCATGGTGGTGCCCGGCATGAGCGGCATGATCGACGGCCGCGCCGGGGACCACATCCAGATCAGCCCGCCCTACATCTTCACCGAGGAGCACGTGGAGCGGCTGGTGGGCGCCCTCACCGTGGCGATCCAGAAGGTCATGCGGGAGGTGTGCCACTAAGCAATCAGCGGCCAGCCGTCAGCGGTCAGCGAGAAGACCGTTGGCTGATCGCTGACTGCTGAAAGCTGAACGCTTCGTAGTGGGAAAGGAGCAGCCATCATGGCGAGCGGGCAGGACGCGCGGTTCACGGAGGAGCAGTACCTCCGCCACATCATGCTGGACTACCGGCAGATGTCGGAGTTCGTGAAGGATCCGTTCCTGGTCGCCCGGGCGGACGGGATCCGCTTCTGGGACGTGCACGGCAAGGAGTACCTGGACGGCCTGGCCGGCATCTTCACGGTGAACGTGGGGTACAACAATCCCCGCGTGCTGGAGGCGGTGCGGACCCAGCTCGCGACGCTGCCGTTCAACCCGCCGATGCACGGGACCAACCCCCGCGCCGTCGAGCTGGCCAACCTCCTGGCCGAGGTCACGCCCGGCGACCTCCACACCGCGCGCCTGGTGGACAGCGGCTCCGAGGCGAACGAGGCGGCGTTCAAGATCGCCCGCCAGTACCACCGCCAGACGGGGAACCCCGGCAAGTACAAGATCCTGTCGCGCTACCTGAGCTACCACGGGGCCACGGCGGCGACGATGAGCGCCGGCGGGGTGGGCTACCGCAAGACCGTGTACGAGCCGGCGGCCATCGGCTTCCTGCACACCTACCCGCCCTACTGCTACCGCTGCCCGTACGAGAAGACGTACCCGGCCTGCGAGGTGTTCTGCGCCCGGACGATCAAGAGCCTGATCGAGTGGGAGGACCCCCGCTCGGTGGCCGCGATCATCGTGGAGCCGATCAGCAACACCGGCGGCATCATCACCCCGCCCATGGAGTACCTGCGCATCCTGCGGCAGCTCTGCGACGAGCACAACATCCTGCTCATCTTCGACGAGATCATCACCGGCTTCGGCCGGACGGGGAGCATGTTCGCCGCCGACACCTTCGGGGTGGTGCCCGACATCCTGTGCTGCGGCAAGGGCATGTCCAGCGGCTACGCGCCGCTGGCCGCCGCCATCGTGCGGGAGCCGGTCGCCCGGGTGTTCTGGGGCGAGCCGGGGACCGAGCTGGCGCACGGCCACACGTACGCGGGCAACCCGGTGGCCTGCGCGGCCGGCCTGGCCAGCATCCGGGAGATCCTCGAGCGGAAGCTGGCGGAGAACGCCCGGAGGGTGGGCGCGCACCTGGTGGCCCGCCTGCAGCAGCAGCTCACGCCCCTCGGCGTCGTGGGCGAGATCCGGGGCAAGGGGCTGATGATCGGGGTGGAGCTGGTGCAGGACCCGGGCACCCGCAGGCCGTTCCCGGCGGAGGCGAAGTTCGGGCTGAAGGTGGGGCGGCGCTGCATGCACAACGGGCTGCTGCTGCGCTTCGACCCCCACTGGGTGGCCTTCGGCCCGCCCCTCGTCATCGCGGAGCAGGACGCCGACCGCATGGTGGACATCCTGGAGCAGAGCATCCGCGAGGTGCTGCGGGAGGTGTAGG
>JBHGAX010000094.1:0-12237 GCA_041946635.1 Methylomirabilales bacterium (SeqCode)
GGGCCGCCGCGCCGGCCGGAGAGCTTCCTGACCCAGAAAGACATGGACCTGGCGGCCTCCGTCCAGGTGGTCTGCGAGGAGGTCGTCCTCCGGGCGGCCCGCCACGTCCACCGCATGACCGGCATGCGCAACCTCGTGATGGCAGGCGGCGTCGCCTTGAACTGCGTGGCCAACGGCCGGCTGCAGCGGGAGGGGCCCTTCTCGCGCATCTGGATCCAGCCGGCCGCCGGCGACGCGGGCGGCGCCCTGGGGGCCGCCCTGCTCCTGTGGCACCAGGTGCTCGAGAACCCCCGGCGGGTGCAGCCCGGCGACAGCCAGCGCGGCTCGCTCCTGGGGCCGGCCTTCTCGAACGCGGAGATCGGCCTGTTCCTGGACTCGGTGGGGGCGCGCTACGAGTACTTCGCGGACGAGCCGCGCCTGCTCGACCGGGTGGCGCGACTCCTGGGCGAGGAGCGGGTCGTCGGCTGGTTCCAGGGGCGGATGGAGTACGGGCCCCGGGCCCTGGGCAGCCGGAGCATCCTGGGCGATCCGCGCTCCCCGCGCATGCAGCAGGTCATGAACGTGAAGATCAAGTTCCGGGAGTCCTTCCGGCCCTTCGCGCCCTGCGTCCTGCAGGAGCTGGCCCACACCGTCTTCGACATGCCGGCGGGCGAGGAGAGCCCCTACATGCTGACGGTCTCCCCCGTCCGGGAGGCGTGGCGGGTGCCGCTCACAGCCGAGGACCGGCAGCGCATGCGCGACCCGGACCTGCGCGTGCGGGTGGCGGTGGCGCGGTCGCGGGTGCCGGCCGTCACCCACGTCGACTACTCCGCGCGCATCCAGACCGTGGATCCCGGGCGCCACGCGCGCTTCTACCGGCTGCTGCGGCACTTCCACGACCTGACCGGCTGCCCGGTCCTCGTGAACACCAGCTTCAACATCCGGGGCGAGCCCATCGTCTGCACGCCCGAGGATGCCTTCCGCTGCTTCCTGGCCACCGACATGGACTGCCTCGTGCTCGAGAACCACCTCCTCCTGCGAGCCGCGCAGCCGGCCGGCCTCCAGGAGGATGCCGAGGCCTACCGGGCCCGGTACGCCCCGGACTGACGCATGCTGACGCTCCCCCTTCCGCCCCGCCGCGTCCACCTGCAGGCCTTCGCCCTGGCCCTGGGCATCTCGGCCGGGCTGGCGCTTGGCGGCCTGCTCGCGCTCGTCTGGTCCGCGACGGGGGCCGTCGTCGGGCTGGGCCTGGGGCTCCTGGCGGGGGCCGCCGCGCTCGGGGCGGAGCCTCTGCGCGGCGCCTACCTGGGCTGGGCCCGGCTGAGCACGCTCTACGCCCGCGCGGTGCGCCTGTCCATGAAGGCCCTCTGCTTCCTGATCCTCGCCGTGGCGGCCCGGCGGGGCGGCGCGGCCCTCACCCTCGCGCACCCCAACCTCCGGTCGCTCTGGACGCCCCGCCCGGCGACGGCCGCGGGAGCCAGCCGGCACGCCCGGCGCGGCTGGAAAGGCGCCTACGCGGCCTGGGCGCTCGCCTCGCCGTCCCGGTGGTGGGCGCTCGGCCTGTTGCCGTTCCTCCTGGTCCTGGCGGCCGCAGACACGGACGCGGAGGCGGCGCTCCCCTCCGACACCTACACGCTCTTCTGAGGGAGCGGGGGAGGATGACGTGATTCGCGCGCTGGTCGCCCTCGTCCTGACCCTGGCCGGCCTGCTCCTGGCGGCCGTCGTGCTCCTGCTGGGCAGCCCCTTCTGGCTGGTGGCCGCGCTGACGCGGACACTGGCCGCCCGGCTCTCGCCGCCGGTCCTGGGCTGGCGGCAGCTCTTCGCGTTCGATCCGGCCCTGGGCTGGCGCGCCAAGCCGAACCTCGACTGCCGCTGCGTGGACCAGTGGGGGGACGTGTTCCACGTGGTCACCGATCAGCACGGGTGGCCGGGGCGGCGTGGCCTGGAGGAGTGCCGGATCGTGGTCTTCGGCGACTCGCACGCGTTCGGCTACGGGGTGGACCACGCGGCCGCGTTCCCGCAGCTCTGTCCCGAGGCGCGGGTGAAGGCCGTCGGCGTCCCCGGGTACAACCTGGTCCAGGAGCTCTTGCTGATGGAGCAGCTCGCGCCGCGCCTGGCGGGGAAGCTGGTGGTCTGGCTCGTCTACGTCGGGAACGACCTGCACGAGAGCCTCTCGCCCGAGATGAGCGGCTACCGGACGCCGTTCGTCCGCCGGCTGGAGGGAGGCGCGGCGTGGGAGATCGTGCGGGAGCACCTGTCGCCGGCCACCTGGCGGGCCAGCGACAGCCTGCGCTCCCGGAACTGGTACGCCACGCTGGCCGCGCTCCATCGCGACACGTTCCTGGCGGAGCGCGCCTACTCCGCCTGCGCCTTCCTGCTCGACGCCGGGGCCCGGCTGAGCCGGCAGGCCGGATTCTCCCTGGCCGTCATGACCGTCCCGGCGCCCCTGGCCCTGGCCGGTCCGGAGGCGGAGGGGCCCGGATGGCGGTACCGGGCGGTGATGGACCCGGAGCTGCCGGATCGCCGGATCCGGGCGATCTGCGACGACCTGGGCCTGCCGTTCGTCCCCCTGATGAAGCGGCTCAGCCTGGCGGACTACAAGCGCCAGGACGATCACTGGACCGAGGACGGGCACCGGCGCGTCGCCGCGGTGCTGGCGGAGCTTCCCGCCGCCCTCGCGGCGGCCCCCGCCCCCGCGCCCGCCGCCCCGGCGGCCCCGCCCGCGGCCGTCCCCGTTGCGGGATAGGGCCGCCGGCACGGTCCTCGGGGTGGGAGCGTCAGCGTGACAGGTGCTCGACCCTGCGCCAGCGTGTGCATTCCGACCTACAACCGTGCGGCCATCCTGCGGGAGACCGTCCGCAGCGTCCTGGACCAGACGCTTCCGGACTACGAGGTGGTCATCTCCGACAACGCCTCGAGCGACGACACGCCCGAGGTGGTGCGGGCCTTCGCCGACCCCCGCGTCCGCTACCACCGGAACCCGCGGAACGTCGGGGCGCACGAGAACTGGAAGCAGGTCCTGCGCCTGGCCCGGGGCCGCTTCATCGCCCCGCTCACCGACGACGACCGCATGCTGCCGGAGAACCTGGCCCACAAGGTGGCCGTCCTCGCGGCCCATCCCGCGGTCGGCCTGGTCCACTCCAAGTACCACGTGCTGGACGGAGAAGGCCGGCGCGTGCGCGCCGACACGAACTGGGGGCACGGGCCCGACCGCACCCGGGACGAGATCCAGGCCGGCGCGGAGGTGCTGGCCCAGATGCTCCTGAGCTACAACCGGATCAACCTCCCGACCGTCGTCTTCCGACGGGAGTGCTACGACCGGCTCGGCGGCTTCTCCGACCGCCTGGTCCTGGTGGACGACTGGGAGTACTGGATGCGCATCGCCGCGCACTACGACATCGCGTTCCTGGCCCGGCCCCTGGCCGAGTGGCGCTTCCACGGCGGGAGCCACACGTCGCAGTACGCGCTGGACCGGGAGGGCGAGACCACGCCGGCCGCCTTCCGCGAGGAGCTGGTGGCCAAGCGGCTGATCCTCACCCGGCACCTGCCCGCGCCGCTCCGCACGGCGGCGTTCCGGCGCCGCGTGTGGGCGGACCTGGCCGCGCGCATCGTGGCGCGGACGGAGCGGCTGCTGCCCGAGGGCGGGCCGAACCCGGAGGCGCGGCGCTTCGCGCTCACGATGTGCCGGGCGGTGCCGGAGGCCTTGCGGCACGTGGCCGTGTGGAAGGTCCTGCTCAAGACGCTGCTCCGCCCGGGGAGTGTGGCGCGGCTGAAGCGGGTGGTGGGACGGGCCGGACTGGTCTGACGCGTCGGCCGGGCGCGTCGGACGCCGGAGAATCAGGATGCGGATCCTGCAGGTGACGCCGCTCTACTTTCCCTCGCCGGGCGGGGCCGAGCGGCACGTGCAGGAGGTGTCGGAGCGGCTGGCGGCGCGGGGACACGCCGTCACGGTACTGACGACGAATGCCGGCAGCCACCGGGACCTCCTGGCCGGCGCATGCGCGGGCCTCCCCGCGCGCGAGCGCCTCCGCGGGGTGGAGGTGGTGCGCGTGGATCCGGCGGACGACTGGCTCTCCGCGGCCCTGCAGGGGTGGCTCCGGCTGAAGGGCGGCTACCGGTCGCTCTGCGCGCTCCTCGGCCGGGAGGGGCTCGACCTGCTGCTCACGGAGCGGCCGCGCAACCGGCACCTGCTCGTCGCCCTCCTGACCGTCCGGACCGAGGTGGTGCTCTCCTGGAACTGGGTGCTGGCGCCCGCCTACCACGCCGAGCTTGCCCGGCGCCTGCGGCGGTTCCGGCTCATCGGCGTGCCCTTGTTCCACACCGAGGAGCGCTGGGCCCGGCGCCCGATCTACGACGGCATGCTCAGGGCGTGCGAGGGCTTCATCGTGAACACGGCGCACGAGGCCGAGTTCATCCGCAGCCGCCACCCGGGCGCCGACCGGATCGCGGTGATCGGCCCGGGCGTCGCGCCGGAGCGCTTCGGGCGCCCGGACGCGGCCGGGTTCAGGCGCCGGCACGGGCTGGGGGGCGGGCCGCTGGTGGGGTTCGTGGGCAGGCTCTGCGCCGAGAAGGGCGTGCCGGCCCTGCTGGAGGCCATGCGCCGGGTCTGGGCGTGGGACCCCGCGGTGCGCCTGGTCCTCGCCGGCCATCGCTCCGTCGCGGCAGGGCCGCCGGAGGCGGTGCTCGCCGGGCTCACGCCGGCCGAGCGGGAGCGAGTCCTGTTCCTCCTGGACTTCGCCGAGGCGGAGAAGCCGGACCTCTACGCCGCCCTCGACGTCTTCGTGATGCCCTCCGTCGCCGAGTCCTTCGGGATCGCCTACCTGGAGGCCTGGATGTGCGGCAAGCCCGTCATCGGCTCCCGGGTCGGCGCCACCAGCCGGGTCATCGAGGACGGCCTGGACGGCCTCACGGTGGACCCGCGGAGCCCGGCCGACATCGCCCACGCGATCCACGCCCTCCTGCGGGATCCGGCCCGCCGGGCGCGGATGGGCGAGCGGGGCCGGGCCAAGGCCCTGGCCAGCTTCACCTGGGAGGAGGTGGCCGGCCGGGTGGAGGCGTTCTGCGCGGACCCGAAGGCGGTCGGCCGGCCCGCCGCGCCGGCGGAAGGGCGGGAGCACCCGGGAGCCGCCGGGCGGCCCGGGCGGCAGCCTCTCGGCAAAGCGGGGATCCCCGGATGAGGGTGTCTGTCCTGACGGCCACGAGCGCGTGGGGCGGGGCGGAGGTCCACACCGCCGCGCTGGCGCGGACGCTCGCCGCGCGCGGGCACCTCGTGACGATCCACCAGCTCGGCCACGACTGGTACGACCGGGGGCGCTGCGAGCCGGGCCCCGGGGTGCGCCTGGCCCGCGTGGCGCTGCCCGCGCCCCTCCCGGCCCTCGGGGTGCTCGACTGCCTGCGCCTCCTCCGGGGGCTGGCGGGCGACCTGGGTCTCTTGCCCAAGGGCACCTTCGAGGTCGGCACCTGGCAGCTCGACCTGGCGGCCCGGCTGGCGTTCCCCCGGTTCGTCAGCATCGAGCACCTGGCCTGCCCGCCCATGCCGGCCCGCTCGCGGCGCCGGCACCTCGGTGGCCTGCTCCCGGGCGCGGGGCTGTGGTGGCACCGGCTGTTCCTGGCCCGCCGCCTGCGCGGCGCGGCGCCACACCGGATCGTCTGCGTGAGCGAGGCCGTCCGCACCGGGCTGGCCCGGGAGTACGACTTCCCGCTCCACAAGATGCGCACCGTGCGTAACGGCATCGACCTCGACCGGTTCCGCGCCTCGACGGAGCAGGCGCGGGCCACCCGGCGCGCCTGGGGCGTGCCCGCCGGGGCCCTGGTCTTCGGCGCGGTGGGGCGGCTCCACCCGCAGAAGGGCTACGACCTGGCCCTGGAGGCGTTCGCGCGGCTCCGCCGCCGCCTGGCCGGACGGGACCTGCGCCTGGTGCTGGTCGGGGAGGGGCCGCTCCGGGAGGAGTTGCTGGCTGCGGCGGCCCGGGCGGGGCTGGGCGACGCCTTCCGGCTCTTGGAGTTCACCGACCGGCCGTGGGAGGCCTACCCCGCCTTCGACTTCTTCCTGATGCCCAGCCGGGCGGAAGGGCTGCCCCTCGCTCTCCTGGAGGCGATGGCGTGCGGCGCGCCCCCGATCGCCACGCGGGCCGGGGGCGTCCCGGAGGTCCTGGCGCGTCCGGACCTCGGCTGGCTGGTCGAGGTGGACGACCGCGCCGGGTTCTTTCAGGCCATGCGGGCGGCCGCGGAGCTGTCCCCCGACGACCGGGGGAGGATGGCCGAGGCCGCGCGGCGACACGTGGCGGCGCACTTCAACGCCGCGCGGCAGTTCGCCCTGCTGGCCGATCTGCTCGAACGGGAGCGGTATCCGCGTCCGGGAACGATGCGCGCGGTCCCCTCCGAGGTGAGTCGCGCATGATCAGCGTCATCCTCTGCAGCTACAACCGCGCCGAATGCCTGGGCGCCACCCTCCAGAGCCTGGCCTCGCTCCGGCGGGACGCCGCGGAGCCGTGGGAGCTCATCCTGGTCGACAACGGCTCCACGGACGACACCCGGGCGCGGGTCGAGCAGGCGCGGCAGCGCCTCGCGCTGCCTCTCGTCTACCAGTTCGTGGAGCGGCGGGGGAAGTCCTTCGCGCTGAACGCGGCCGTGGCCGTCGCCCGCGGCGACCTCCTGGCCTTCACGGATGACGACGTGACCCTGCACCCTCACTGGATGCTGGAGATCCGCAGGGCCTTCGCCCGGTTCGATTGCTCCGGCGTCGGCGGCCGGATCCTGCCGGTCTGGCCCTCCGCACCGCCCGCCTGGTACTCGGTGCAGGGACCGGACCGGCTGGCCCGCGCCATCGTGGAGTTCGATTTCGGTGAGACCCCGTTCCTGCTGAGCGTGCCCCCCTTCGGCGCCAACATGGCCTTCCGGCGCTCCGTCTTCGCGGAGCACGGCCTCTTCCGCACCGACCTGGGGCCGGGGCCGGGGCGGAGCCGCGTGGGGGGCGGGGGCGAGGACACCGAGTTCTGCCGCCGCCTCATGGCGAGTGGCGGCACGATCGCCTACGCGCCGGGGATGCTCGTGTACCACCCCGTCGAGGCCTCGCGGATGACGAAGCAGTACTTCAAGCGCTGGTACTTCGGCTACGGGGTGTCGCGGGTGCGGGTCGCCCCGCGGGGCGACACGGCGAAGCGCTACTTCGGCGTCCCGCGTTACCTCCTGCGCAACTTCGCCGAGAGCTTCCTCCAGTCCCGCCTGACCCTGCGGCCGGCGCTGCGGCTCCGGCGCACCCTGGAGACGTACCGCCTGGCGGGCGAGATCTACGAGCACTTCTGCGCGGCGCGCCGGCCGCTCTCGTCCGACGTCCTGGGGGCGTGAGCGATCCGCGGAGGGGCGGGCCCGGGCCCGCCTGCCTCAGCCGACCTCGGTGCGCGGTGCAGGCCGGTCGAGCAGGAGGAGCAGCGGGGAGGCGAGGGTGAGGAGGCCGAGGAGCAGCAGGGCCGGCGCGAAGGACCAGGCCTCGGCCACCGCCCCGATGAGGGCCGGGGTGAGGCCCGCCCCCAGCAGGGTGCCGCTCAGGCTGACCAGGGAGACGGCCAGGTTGCGCTGGGCGGGCGGGACGGTCGTCGCGATCAGGGGGTAGCAGGCGGGGAAGAAGCAGACGCTGGCCGTGGCGTGCAGGACGACCGCGACGGCCGCGGGGGCCGGGCCGGCCAGCAGCGCGATGCCGGCGGTCAGGAGCCCCGTGGCGCCCTGGAAGGCCACCAGCGCCCGCCGCTGGCCCAGCCGATCGGCCAGCCAGCCGGCCCCGAAGATCATCGGCAGGCTGAGCGCCCGGGAGAGGCCGAGGAGCGCGTTGGCGGACGGTCGATCCATGCCGCGCTCGGCCACCAGGAACAGCGGCAGCATCATGTAGACGCCGAAGCCCGCCCCGACTGCGAGCGTGAAGAGCACGGCGATCTGCGGCAGGCCGGGATGCAGGCCGAGCGCCAGCATGGTCTTCAGGCGCGGCCGCTCCCCGCGCCGGTGCCCGCCGCGGCCCCAGCGCGCATAGAGTCCCCCCACCGCCAGCAGCGCCACGCCGAAGACCGCCAGGATTCCCCGCCACGAGAGGGACCGCAGCAGGGCTTCCGCCAGCAGCGGCGCGGTGACGAAGCCGAGGCCGGGCGCCAGCTCGTGGATGGCGGTCGCCCGGCCCCACTGCGCCTCGTCGGTCAGTCCGATCAGGGTCGCAATGGCGGCGGGCAGGTAGAGGCCGGCCGCGGCGCCCAGGATCGGCATGACGGCGCCCATGGCGGCGGGGGAGGTGCTGGCCGCCAGGGCCAGCAGCGCCGCGCCGAGCGCCAGCGTGGAGAGGACGATGGTCTGCCGGTGGCCCAGCCGCCAGGAGGTGAAGCCCGAGACCATCAGCCCGGCCGCGTGCCCGAGGGACTGGAAGAGGAACAGCGAGCCCGCGGCGGCGTGGCCCAGGCCGAGATCGCGCGCGATGACGGGGAGGAGCGGGGCCAGGACCACGCGCCCCACGAAGTTCAGGTAAAAGACCCCGGCGAGGAACAGGAGCGGGAGCAGGGGGAACGGACGGCCCGGCATGCGAGTGGGATCATCCTCCGACGGGTTCGCCCGCGCATCCTAGGCTTCCAGCCGCGCCGGGGCAAGACCTTTCCGGTGGAGAGACCCTTCTCACCACGAAGCGCACGAAGAGCACGAGGTGGTGCACGACGTCCCGGGGCGTCAGCGGCGGGGGGAGAGCAGGGCGGCGAGGCGGTCGCGGCGATAGTCGAAGATCGCCTCGAGCCGCCGGCGCACCAGCAGCCGGTGCCCCAGGGAGCCGACGAGGCCGAAGGGCAGCTCGTACGTCACGAGGTCCTCGACCACCGTGGAGCTGCCCTCGCGCCAGAACTGATGCAGGTGATCCCACCAGCGGTAGGGGCCCAGGAGCTGGGTGTCGCGGAAGCGATGCGGGGGCTGGTAGTCGCGGATGAGCGAGCGGCAGCGCACGCGGCGTCCGAGCACCCGGATGGTGTAGTCGAGGGTCAGCCCCGGCGCCATGACGATCGGCAGGGGGGTCAGGAGGCGGAAGTCCAGCCAGGGGGGCGTGATCTGCGCCAGGTGCTCCGGCTGCTCGAAGAAGGCGAAGGTCTCGTCCAGATCGAGCGCGACCCGCTGCCGCCGGTGGAGGGTGTAGGCGCCCACGCGGCTCATGCGTGATTGCGGAGCATCAGCTCCCTGGGATGAGGGTTCAGGTAGACCTGGCCTGCGAGCTGGGGCACCGGCCGGCGCCGCAGGTGGTGGTGCAGCAGCGTGAGGGGCACGATCAGCGGCAGGAGTCCTCGCGCGTAGTCGGCGAGGACCGCCAGGGCCTCGGCCCGGTCGCCCGCGTCGAGATCCCGCCTGACGCAGCCCAGGACGTGCTGCAGCACGGCGAGGTGCCTGCGGGTGGTGGCCGGGATCCGGAGCGCCGCCATGAAGCGCTGGCCGTACGCCGCCTCCAGCTCGGCGCGGCCGGACGCCCTGGCCCCCGCCACCAGGCGGTCCAGCTCGGCGAGGTGCTTGGAGCTGTGGGCCATGAGCAGCAGCCTGTGCGCGGCGTGGAAGGCCCGCAGCGTCCCGCGCGTCCGCCCGTCCGCCACCAGGCTTCGCCAGCGCCGGTAGCA
Source organism: Methylomirabilales bacterium (SeqCode) (assembly GCA_041946635.1). Taxonomy (GTDB): domain Bacteria; phylum Methylomirabilota; class Methylomirabilia; order Methylomirabilales; family 2-02-FULL-66-22; genus 2-02-FULL-66-22. The sequence continues at coordinate 9,603 of JBHGAX010000094.1, forward strand.
GAAGACCCGCTCCACGAAGTTCTCGCGCAAGCCCAGGTCGTGGAGCCGGCCCTCCTCCTCCACGGGGAGCATGGGGTGGCCCTCCAGGAGGACGCGCGCGAAGATGCCGGTGCCCGTCTTGGCGGGCCTGCCGCTCCCGCCGTACACCCGCACCCGCTCCATCCCGCAGCTCGGTGAGTCGCTCTTCAGGATGTAGCCGCACAGGTGGAGCCGCTCCAGCCTGGCCACCCGGGCCTCAGACCACGCGCGCATGCGCCCGGTGATGTCCTCTTGCGTCCTGGCGAAGACCAGGCGGGGGGCCTGCGGATTCCCCACGAGGCGCAGCGTCCCGCGCGGCGTGCCGAGGCCCAGCTCGAGCTCCGGACACACCGGGACCCACTCGAAGAACCGCCCCAGGGTGTCCGTGAGGTACCGGTCCCGCTTGTGGCCCCCGTCGTAGCGGACCTCGTTCCCCAGCAGGCAGCTGCTGATGCCGACGCGGATCACGGGGAAAGACATGCGCACCGCCAAGGCGCCCCGGGCGCCCAGGAATCGGGTTGAGTGTCCGGCCGCCGCCGGCCCAGGGCCGCAGCGCCCGCCGCTGCCTGCGGTCGCCGTGCCGTCTTCTCATGGCCATACGTAACGCGCAACGCGTGATCCCGCCAAGAGCAAGAGCCTAGAACCGGAGCAGGTGGCGCAGGGCCGGGTCGAGCTCGGGGTAGAGGAAGCGGTAGCCGGCGGCCTGCAGGCGAGCCGGCAGCACCCGCTGGCTGGCCAGGAGTAGCTCGTCCGCCATCTCGCCGAACGCCAGGCGAGCGGCGAACGCCGGCAGGGGAAGCACCGCCGGCCGGGACACGGCCCGGCCCAGCGCGCGGGCGAAGTCCGCATTCGTCACCGGTGCCGGGGCCACCACGTTCAGCGGCCCCGCCAGCCGCTCGTCCTCGATCGCCTGCACGAGCGCGCCCACCACGTCGTCGAGGGCGATCCAGCTCACGTACTGCCCGCCGTCCCCGATCCGACCGCCGATGCCGAGCCGGAAGGGCCGGAGCATGCTCTTCAGCGCGCCCCCCGCCGGCGAAAGCACCATCCCGAAGCGCGCGAGCACCACGCGAATGCCCGCCGTGGACGCGCGCGCGGTCGCCGCCTCCCAGTCCCGGCACACCGCGGCCAGGAAGCCGCTGCCCGGGTCGCTGTCCTCTCGCAGCACCGCGCTCCCCCGGTTGCCGTAGATCCCGATGGCCGAGGCGTTCACCAGCACGCGCGGGCGCCGCGTGAGCGCGGCAAGCGTCTCGCAGAGCGCCGCCGTGCCCTGCACCCGGCTGTTCCGGATCTCGGCCTTGCGCGCCTCGGTCCAGCGGCCGGCGGCGATGTTCTCCCCGGCGAGGTGCACCACCGCGTCCAGGCCCTGGAGGCGCGCGGCGTCGGCGCCGCCGTGCGGGTCCCAGCGGGCCTCGTTCGCGGCGGCCGGCGCCCGGCGCACCAGGCGCAGGACGGCATGGCCGGCCGCCGTCAGCGAGGCGCACACCGCGGAGCCGACCAGCCCGTGCGAGCCGGTGACGGCGACGCGCAGAACTCGCGGGGAGACGCCGGCCATGCCCTGCAGCCTACCACGGGAATCCCCGCGGCGAAAATGGCCGGTTCCGCGCGGGCCCGAGGAGGCCTTGCGCGGACCCGAGGAACCGCGATAGAGTCGACGCCCTCGGCGGACGACGGGTCGCCCCGGGACCGCGAAGGAGGAGACATGGAGCGCGTGGGATTCATCGGCCTCGGCCTCATGGGGCAGCAGATGGCGCGCCGGCTCGTCGGCGCCGGGTATCCGCTCACGGTATGGAATCGCACGAAGGAGAAGGCCGCGCCCCTGCTCCAGGCCGGCGCGACCTGGGCGGACGGGCCGCGGCGCGCGGCGGAGGCGGCCGACGTGGTCTTCACCAGCTTGACGGACGCGGCCGCGTGCCAGGAGGTGATGTGCGGGCCGGGCGGGATCCTGGAGGGCGCGCGCCGGGGGCTGATCCTCGTGGACACGAGCAGCATCGCGCCCGACGCCTCCCGCGGCCTGGCCGAGCGCGCGGCCGCCAGGGGCGTCGCCATGCTCGACGCGCCCGTGTCGGGCGGGCCGAAGGTGGCGGGCGAGGGCCGGCTGGGGATCATGGTGGGCGGCCCGCGGGCGGCGTTCGACGCCTGCCAGCCCATCCTCCAGCACCTCGGCTCGCTCGTCCTGTACGTGGGGGAGAACGGGCAGGGCGTCACGCTGAAGCTGATCTCGAACCTGGTGATGGGCATCGCCATCCACGCCTGCGCGGAGGCGATGGTCCTCGCGAGCAAGGCCGGGATCGACCCGCAGCTCGTCATGGACATCACGTCCATCCCGGGGACCGGGCCGCAGACCGGGGCCATGCTGACCCGGGGGCCGCGCATCATCCGGCACAACTTCTTCCCGCCCCACTTCTCCACGAGCAACATGTACAAGGACCTCACCGCGGCGCTGGCGCTGGCGGACCAGGTGGGCGTCTCGCTCCCCGCCGCCACGGCCGTGCGCGAGCTGCTGAAGGCGGTGAAGTCGCGGGGCGACGGCCACATCGACTCCTCCGCGGTGGTGACGGTCCTGGAGGCGATGGCGAACACGACGGTGGGGGACGCAAAACCGTAACGCGTAACA
>JBHGAX010000095.1:0-12163 GCA_041946635.1 Methylomirabilales bacterium (SeqCode)
ATCCGCGAGGGCGGCCGCACCGTGGGCGCCGGCGTGGTGAGCGAGGTCATCGAATAGGGGAACAGGGGGCCGCCGCGGCGGACGACCACATGGACAACCAGAAGATCCGGATCAAGCTGAAGGCGTACGATCACCGGCTGCTGGACCAGGCGGTGAAGGACATCGTGGGCACGGTCCAGCGCTCGGGGGCGCTCATCTCGGGGCCCGTGCCGCTGCCCACCAAGATCAGCCGCTACACGGTGCTGCGCTCGCCGCACGTGGACAAGAAGTCGCGGGAGCAGTTCGAGATCCGGACGCATGTGCGCATGATGGACATCGTGCAGCCCACGCCCCAGACGGTGGACCAGCTCATGCGGCTGGACCTGCCCGCCGGCGTGGACGTGGAGATCAAGCTCTAGCACCGATTTCAGATGGGAGATTTCAGATTGCAGATTTTCACATCTGAAATCGCCAAATCTGAAATCTGAAATGGTTGGGGGCCATGGCGATCGGGTTGATGGGCCGCAAGGTCGGCATGACGCAGATCTTCGACGCGCGGGGGAAGGCCGTCCCGGTGACCGTGATCCAGGCCGGGCCCTGCCCGGTGGTCCAGCTCAAGACCACCGAGCGGGACGGCTACGTGGCCATCCAGGTGGGCTTCGAGACCCAGGCCAAGCGCTCGCGCGTGACCCGGCCGCTGCAGGGCCACTTCGACAAGGCCCAGGTGCCGCTCCAGCGGTACCTGCGCGAGATCCGGCTGCGCGGGGGCGAGGGCGAGTTCCAGGTGGGGCAGGTCCTCACCGTGGACCTGTTCGCCGCGGGGGACCGGGTGCGGGTGACGGGCACCACCAAGGGCCGCGGCTTCCAGGGCGGCGTGAAGCGCTGGAACTACCGGGGCGGGCCCATGACCCACGGGGCCATGTTCCACCGGGCGCCGGGCTCCATCGGGGCCTCCTCCTACCCGTCGCGGGTCTTCCGGGGCCACCACCTGCCGGGCCACATGGGGGCCGCGCGCCAGACGGTGAAGGGGCTCGAGGTGGTGGCGGTGGACGCGGAGAAGCACCTCCTGCTGATCCGGGGTGCGGTGCCCGGCCCCACCGGCGGGCTGGTCACCGTCCAGAAGGGCTGAAGGCGAGCGGATCATGGCAACGACCCTGAACGTGGTGAACGCGAAGCAGGAGACCGTGGACCGGCTGGAGCTGCCCGCGGCCATCTTCGAGGCCGAGGTGAAGCCGCACCTGCTGCACGAGGTGACGCGCATGCAGCTGGCCGGGCGCCGCCAGGGCACGGCCGACACCAAGGGCCGCTCCGAGGTGAGCGGCGGCGGCAAGAAGCCCTGGAAGCAGAAGGGCACGGGCCGGGCGCGGCAGGGCAGCATCCGCGCCACGCAGTGGCGGCACGGCGGCACGGTCTTCGGGCCCACGCCCCGCTCGTACGCCTACGGGGTGAGCAAGACGGTGCGGCGGCAGGCGCTGTGCGCGGCCCTGACCGACAAGGCCCGGACCGGCACGCTCTACCTCCTGGACGCGCTGCCGCTGGAGAAGCCCAGCACCAAGGCCATGCGGGGGATCCTGCAGGGTCTGGGGCTCGGCGACCGGCGGGCGCTGGTGGTGCTGCCCGCGCGGGACGAGGCGGTGGAGAAGTCGGCGCGGAACCTGCCGGAGGTGCGGGTCCTCACCGTCCGCGGCCTGAACGTCTACGACATCCTGCGGGCGGAGGTCCTGGTCATGACCCCCGAGGGGGTGCAGACGCTCCGGGAGGTGCTTGCGCCATGAAGGGACCCCACGAGGTCGTGCTCCAGCCGCTCCTGACCGAGAAGGGCACGCGGCTGAAGGACGAGGCCAACCAGTACCTGTTCCGGGTGGCCGTGCGGGCCAACAAGATCGAGATCAAGCACGCCATCGAGCAGCTCTTCAAGGTGAGCGTCCTGGACGTGCGCACGGTGCGGGTGGAGGGCAAGCTGAAGCGGCTGGGCCGCTTCCAGGGCCGCCGGCCCAGCTGGAAGAAGGCCATCGCCACGCTGAAGCCCGGCGACTCCATCGACCTGTACGAGGGCGTCTGAGAGCCGAGAGCCTCGAGCCGAGAGCCGAGAAGGATCACGACGATGCCTGTTCGCAAGTATCGCCCCACGTCGCCCGGACGCCGGTTCCAGAGCGTCGCCACCTTCGAGGAGGTGACCAAGACCGAGCCCGAGAAGTCGCTGCTCGTCCCGCTCCGCGGGACAGGCGGGCGGAACGCCCTCGGCCGGGTGACCTGCCGGCACCGGGGCGGCGGGCACAAGCGCATGTACCGGCTGATCGACTTCCGCCGGGACAAGTTCGGCATCCCGGCGAAGGTGGCGGCCATCGAGTACGACCCCAACCGGTCGGCGCGCATCGCCCTGCTGCACTACGCCGACGGGGAGAAGCGCTACATCGTGGCGCCCCTCGGCCTGAGCGTGGGCGACACGGTCATGTCCGGGCCGGAGGCGGAGGTGCGGGTGGGCAACGCCCTGCCGCTCCGCAACATCCCGGTGGGCGTGAACGTGCACAACGTGGAGCTGCAGCCCGGGCAGGGGGCGCGGCTGGTGCGCACCGCGGGCGCCATGGCCCAGTTCGTGGCCAAGGAGGGGGAGCACGGCCTGCTGCGGCTGCCCTCGGGCGAGATGCGCAAGGTCCGGCTGGACTGCCTGGCCACGGTGGGGCAGATCGGCAACCTGGAACACGAGAACGTCTCCCTGGGCAAGGCCGGCCGCTCCCGCTGGCTGGGGGTGCGGCCCGCGGTGCGCGGCGTGGCCATGAACCCCCACGACCACCCGCTGGGCGGCGGCGAGGGCAAGAGCTCCGGCGGGCGGCACCCCTGCAGCCCCTGGGGGAAGCGCGAGGTGAAGACCCGCTCCCGGCGGAAGCAGTCCGACCGGTACATCGTGAAGCGGCGCAAGTAGGCGCGGGGAGGCGAGGCCGTGGCGCGCTCGTTGAAGAAGGGCCCGTACATCGAGCCCAAGCTCCTGAAGAAGATCGAGGCCATGAACCGGGCCCGCGAGAAGAAGGTGGTGAAGACCTGGTCGCGGCGCTCCACCATCCTGCCCGAGTTCATCGGCCACACGCTGGCGATCCACAACGGGAAGAAGTTCATCCCGGTCTACATCACCGAGAACATGGTCGGGCACAAGCTCGGGGAGTTCTCGCCCACCCGCACCTTCCGCGGGCACAGCGCCCACACGGCGAAGTCCACGGCGCCCAAGTAGGCGGGCCGGGAGTCGGGGTCGCACTATGGCAGAGGCGAAGGCAGTCGCACGGTTCGTCCGGGTCCCGGCGCAGAAGGCCCGGCTGGTGGCCGACCTGATCCGCGGCCAGAACGTGAACGCGGCGCTGGTCCAGGTGCAGATGAGCCGGCGCACCGCGGCGCGCATCCTGGAGAAGGTCCTGAAGTCGGCCCTGGCCAACGCCACCCAGAACCACGGGGTGCGGGACGTGGACCGGCTGGTGGTGGCGCAGGCCACGGTGGACGAGGGGCCGAGCATGAAGCGCATCCAGCCCCGGGCCATGGGGCGGGCCTTCCGCATCCGCAAGCGGACCAGCCACATCACGATCGTCGTCCGGGAGCGCGAGGCCTAGGCCGCGCCCGGGCACGAGGAGGTCGGCGTGGGACAGAAGACACACCCCCTGGGGTTCCGGCTGGGCGTCATCAAGACCTGGCGCTCGCGGTGGTACGCGGGCCGGAACTTCGCCGAGGTCCTGCACGAGGACCTGCGGCTGCGGCGCTACATCAAGGAGCGGCTGTACCACTCCGGGGTCTCGCGCATCGAGATCGAGCGCAAGGCCGACCAGCTGCGGATCGTGATCCACACGGCCCGGCCCGGCATCATCATCGGGAAGAAGGGCTCCGAGGTGGAGAAGCTCCGCGCCGACCTGGCCAAGATGACCAAGAAGGAGATCCGCCTGGACATCGAGGAGGTGAGGAAGGCCGAGACCGACGCCCAGCTGGTCTCCGAGCAGATCGCCCAGCAGCTGGAGCGCCGGGTGGCCTTCCGCCGGGCCATGAAGAAGGCCGTGCAGTCGGCCCTGCGGCTGGGGGCCCAGGGCGTGAAGGTGGCCTGCGCCGGCCGGCTGGCCGGCGCCGAGATCGCCCGCTCGGAGTGGTACCGCGAGGGGCGCGTGCCCCTGCATACCCTGCGGGCCGACATCGACTTCGGCACGGCCACGGCCCGGACGACCTACGGCTGCATCGGCGTGAAGGCCTGGGTGTTCCACGGCGAGGTGCTGCCCGAGACCCTGGGCATCGAGACCAAGCCCCCGGAGCGCCTGCGCGACACCCGGCCGCCCGCCGACCGGCGCCGCCGCCGGCCGCCCGCCGGGCCCGCGCCCGCGGGCCGCGGCTAGGCAGGAGCGAACCATGCTGGTGCCCAAGCGGGTCAAGTACCGGAAGCAGCAGCGGGGGCGGCGGGCGGGGATCGCCACGCGCGGGAGCGCCCTGGCCTTCGGCGAGTACGGGCTGAAGGCGCTGGAGGCCGCCTGGATCACCAACCGGCAGATCGAGGCGGCGCGGCGGGCCATGACCCGCTACGTGAAGCGCGGCGGCAAGGTGTGGATCCGCATCTTCCCGGACAAGCCCATCACGGCCAAGCCGGCGGAGACGCGGATGGGCAAGGGCAAGGGCGCCCCCGAGGGCTGGGTGGCCGTGGTCAAGCCGGGCCGCATCCTCTACGAGATGGAGGGCATCTCCGAGCAGGAGGCCAAGGAGGCCATGCGGCTGGCCGCCATGAAGCTGCCCATCGCCACGCAGTTCGTGTCGCGGACGTCCGCGGGGATGGTGTCATGAAGTACAGCGAGGTGAAGGACCTCACGGCGGAGGAGCTCGGCCAGAAGGAGGCGGCCCTCCGCGAGGAGCTGTTCAAGCTCCGGCTCCGCCAGGCCACGGCCCAGGTGGAGAACCCCATGCGCATCCGGCGGCTGCGCCGGGACATCGCCCGGCTGAAGACGGCGCAGCGGGTCCGGGCGGCCGGAGGAGGGGCCTGATGGAGGCGACGCGCGCCCGGCGCCAGACCGCGGTGGGCACCGTGGTCAGCGACAAGATGGACAAGACGGTCGTGGTGGAGGTCGCCCGCCTGGTCCGCCACGAGGCCTACGACAAGCGGGTCCGGCGGAAGACGCGGGTGAAGGCGCACGACGAGGGCAACGCCTGCCACGTGGGGGACACGGTGCGGGTCATGGAGACGCGCCCGCTCTCCAGGGACAAGCGCTGGCGGGTGGTCGAGATCCTCGCGCGGGCGGTCTGAGGGGAACGCCATGATCGGCCTGCGAACCATCCTGGATGTGGCTGACAACTCGGGGGCCAAGCGCATCTCGCTGATCAAGGTCCTGGGCGGGTCGGCCAAGCGGTACGCCCGGCTGGGCGACGTCATCGTGGCCAACGTGAAGGAGGCCGTCCCCGAAGGCTCCGTGCGCAAGGGGACCGTGGTCAAGGCCGTGGTGGTGCGGACGGTGAAGGAGAAGCGGCGGCCGGACGGCAGCTACATCAAGTTCGACCGGAACGCGGCCGTCCTGATCAACGACAGCAACGACCCGGTCGGCACCCGCATCTTCGGGCCGGTGGCCCGCGAGCTGCGGGAGGCGCGGTTCATGAAGATCATTTCCCTGGCCCCCGAGGTGCTCTAGGGGCCGGCGGCGAGGACGGCGATGGGAGTAGGACACCGCCTGGCGGTCCGGAAGAACGACCTGGTCGAGGTGATCGGCGGCAAGGATCGGGGGAAGCGCGGCAAGGTCCTCCGGGTGCTGCCCAAGCTGGACCGGGTCCTGGTGGAGAAGATCAACTTCGTGAAGCGGCACAGCAAGCCCGGCCGCTTCGGGCAGCGCGGGGGCATCCTGGAGCGCGAGAACCCCCTGCACGTGAGCAACGTGCAGGTGGTGTGCACCAGGTGCGACCGGCCGGTGCGGGTGGGGCGGACGGAGCTCGCCGACGGGCGCACGGTGCGCGTGTGCCGCCAGTGCGGCGAGACGATGGACTAGGCCATGGCAGACAAGGCGGAGCGGAAGAAGGCGGGCGCGGCGGGCGCCGCCCCCAGGGGCGAGAAGGCGGAGCGGCCGGCCGCCAAGAAGGGCGGCGACGGGAAGAAGGCCGAGGCCCCGGCGCCGGCCATCCCCCGGGTGCCCGCGCGGCTGCGCGAGCGGTTCAAGACCGAGGTGGCCGCCGCGCTCACCGCGCAGTTCGGCTACCGGAACCGCATGCAGGTCCCCGAGATCAAGAAGGTCGTGATCAACATGGGCCTGGGCGAGGCGGTGGGCAACGTCAAGGTCATCGACGCCGCCGTGGAGGAGCTCTCCCTCATCGCGGGGCAGAAGCCCGTGGTGACCCGCGCCAAGAAGTCCGAGGCCTCGTTCAAGCTGCGCGCCGGCATGCCCATCGGCTGCAAGGTCACCCTGCGGGGCGAGCGCATGTACGAGTTCCTGGACCGGCTGCTGTCCGTGGCGCTGCCCCGCATCCGGGACTTCCGGGGCGTGCCGGGCAAGTCCTTCGACGGGCGGGGCAACTACGCGCTGGGCATCCGCGAGCAGCTCATCTTCCCCGAGATCCGCTACGACAAGGTGGACATGACCCGCGGCATGGACATCTGCATCGAGACGAGCGCACGGACGGACGAGGAGGCGCGGGCCCTTCTCGAGGCGGTCGGCTTCCCCTTCCGGAAGTGAGCGAGGCGCCATGGCCAAGACAGCACTCATTCAGAAGCAACAGCGGCCGCCCAAGTTCGGCGTGCGCCGCTACAACCGCTGCCGGATCTGCGGCCGCCCCCGGGGCTACATCCGCCGCTTCCAGATGTGCCGGATCTGCTTCCGGACCCTGGCGCTGCGCGGCGAGATCCCGGGCGTGATCAAGGCGTCCTGGTAGGGCGGAGACGACCATGTCCATGACGGACCCCATCGCCGACATGCTCACCCGCCTGCGGAACGCGAACCAGGCGCTCCTGGAGCGGGTGGACATCCCGGCCTCCCGGCTGAAGGTCGAGGTGGCCAAGATCCTGAAGGCCGAGGGCTTCATCCGGGCGTACAAGCTGCTGGACGACCAGAAGCAGGGCGTCCTGCGGGTCTACATGAAGTTCGGCCCCGGCAACGAGCGGGTGCTCCAGGGCCTGCGGCGCGTGAGCCGGCCGGGCCTGCGGGTCTACCGGAACGCCAAGCAGCTGCCCCGGGTGCAGAGCGGCCTGGGGGTGGCCATCGTCTCGACCTCGCAGGGGGTCATGACGGGCAAGGCCGCGCAGGCGCGCCGCCTGGGCGGCGAGGTCCTCTGCTACGTCTGGTAGCGCCGAGCGAGGAGCAGGAGACATGTCGCGGATCGGCAAGCTTCCCATCCCCATCCCGTCCGGCGTGCAGGTGGACGTGCAGGGGCAGCAGGTGACGGTGAAGGGCCCCAAGGGGCAGCTCGGCCTGGCGGTCCACCCCCACATCCGGGTGGCCGTGCAGGACGGGCGCGTGGTCTGCGCGCGCGGCTCGGACGAGAAGGCCCACAAGGCGCTGCACGGCCTCACCCGCAGCCTGGTCCACAACATGGTGGAGGGGGTGCAGAAGGGCTTCGAGCGGCGGCTGGAGCTGGTGGGCGTGGGCTACCGCGCCTCCATGCTGGGGCCGAACCTGAACCTGGCGCTGGGCTACTCCCACCCGATCCTCTACCCGGTCCCCCAGGGGATCAAGATCGAGGTGAAGGACCAGACCCAGATCACGGTGAGCGGGATCGACAAGCAGCTGGTGGGCGCGGTGGCGGCCAAGATCCGCGGCTTCCGGCCGCCCGAGCCGTACAAGGGCAAGGGCGTGAAGTACGCGGAGGAGCGCATCCGGCGCAAGGCCGGCAAGGCCGGCGCCAAGTAGCCGAGAGAGGCGAGTGCCGTGGGAGCCATTGACGAGAAGCAAGCCGCCAGGCGGCGCAGGCACGCGCGGGTGCGGAAGGTGGTGCGGGGCACCACGGAGCGCCCGCGACTCTGCGTGTACAAGAGCCTGCGCCACATCTACGCGCAGATCATCGACGACCAGGAGGGGCGCACCCTCGTGGCCGCCTCCACGCTCTCCAAGGAGCTGCCGCGGAGCGCGGAGCGGATGAAGAAATCCGAGCTGGCCAAGGCCGTGGGCACGCTGGTGGCCGAGCGCGCCCTGGCGGCGTCCATCCAGTCCGTGGTGTTCGACCGGGGGGGCTACCCCTACCACGGGCGCGTCAAGGCCCTGGCCACAGGGGCCCGGGAGAGGGGGCTGCAATTCTGATGGCAACCCTGCAGCGAGTCCAGCGCATCAATCCCGACGGCCTCCGGCTGGTGGAGCGCGTGGTCCACATCAACCGCGTGGCCAAGGTGGTGAAGGGCGGCCGGCGCTTCAGCTTCGCCGCCCTGGTGGTGGTGGGCGACCAGGCCGGCCACGTGGGCATGGGGCTCGGCAAGGCCAACGAGGTCCCCGAGGCCATCCGCAAGGGCATCGAGGAGGCCAAGAAGAACCTCCAGAAGGTCACCCTCCGGGACAGCACCATCCCGCACCAGGTCCTGGGCGAGTTCGGGGCCGGCCGCGTGCTGCTGCGGCCCGCCTCCGCCGGCACGGGCATCGTGGCGGGGGGCGCCGCGCGGGCGGTCCTGGAGGCGGTCGGCATCCGGGACATCCTGGCCAAGTCGCTCGGCTCGGACAATCCCCACAACGTGGTGAAGGCCACGCTGCAGGGGCTGCGCGGCCTCCGCTCGGCGGAGGCGGTGGCCAAGGTCCGCGGCCGCGAGGCGTCCGGGCCCGGCAACGGGGGCGAGGGCGCGGCGGAGGGGGCGCAGGCATGAGCGGCAGGCTGAAGATCACGCTGCGCCGGAGCCGGATCGGGACCACGCCCCGGCAGCGGGAGGTGCTGCAGGGCCTGGGCCTGCGGCGCGTCAACGCCAGCGTCCTGCGGCCCGACGACGCCGCCATCCGCGGCATGGTGAACAAGGTGCAGCACCTCGTCACGGTCGAGGCCGTGCGGGAGGAGCGGTGATCCATGAAGCTGCATGAGCTGAAGCCGCCGGCGGGCGCGCGCCACCGGCGGAAGATCGTGGGCCGCGGCGCCGGCTCGGGGCACGGCAAGACCTCCGGCCGCGGCGAGAAGGGGCAGGGCGCCCGGGCGGGCGGCAACACCCGCCCCTGGTTCGAGGGCGGCCAGCTCCCCCTGCACCGGCGCATCCCCAAGCGCGGGTTCACGAACCTGTTCCGGCAGGAGTACGCGGTCTGCAACGTCCAGGACCTGGAGCGGTTCGAGGCCGGGACCACGGTCACGCCCGAGCGCCTGGCGGAGGCCGGCCTGGTCCGCGACGTGGCGGCCGTCAAGATCCTGGGCAAGGGTGCTCTCAGCAAGGCCCTCACCGTGTCGGCGCATCGCTTCTCCAAGGGCGCCAGCGAGAAGATCCGGTCGGCGGGGGGCACGGTCGAGGTCATCGGATCGTGATCGAACAGGTTGGCAACATCTTCCGCGTCCCGGAGCTGAAGCGGCGCATCCTCTTCACGGCCGCGCTGCTGATCGTCTACCGCATCGGCGCGCACGTTCCCACGCCGGGCATCGACGCGCACGCCCTCTCGCTGTTCTTCCAGCAGCAGGCCGGCAACCTGCTCGGCTTCTTCGACCTGTTCTCGGGCGGCGCCCTGCGGCGGCTGAGCGTCTTCGCCCTGGGCATCATGCCCTACATCTCCGCCTCCATCATCCTGCAGCTCCTGGCCGTGGTGGTCCCGGCCCTGGAGAAGCTGCAGAAGGAGGGGGAGCAGGGCCGGAAGAAGATCACGCAGTACACCCGCTACGGCACCGTGGCCCTGGCCGCCATCCAGGGGCTGGGCATCGCCGTCGGGCTGGAGAGCATGCAGATCAAGGGCGCCATGGTGGTGCCGCACCCCGGCTGGGGCTTCCGGCTGATGACCACGGTGACCCTCACGGCGGGCACCATCTTCCTGATGTGGCTGGGCGAGCAGATCAGCGAGCGGGGCATCGGCAACGGCATCTCGCTCCTGATCTTCGCGGGCATCATCGTGCGGATGCCGGAGGCCATCGTGGCCTCCTGGACGCTCATCACCCAGGGCGAGATGAACCCGCTGGTCTTCCTGCTGCTCCTGGCGGTCATGGTGCTCACCGTGGCCGGGGTCATCCTCATGACCCTGGGCCAGCGGCGCATCCAGGTGCAGTACGCCAAGCGGGTGGTGGGCCGCCGGGTCTACGGCGGGCAGAGCACCCACATCCCGCTGCGGGTGAACACCGCGGGGGTCATCCCCGTGATCTTCGCCAGCTCCATCATCGCCTTCCCGGCCACGGTGGCCCAGTTCATCCGGCACCCCTGGGCCCAGGCGGTGTCGGCCTGGCTGCAGTTCGGCGGCGTGCCCTACACGCTGCTCTACGCCGGCGGGATCATCTTCTTCACGTACTTCTACACGGCCATCATCTTCAACCCGGCCGATGTGGCGGACAACATGAAGAAGTACGGCGGCTACATCCCGGGCATCCGGCCGGGCAGCAAGACCGCCGAGTTCATCGAGCGGGTCCTGGATCGCATCACCCTGGTGGGCGCGCTGTACCTGGCCGGGATCTCGATCCTGCCCGAGATCATGATCACCTGGCTGAACGTGCCCTTCTACTTCGGCGGCACCTCGCTCCTGATCGTGGTGGGCGTGGCCCTGGACACCGTCCAGCAGGTGGAGTCGCACCTGCTCATGCGCCACTACGAGGGCTTCCTCAAGAAGGCCAAGGTGCGGGGCCGCCTGTCGTAGGGGGGCGCGGGGCGATGCGACTGATCCTCCTGGGCCCGCCCGGGGCGGGGAAGGGCACGCAGGCCAAGCTGCTCACGGAGCGGCTGCGCGTGCCGCAGATCTCGACCGGGGACATGCTGCGGGCGGCGCTGGCCGCGGGCACGCCCCTGGGCCGCGAGGCCAAGGCCTTCATGGAGCGCGGCGCCCTGGTGCCGGACGCGGTGATCCTCGACCTGGTGGGCGAGCGGCTCCAGGCGGCGGACTGCGCGGGCGGCTACATCCTGGACGGCTTCCCGCGCACCGTGGCCCAGGCGCGGGCCCTGGCGGCGCTGCCCGGCGCGCGGCTGGACCACGTGCTCTCGCTGGAGGTGCCGGCCGAGGACGTGGTGCGGCGCATCGCGGGCCGGCGCACCTGCGAGCGGTGCGGGGCCATGTACCACGTGGCCTTCTCGCCCAGCCGGGAGGCCGGCCGCTGCGACGCCTGCGGCGGCCCCACCGTGCAGCGGGAGGACGACCGGGAGGAGACGGTCCGCCGGCGCCTGGCGGTCTACGCCGAGCAGACGGCGCCCCTGCTCGCGCACTACGAGGCGGCGGGGCTGCTGCGGCGCGTGCCGGGGACGGGCGGCATCCCCCAGATCTTCCAGCGGCTGCTCCGGGCGCTCGGCCAGGCATGAACGAGCGCATCGTCCTGAAGGCCCCCTGGGAGCTGGAGGTGCTGCGCCGCAGCAACCGCCTGGTGGCCGAGACGCTCCAGGAGCTGGGCCGGCGGGTGCGGCCGGGGGTCAGCACGCTGGAGCTGGACCGGGTGGCGGAGGCCTTCCTCCGGGCGCGCGGCGCCGCCCCGGCGTTCAAGGGGTACCGGAACTACCCGTACACGCTCTGCGCCTCGGTGAACGAGGCCATCGTGCACGGGATCCCGTCGGCGCGGCGGCTCCAGGAGGGGGACATCCTCAGCCTGGACATGGGCGCCATCGTGGACGGCTACTACGGGGACGCGGCGGTCACGCTGCCCGTGGGCAGCATCGGCGCCGAGGCCGAGCGGCTGCTCCGGGTGACCCGCGAGTGCCTGGATCGCGCCATCGCGGCGGCCCAGCGGGGGGCCCGCCTGGCGGACGTCTCCGCGGCGGTGCAGACCCACGCCGAGGCCAACGGCTTCGCGGTGGTGCGCACCTTCGTGGGCCACGGGATCGGGAAGGGGCTGCACGAGGCCCCGCAGATCCCGAACTTCGTGGAGCCCGGACAGGGCCGCGGGCCGGTCCTGAAGCCGGGCATGGTCCTGGCCATCGAGCCCATGGTCACGGCGGGCAGCCCCGAGGTGCGGGTGCTGGAGGATCAGTGGACGGCGGTGACGGCCGACGGCTCGCTGGCCGCCCACTTCGAGCATACCGTGGCGATCACCGAGAACGGGACGGAGGTCCTCACCGCGCTCTAGCGGCTTCGCCGCTGGCTCATCGCTCATGGCTCGTAGGGTGCTTGCCATGAGCCAT
>JBHGAX010000096.1:0-14020 GCA_041946635.1 Methylomirabilales bacterium (SeqCode)
CAGCGCCGATGCGTGGGGCACGAGTCCACGCGTTGCGAGTCTGTTCTGCCAATCCTGACCTCTGACACTTCAGGAGACAAGCATGGGCGGCCAGTTCGATCTGAGCGGAAAGGTGGCAATCGTCACGGGGAGCAGTCGCGGGCTGGGGCAGTACTTCTCCCGTGCCCTGGCGCGCGCCGGGGCTGATCTGGTCCTCACCAGCCGGACCATCGCCTCGCTGGAGCAGACCAAGCGCGAGATCGAGGCCATGGGGCGCAAGGCGCTGCCCTGCGCGCTGGATACCCGGAAGCTGGAGACGATCCAGCCGATGGTGGACGCGGCCCTCAAGCAGTTCGGCCGGATCGACATCCTGGTGAACAACGCCGGGTGCAACGTGCGCAAGCCCGCCGTCGAGATGACGCCGGACGACTGGGACACCGTGGTCGGCACCATCCTCCGCGGTGCCTTCTTCGTCTCCACGGCCGTGGCGCGCTCGGCCATGATCCCGCAGAAGTACGGCCGCATCGTGAACATCGGCTCCGGCACGTCGCTCTTCGGCATGCCCGGGATCTCCCCCTACTGCGCGGCGCGCGGGGGCATGACGCAGATGACGAAGGCCTTGGCGGCAGAATGGGCGCCCCTCGGCATCTGCGTGAACGTGCTCGCACCCGGCTGGTTCAAGACCGCGCAGAACGCCATCATGTACGAGGACCCGGAGTGGGTGGCGAACGTCGTGGCCAGGATCCCGGCCGGGCGGAGCGGCCTGCCGAACGACATGGACGGCGCGGTGGTCTTCCTCGCCTCGGAGGCCGCCGAGTACGTCACGGGGCAACTCCTCTTCGTGGACGGCGGCTTCACCATCGGCGCCATGAGCGCCATGCCGAAGAGACGGTAAGGACGGTTCGAGGGTCCAGGTTCGAGGTTCAAGGTTCGGGCGCCGCCTGCAGAGCGCCCTTCCGGACGCCGTCACGGCCCGCCTCGTTCTCGGGGCGGGCCGCCGTCTTTGTTGTGTGCACCCTGCGTGCCGGCCCAGCGATTGGGCTTGACAGACGATTGTCGACAATGTACCGTCCCGCGCCGATCCTGGCCGGCCCGGGAATGCTCCGGGCCGTCTGTTCCCGCGGGTCTCTTGCCCGGAGGACGCGCATGCTGGATTTCAGCGGCTGCCCGGTGGTCGACAATCACTGCCACGTGCTGGAGCCGGAGAAGCGGCGCCTCGAGCCCATCTGGCTCGCCCGCGAGTTCTACCACGGCATGGCAGACGTCCCGACCCCCGGCGTGGCGAAGGCGAAGCTCTGGGGCGCCACGCCCGACCTGGAGTTTCATTTTCCCCACATGGGCGTGGTCCTCACGGCCGTGTGCCAGCTGGCCAAGCTGTTCCAGTGCGCTCCCGACCTCGAGACCGTGACCGCCGAGCGCAACCGGCGGGCCGCCGAGGCCGGCCTGGCCGGCTACGCCAAGCTGCTGTACGACGACGCGAAGATCGTGGCCTCCGTGATGGACTCGGGGCTGCCGGTGGGCGATCCCATCCTGGACCTGACGCCCGGCCGCAAGCTCCGCCTGCTGCAGATGGACCCGCTGGTCAGGAAGCTCCTGCCCGCCGCCGGCTCTTACGCCGAGTTGCTGCGCACGTTCCAGGCCGCCGTGGAGCGGGCCACGCGCCAGGATGGCTTCATGGGCATCAAGGCCCACCCGGGCGAGTTGGTGGGCCTCGGCACCCCGCCCGTGGAGGCGGACGAGGCCAGCCGCATCTTCCCGGCCGCCCAGGCGGGGGACCCCGAGGCGTTCAAGAAGCTCTACATGGCCGTCTGGCTCGCCACCATGCTGCAGTGCCAGGAGCTGAAGATCGCCCTCCATATCCACACGGGCTTCACGGGTGGCCTGTGGAACGGGCCGATCGCGAACACGGATCCCTTCCTGCTGGTTCCCATCCTCCGGCAGCCGCGGTACCTCCAGACCCGGCTCGTGCTGCTGCACGCCGGCCACCCCTGGATCCAGCACGCGGGCGCCATGGCGCACGGCTTCCCCCACGTGTGGGTGGATATCGGCTGGACCACCCCCTGGATCTCCCAGCGGCTCGTGGAGTGCTACCGGGAGCTGATCGGGATGGCGCCCGTTTCGAAGCTGATGATCGGCAGCGGCGGCCACGGGTCGCCGGAGATCTCGTGGCTCGCCGCCAAGACGGCCAAGATCGCGCTGGGCGAGGTGCTCTCCGATTCCGTCCGGCTCGGCCTCATGGCGGCGGTCGCCAAGGTGACGCCCCAGGAGGCGGCCGACATCTACCGCATCCGGGCCAGCCTGGAGGGCCTGGCCACGGCGCTGGCCGTGCAGAACCGGACGCCCGCGCTCCTCGCCGAGCTGAAGGCGATGCACGAACGGATGCAGGCCGCGGCCGGGCAGGACGACCTCCGCACGTATCAGAAGCTGAATCGCCGGTTCCACGACCTGATCATCACGGCCTGCGGCAACGCGCGCCTCATCCAGCTCATCCGGACCTTCGACAAGCAGACGCAGCGATACCGGCTGGCGGTCACCCGCGCGCCCGGCTGGATGGCCAGCTCCGCCCGCTTCCACGCGGCCACCGTCGCCTCGTTCGAGGCCGGGGACGCGGAGCAGGCCGAGCGGATCCGGCGGCAGACCATCCTGAGCCAGATCAGCCGGTTTCCCGAACTGTTCCAGACGCAGGAGGAACGATGAGGATCAGGGCGGAGGAGTGCAGCGGCTGCCTGGAGTGCGCGGAGTTCTGTCCCATGGATTGCATCCTGGAGGAGGACGGCGTGGCGCGCATCGACGAGGAGGAGTGCGTCGAGTGCGGCGTCTGCCTGCGAGCGGGGGTATGCCCGAGCGACGCCATCTACATGCCCGAGGAGCACCGCCGCTATCCGCGCCTCATCCGGGCCCAGTTCAGCGATCCCGGCGAGCCGCATCCCTCCACCGCCCAGGCCGGCCGCGGCACGGAGGAGATGAAGACCAACGACGTCACCGGGCGCTTCCGCCGGGGCGAGTTCGGCATGGCCTTGGAGTTCGGCCGCCCGGGCGTCGGTACCCGCCTGACGGAACTCGAGAAGGTCCTCGAGCGGCTGGTGCGCATGGACGTCGAGCTGGAGGAGGACAACCCGGTCTTCCTCCTGGTCGCCGACCGGAGCACGGGCCGGCTGAAGCCCGAGGTCCGGAACGAGAAAGTCCTCTCCGCGATCCTCGAGTTCAAGATCCGGGACGAGCAGCTGGAGGAGGTCGTGCGGGCGCTCCGGCCCGTGCTCGCCGAGGTCGACACCGTCGTCTCCTGGGGTCTGGCCACGCGCTTCGCCGAGGACGGCACCCTGCCCGTGCGCGCCCGCCTGGAGGCTCTCGACGTCCCGGCCCGGCCGAACGCCAAGATCAACATGGGCATGGGCCGGCCCATCGTGGAACCATAGGAGGGGTGCATGAGCCACTCGCTGCATCGCTACGGCACGCGGGAGCAGCTGGAGCACGACTACACCTTCTACGCCCGCACCTCGCGCTGGGTGAACCGCGAGGGCTGCGGGCCGAAGCTCCGGACGATCCTCCGCATCCTGCTGGAGGAGGGGAAGCCGGTGAACTTCGGGTCGAGCCACGCGGGCAAGAGCCACGAGGCGGGCCTGGACGCCGAGGAGTACGCCCGCACGCTGGACAAGGCCTACGGCGTCGCCGCCTGCTTCTCGGACAAGCGCTCCATCCGCTCGCTGCTGGCGAAGCTGAAGGAGGCGGACACCGGGATCTCCATCGTGATCAGCGGGCTCATCGATGAGACCGTCGCCGTGGCGCGGGAGGTGGGTCTCCGGCCGCACACGGCCTTCCTGTCGCTCGGCATCCACGGGAAGCGCTCCGCCCTCCCCGAGGATCGGGTGCTCGAGATCACCACCATGTGCGGCCACCACCAGGTCGGGGCGCGCCTCGTCCGGACGGTGCGGGCGCGGGTGCGGGCGGGGAAGATGACGCCCACGCAGGGTGCGCACCTGCTGGCGCAGCCCTGCCCCTGCGGCATCTTCAACACCGAGCGCTGCGCCGCCATCCTGCAGGTGGGCTGCACCGGCGCTCCCGGCACCGGGCCCGCGTGAGCCGCACGCGCGGCAGTGGCCACCGGGAACCGCGCCCGGCGGCGCCGGGCCGGCCGAGTCGGCCGGTTGGCTGGATCGGGAGTCTCCCCGGGCTGCCGCGAGCGCAGGACCCGGGTATCGTGACGCGGGGCAATTTCGAGGCGCACGGCCCCTGCGGGGGCGCGAAAGGAGGACCGCATGGCGCAGATGGAAAGCCAGTTGGCCGGCAATTTCGTCGTCCACCTCCTGGAAGACAAGTTGCGGAAGAGCAAGAAGGCCCCCAGCGAGATGTCGGTGGCCGAGATCGTCCAGTTCTACCAGGACACCATGGATCTCCTGGAGCATCGGATGACGCCCCAGGCGTTCGGCGCGAAGTACGGCATCTAGGCAGCGGCGGGGCCGCACGGCGTCCCCGTCCGCCGGGCAGGAGCGCCCGCCCCCCGCACGCGGTCAACCTCAGGAAGGAAGGGAGATTGCCATGAGCCGGAAGTCGTTCCTGTGCCTGACGGTGTTCTCCCTGCTCGCCGTCTGCCTGGCCACGGGCCCGCAGGCCCAGGCGGCGTATCCCGAGCCGGACAAGGTCATCGAGTTCCTGCATCATTCGTCCCCCGGCGGCGCGGCCGGCCTCTTCGTCCTCACCAGCGGCGACATCCTCAACAAGACCGGCATCGTCAAGGCCAAGATCCAGACCCAGACCCGCCAGGGCGGCTCGTCCGCCGTGGCCCTGAACTACCTGCACTCCAAGGCCGGCGACCCGTACGTGGTGATGCACTGGACCACGGCGCAGCTCATGGCCATGCTGCGCGCCACGACGGTCATGAAGCTGCAGGACTGCGTCTGGCTGAGCACCATGATCGAGGACGGCAACGTGCTCATGGTGCCGGCGAACTCCCGCTTCAAGACGCTCAAGGAGCTGCTGGACTACGCCAAGGCGAACCCCCTGAAGGTCAACGTGGGGATCAACAGCGTGGGCGGGTCGGAGCACGTCATGGCCAGCCGCATCGAGCGGGCGGCCGGGGTGAAGTTCAATATCACCTCCTTCGATTTCAGCCCCACGCAGCTCATCGGGGGCCACATCGACCTGGCCTTCGGGAGCACGGCCGAGACGGCAGGCCATGTGAAGGCCAACCGGGCCCGGGTCCTGGCGAACATGGGCACGAGCCGCGTCCCCTACTACAAGGACGTACCCACCATGATGGAGCAGGGCTACAACGTGTCCTTCACCCAGTACCGCGGCTTCTTCGGCGGGCCGAACTTCCCGGCCGAGGCGGTGCAGTTCTGGGATGGGGCCTTTGCCAAGCTGATGAAGACCAAGCCGTACGAGGAGTTCATGGCCAAGTTCGACGTGGTGCCGGCGTACAAGAACTCGGCGGCGACCAAGGCGTTCCTGGTGGACTACGTGAAGGGGCTGGAGGCAGACCTGAAGCACATGGAGGTGAAGAAGTAGGCGGCGCTCGGCGATCAGCGGTCAGCTTTCAGCGAAGGAGGAGAGCCGGCGGCAGGGCCCGCGCGACGAGGCGCCTTCTCGGCTGATCGCCGACCGCTGACCGCTGCTGGGAGGAGACATGCGCAGAGCCGATCGCATCTTCGGCGTCATCGGCCTGGGGCTCAGCCTCTGGTGCTACCTCGAGTCCACGAAGTTCACCTACATGGCGCGGTTCACCCCCGGTCCGGGGTTCATGCCCTTCTGGGTGGCGGTCGCCCTGGCCCTGCTGTCCTGCTATCTCATCTACGACAGCATCAGGCGTGAACCCCGCGCGCGCGACGAGAAGAAGATCCTGCCCGAGGCGCGCGCCCTGCGGCGGGTGGCCACCATCCTGCTGCTGCTCTTCGGCGTCAAGTTCTCCATGAACGTCCTCGGGTTTCCCCTCACGCTGGCGCTGTTTGCAGCCGCGATCCTGGCCGTGCTCGAGCGCTACAGCCTCCTCAAGAGCATCGGCTACGGGATCGCCTACGCCCTGGTCACCTGGCTCATCTTCGAGTACATCCTGGCGATGGGCTTCCCCAAGGGCTTTCTGGGCCTCTAGCGAGAAGGGTGACAGGACATGGATGTCATCACGGGTCTGATGGGAGGGTTCGCCACCTGCCTCACTCCCTACAACATCGCGATGGCAGCCCTGGGCGCCTTCCTCGGGACGATGGTCGGGATCCTCCCGGGCCTCGGCCCCTCGGCCACCATGGCCATCATCCTGCCGATCACGTTCGGCATGAACGCCACGCCGGCGATGATCATGCTGTGCTCCCTCTACTACGGCGCCATGTACGGGGGGTCCACGACTTCCATCCTCGTCAACGTCCCGGGCGAGTCCTCATCCGTCATCACCGCGCTGGAAGGGCACCAGCTGGCCCGGAAGGGGAAGGCCGGCACCGCGCTCGGCCTCTCGGCCATCGGCTCCTTCATCGCCGGCCTCATCGGGACGATCTTCCTGGCCTTCACCGCATCCACCCTCGCGGAGTTCAGCCTGAAGTTCGGCCCGGCCGAGCTGTTCAGCCTGGTCCTCATGGGGATGTTCACGATCATCTACGTGGGCGGCAAGGACATCACCAAGTCCCTCATGAGCATGGTCATCGGCCTGGGCCTCGGCACGGTGGGGACGGACATCGTGGAGGGGCAGCCACGCTTCACGTACGGGATCTCGGAGCTGCTGGACGGCATCGACTTCGTCATCCTGGTCATGGGCACCTTCGGCATCGCGGAGGTCCTGGAGTCGGCCGAGGAGTTCATGAAGGTCGAGCCGCTGAAGGTCCGGTTCCGGGAGCTGTTCCCGACCTTCGCGGAAGCCTGGTCCGTCCGCTGGGCCATCCTTCGCGGCACGCTGGTGGGCTTCGGCATCTGCTGCATTCCGGGGTCCGGCCCGACCATCGCGTCCTTCCTGAGCTACGGGGTGGAGAAGAGCGTCTCGAAGCACCCGGAGAAGTTCGGCACTGGCGTGCTGGAGGGCGTCGCGGGCCCGGAGTCCTCCAACAACGCCGCGGTCTCCGGCGCCATGGTGCCGATGTTCTCCCTGGGCATCCCGGGGTCGGGGGCCACCGCGGTGCTGCTGGGCGGCCTGATCCTCTACGGCTTGAAGCCCGGGCCCATGCTCTTCGTGGAGAACGCCGACTTCGTCTGGGCCGTCATCGCCTCCATGTTCATCGGCAACACCATCCTGATCGTCATGAACCTCCCCATGGTGCCGCTCTTCGCCTCGCTCCTCCGCATCCCCTACAGCCTCGTCTACCCGGCGATCCTGATCGTCTGCGTGGTCGGCGCCTACGCCGTCGCCTCGGGCCTCTTCGAGGTGGGCCTCATGCTGATCTTCGCCGTCTGCGGCTACTTCATGAAGAAGGCCGACATCCCGGCGGCGCCCATGCTCATGGCGCTCCTCATGGGGCCCATGCTGGAGCGGAACCTCTACCAGGCCCTGAACCTCTCCCACGGGGACCTGATGGTGTTCATCCAGCGCCCGATCTCGGCGACGCTGCTCGGGGTCATCGTCCTCATGTCCATCGTGGTCGGCACCCGGGCCGTGGGCCGGGCGCGGCAGGCCGTCCAGGAAAAAGAGGAATAGTCCGCGGCACGAGGTTCGTGCCCTTCGTGGCCTTCGCGGTGAAGAGTCCCCGTCCTGAGGAGCCGATGGAAGAGCCGAGAGATCTGACCGTCCAGGAGGCGGCGCGGCGCCTGCAGGCGGGCGAACTGACCGCCGTGCGGCTGGTGGAGTCGTGCCTGGAGCGGATCCACGCGCGGGAGGCCGTCGTGCGCGCGTGGGTCGAGGTGGATGAGGCCGGGGCGCTGGCCGAAGCCCGGCGCTGCGACGCCGAGCGCCGCCAGGGCGTGTGGCGGGGTCCCCTGCACGGCATTCCGGTCGGGGTCAAGGACATCATCCACGTGCGGGGGATGCACACGCGTGCGGGCACGCCGGCCTATCCGCCGTACCTCGCGGAGGCGGACGCGCCCGCCGTGGCACGGCTGCGCGCGGCCGGCGCCATCGTGCTCGGGAAGACGGAGACCACGGCCTTCGCCAACAACGACCCCGCCGCGACCCGGAACCCGTGGAACCCGGAGCACACGCCGGGCGGCTCCAGCAGCGGCTCCGCCGCGGCGGTCGCGGATCGCATGTGCCCGCTGGCGCTCGGGACGCAGACGGGCGGCTCGCTCCTGCGCCCCGCCGCCTACACCGGCATCGTCGGCTTCAAGGCCACCTACGGGCGGGTGAGCAGCGAGGACGTCATCGCGAACTCCTGGACCCTGGATCACGTCGGGGTGCTCACCCGCTGCGTGGCGGACGCCGCCCTGGTGTGGCCGTGCCTCTGCGAGGAAGCGCCCCGGCCGTTCGCACGCATGCCCGAGCCCCCCGTGCGCTCGCGCCCGCGCGCTCCCGGGACGCCCCCGCGGCTGGGGAGGATCCGGGACGTCTTCGAGCGAGAGGCCTCGGCGGACACGCGGGCGCACCTGGCCGCCGTCATGGAGCGGCTCCGCGCCGCCGGCGCCGAGCTGGTGGACCTGCCCCTGCCGCCGTCGTTCGCGTTCGTGATCCCCGCGTGGGACGTCATCAAGCAGGCGGAGCTGTACGCGTATCATCGCCCGCGCTTCGAGCGGCGGCGGGACGCCTATCCCCCGAAGCTGCGGGCGCGCCTGGAGAAGGGCCTCGCCATTCTCGGCCACGAGTACGCGGCGCACCTGCAGCACCGTATCCGCTTCCAGCGCGAGATGTCCGCGGCCCTGGCGGACGTGGATGTCGCCCTCATGCCGGTCGCGTCGAGCACGGCTCCGCCCGGCCTGGCCTCCACCGGCTCCAGCTACTTCAACCGCCCCTGGACGGTCTCGGGGTTCCCCGCCATGTCCCTGCCGACCGGGCTGGATGCCCAGGGGTTGCCCTTCGCCATGCAGATCGCGGCGCAGCCCTACGCCGAGGAGCGGCTGCTGGAGGCGGCCGCCTGGTGCGAGGCGGTCCTCGCCTTCGATGCCCGCCCGGGCGGCCCGCCGGCCGCCGCCCCATGAGCCACCCGCACCCGGGCGCCGGCGCCGCGCGGGAGGCGCCCGGGAGCTTCCGGCTGCGCTCGCTCGCGCTCAGCGTCTACCTGCCCACGTTCCTCTTCTCGGTCGGCCAGGGCGCGGTCCTGCCCGTCGTGCCCCTCTTCGCCCTGGAGCTGGGGGCCTCCGTCGCGGCCGCCGGCGCGGTGGTGGGCATGCGGGGCCTCGGGCTCATGCTCTTCGACGTGCCGAGCGGCATGGCGGTGTCCCGGTTCGGGGACAAGGGGGCCATGATCGTCGGGACGGCCATGGTCGGGGTCGTGGCCATCGGCGCCTCCATGAGCGGCTCCGCCAGCGTCCTCGCCGTCCTCATGCTGATCATGGGCGGCGGCTGGTCCTTCTGGCAGCTGGCGCGCCTGGCCTACGTGACCGACGTGACCCCGATCCGGCAGCGGGGACGGGCGCTCTCGCTGGTGGGCGGGGTCCACCGCGCCGGCCTCTTCGTGGGCCCCATCCTGGGGGGCTTCCTGGGCAAGTACTGGGGACTGCACGCCGTCTTCTACGCGCAGGCGGTGATGGGCATGGTGGCGGCGGCCATGATGTTTCTGGTCGTCCGCCAGAGTTCCACCGCCGAGCACCTGGGCGGACACGGGGTGGCCGGGCGGCTCCTGGCCACGGTCGTCACGCATCGCGAGGTGTTCCTCACGGCCGGGGGCGCCATCACCACCCTCCAGATCGTGCGCCAGGGCCAGGTGGTCTTCCTGCCGCTCTGGGGCAACGGCATCGGGCTCGACGTCGCGCAGATCGGCGTGGTCTTCGGCATCGCCTCCCTGCTGGATGCGGGGCTGTTCTATCCGGTGGGCTACGTGATGGACCGCTGGGGCAGGAAGTGGGCCAGCGTGCCCAGCCTCCTCACCATTTCCCTCGGCCTCCTGATCCTGCCCGCGACGTGGGAGATCTACGGCTACACGCTGGCGGCCATGCTGATGGGCCTCGGGCACGGCCTGGGGACCGGGATCGTCATGACCCTGGGCGCGGACTTTGCGCCGCCCGGCCGGCGAGGCGAGTTCCTCGGGGTGTGGCGGCTGGTCACGGATGCCGGGAACGCGGGCGGGCCGCTCGTCGTCAGCGTCATCGCCGGCGTCGCCAGCCTGGGCGTGGCCTCGCTCGCCACCGCCGGCCTCGGCATCCTGGGTGCGCTGCTGATGTGGCGCCTGGTCCCCGAGACGCTGGTGCGGCCGCCGCGCTGACGACCCGGGCGCAGAAAACGCTAGGACGGGCGCGCATCGCGGGGTAGAGTTCCGCGGCTCCGGGCTCAGGGCGTGAAATTGCGCTTCGCGACGAAGGGGCGAGGATGCTTCGGGGATTCTACGATCGGACGATGGCGTACGCGGGGCATCCCCAGGCGCTGTGGGTGCTCTCGGTGATCTCCTTCGTGGAGAGCTCCGTCTTCCCGATCCCGCCCGACGTGTTGCTGATCCCGATGGTGCTGGCCCGCCGGGACCAGGCCTTTCTCATCGCCACAGCCTGCACGGTGTCGTCGGTGGTCGGCGGCTACGTGGGATACGCCATCGGCTACTTCCTGTTCGAGACCGTGGGGCGCTGGGTCATCGACGTCTACGGGCTGGCGGAGAACTTTGCGGTCTTTCAGGAGGGGTTCGCGCGGTACGGGTGGTGGATCATCGTGATCAAGGGCATGACCCCCATCCCCTACAAGCTGATCACCATCGCCGCCGGCGTCTTCAAGTTCCCGTTGCTCGCATTCACTGCGGCGTCCCTCATCTCGCGCTCCTTGCGCTTCTTCCTGCTGGCGGCCCTCCTGTGGAAGTTCGGTGCGCCCATCCGCGCCTTCATCGAGAAGTACCTCACCTGGATCACCACGGCCATCGCCGCGGCGCTGGTGGCCGGGTTCCTCGCCCTCCGCTGGCTCTAATCCCGGCGGCTGAAAACGGCCCGCCTGCGGCGCACCGCCTTGCATCCGGGCCGTTTTGAGCCCCGGCCTGGGACGCTCGGCCGCAGTCGCGAAACCGGTCTGCGGCTAATTCCCCGGTTTCAAGGCCCTCCCCGGGCCGCGGGTACCGCCCAGTGCGGGGAAGCCGCCGGGGTTCAGATCAGGGCCCGCGCGGAGCGTCTGCAGGCGGTTCCTCATGGTCACGATCTCGGCCTGCTGTGTCGCGATGACGTCTTCCGCCAGCCGGCGAACAACCGGGTCGTGCCCGTGGATGAGCACGAGCCGCGCCATCTCCACCGCGCCCGCGTGATGGGGGATCATCATCGCCAGGAAGTCCCGATCCGGGTCGCCCGTCAGGGGAATGGCGTCCATGTCCTTGGCCATCTTCGCCATGGCCGCGTGCATGCCCGCCGCGGCACCGGCCGTCCGCGGCGGAGCGGCATGTTGTCCGTGCCCATCGGGTGCCTGCTGCGCGACCGCCGCTGAAGCGGTCACCCACACCATCAGCAGGGCACCAGCCGCCAGACCGCGTATCATGGGCTTCATCCTCCACCTCGGCCCGCCTCCGCGCCCCGGCCCCCGACCCCGCTCACCCAGTCTGTCCCTTCACGCCCGGCCGGACGTACACCAGGTTGATGCTCTTCTTGTTCCGGAGCTGGCCGGACGGCAAGGCCAGCGCGCCCAGCGGGATCTGCGCGACGAACTTGGGCGCCATGGGGTTCGACACGTCGAAGGCGCTGCAGACCGTCTGGCCGGCGGCGGGAGTTCCGGGAAGCTCGTCCTGCTCGTGGGCCACGTAGAGGAGGGTGTTCGCAGGATTGGCCCACAGGCCGTGCGCCTCGCGGCCATGCGTGAAGAACGTCCCCACCACCTTCCGACTCCCGGCGGGGCCGCTGTGGTCGATGATGGCGATCTGGCTCGAGGCGACGCCGCCCGGACCGCCGTCGTCCACTCGCGCCAGGCTGACGTAGATCGCCTTCCCGCCGCTGTTCTGCACGAACTCCAGGTGGTTGGGACGGGCGAGGTTCCCGAGGGGCACCGTGTCCAGCAGCCGGTGCGGCTCCTGGGTTTCCAGGGCGGACACGCGGTCGGCCAGCTTGTGCGACAGCCAGACCTCTCGCCCGTCCGGCGAGGTCTTCAGGAAGGGCGTGAAGCCGGGCGGGTCCTGCTGGCTGATGTCCAGCGTGACCTTCCGGGAGGGGCGTGAGAAGCCGTCCGCGTCCGGGTTGACCAGGAGGACCTCGAGACGCGGCACCTTCTGGCTGATGACGAAGGCCAGGGCCCCGTCGGCCGAGAACCAGACCTGCGCCGGCCCGTTGATCGTCGGGAGGTAGGCGCGCAGGGCGCCCGACGGCGTGCCGGCGCTCTCCTTCAGCGCCGCGTCGGTCTGGACGATGGCGATGCGGTCCTCGCCGCGCACGGCCACCCAGATCTCCTTGCCGTTCCGGGTGAAGGTCGGCTCGTGGGGCTCGCGCCCGACGAGAATCCCGCTGGTGATGCGCTCCGTGTTGGTCGTGGGACCCGCCTGGGGGTTGGGCGCATTGCCCACGACCCGCTTGGCAGCCACGTCGATCAGGTAGAGGTTGCTCGTGCCGCGCCCGGCCGTGGCCAGATACCGGCCGTCGGGGGATGGAACCACGCCGTGGATGTCGACGGCGCCGTGATACAGCGGCTTGTGGATCATGGCCGCGTGCGGCGGGACCGCGCCGGCGGTGACGAAGCGGAAGGGGGGACGCGGGTCCTCGTCGAAGCTGGTGAGGTTGATGGTGGTCTCCACCGTGTTGGCGCGGGGGTCGATCACGCTGATGGTGTTGGAGTCCTCGTTGGCGATGAAGACCCGGTCGTTCGCCTCGATGGCGCCGCCCGCGGCGGTCCCCTGCGCCGCGGCGAAGCGCGCGCCGGCCGAGGCGGCCATCGCCCCGTAGATGGTTCCCCGGAGTAGCGCTCGTCGAGAGATGTCCATGATCCCTCCGTCGGAATCGCCGGCAGCCGGCGCGTTGGTGGGGGGTACCCGCTCATCCTAGCCGCCTAAGGGGAAATCTTCACCATCGGGAGTTGAGGGCTCGGACTTACAGGACTACAGTGGTAACGGTGACGGGGACGGAAGGGCGCCCGCGGAGCATGGGGATGCCATGCACGCTCGGTCGTGCGGGCGCGCCGGGCGAGGCGGTCGTGCTGCGCGCGGGGAGGCCCGCGGGGGCGAACGCGCTTGTCTTTCACCGGGGCGTCTCCCGGCGGGTGGACGCCTGGGGCTGCGGCGGGGCCACGCCCACCGCAGCCAAGCTAGCCGGAATCCTGTCCCTGGCCCTCCGGGCCGGGGTGCTCTCCTGCGGCCGGCTCCTGGCCTATTCCTGGGTGCGGCGGCGGGAGAGAATCAGCGCGCGCGGAAGGAGGCAGCGACATGGCAGTCGCAACCCAGTTCGAGTGGCGCCGCTCCATGGAGGTGGCACAGCGGGATGCGCGGGACCAGGGCAAGCTGGTCCTCGTCGACCTGTTCAACCCCGGGTGAGGAGGCTGCAAGACCATGGGGACCGTGACGTACCCCAACGCAGACGTGCAGCGCGACGTGGTCGAGCACTTCGTGCCCGTGCAGTTCAACGTGGTGGAGCAGCCGGAGGTGATGGAGCGGTTCAACTCGGCCTGGACCCCCTCCATCATCGTGCAGGACGTCGAGGGCCGGGAGTACCGGCGCTCCCTCGGCTACCTGGATCCCCGGCGCTTCCTGGGAGAGATGGCGCTGGCCCGGCTGATGTGGGCCGTTCACCGGCAACGCTGGCCGGACGCGGCCAACCGGGCCGCCGAGGCCGCCGAGATCGCGCGGGGCGACCAGCACCGCGAGCCGGAGGTGCTCTACTTCGCCGCGGTGGTGGACTACAAGGTCAGCAAGGACGCCAACAAGCTCCTGGCCGGCTGGAATCGCCTGCTGGACCAGTTCCCGCAGAGCGAGTGGGCGAAGCGGGCGGAGTTCATCCGGCGGAAGTAGGACACCCGGCGTGCCGGACGGCCCGCCGGGTTCGCCCGGCACGCCCGCCGGCCCGGACGCTTGAGTTGCCGGGCCCGGGTCCGTGCGGTCCGGCA
>JBHGAX010000097.1:0-12067 GCA_041946635.1 Methylomirabilales bacterium (SeqCode)
AAAAAATAGAATAGGGTGGGCGCCGGACGGTTCATGCAGTGTTGATGATCGGGTCTCGCGCGCGGTAGCCCTGTGAACCCCGCCAGGTCCGGAAGGAAGCAACGGTAAACAGCGAGCAGCCGGCGCCGCGAGTCCCCCGATCGGAGCTGCCTGGCCGTCCGGCGCTCGCACGTTCGGGCCCGGACACATCGGGGAGGCCATGTCCCAGGAGTACCAGGTCATCGCGCGGCGCTTCCGGCCCAAGACCTTCGACGAGGTCGTGGGCCAGCAGCACGTCACGCGGACGCTCCAGAACGCCATCGCACAGCAGCGCGTGCCGCACGCCTTCCTCTTCGCCGGTCCGCGCGGGGTCGGGAAGACGACCACCGCCCGGATCCTCGCCAAGGCGCTCAACTGCGAGCGCGGACCGACCCCCACGCCCTGCGGCGAGTGCGCCGCCTGCCGCGAGATCCAGGAGGGCCGGTCCGTGGACTGCCTCGAGGTGGACGCGGCCTCCAACACCCAGGTGGAGAAGACGCGCGACCTCCTGGAGACCGTGCAGTACGCGCCGACCCGCGGGCGGCACAAGGTCTACATCATCGACGAGACGCACATGCTCTCCACCAGCTCCTTCAACGCCCTGTTGAAGACGCTGGAGGAGCCCCCGGCGCGGGTCGTCTTCATCCTGGCCACCACCGAGCCGCACAAGATCCTGGCCACGATCCACAGCCGCTGCCAGCGGCACGACTTCCGCCTGCTGAGCCTGGCCGAGATCACGACGCGCCTGCGCGCCATCGTGGAGGCCGAGGGCGCCACGGCCGAAGAGGCCGCGCTCCACGTGCTGGCCCGGGCCGCGACCGGGAGCCTGCGCGACGCGGAGAGCCTCCTGGACCAGGCCATCGGCTGCCTGGGCAAGACGCTCACCGCCGCGGGGGTCGCGGACCTGCTGGGCATCGTCCGCGGCGAGGTGCTGGCCGAGGCGGTGGAGGCCGTGCTGGCGCGGCGGCCGGCGGAAGCGCTGGCGCTGGTGGATCGGCTGGTGAACCAGGGGCAGGACCTGCGGCAGTTCGTCCTGGGGCTCACCGGCTACTTCCGGGACCTCATGATCCTCGCCTGCTGTCCCGAGCCCGGGACGCTCCTGGAGGGCACGCGGCTCACGCTGGAGACCGCGCGCGGGCAGGCGCGGCGCCTGGGCCTGCCCGAGATCGAGGCCATGCTCCGCCAGCTGCAGCAAGCCGAGCAGGAGATGCGCCGCGCCGCGCAGCCGCGCTTCGTCCTGGAGCTGGCGCTCATCCGGCTCTGCCAGGTCCGGCATCTGGAGAGCCTGGACACGATCCTGGGGCAGCTGGCCGCGCTGGAGGCGCGGCTGCCGGGCGGCCCGGCCGCCACCCAGGCCGAGGAGCTGCCCCTGTTCCCGCCGTCGGCGCCGCGCCGCGAGCGCGCGTCCCCGGCCCCCGCGCCCGCGCCCGCCGAGGCGCCGCGCGAGCGGGTAGCCCCACCGCGCGCGGCGGAGCCATCGGCCTCGGCGGCCGCCGCGCCGGGGGACGCCCGGGCGGCCTGGAGCGCGGCGGTGGATCGGCTGCGGACGCGGAAGCGCGTGGCCTCCGTGCTGGCCGAGGTGCGGCTGGTCGGCTCCGAGGGGGATCGCCTCATCCTGGAGGTGCCGAACGGCAACGCCTTCGTGCGCGACTCGCTGGAAGACCCGCAGACGAAGCGGCTGCTGGCCGACACCGTCAGCCAGACGCTCGGGCGGCCGGCGCGACTGGAGTACCGCTTCATCGCCGCCGCGCCGCGGCCCGCACCCGAAGCGCCGCCGCGGGCCCCGTCGCCCGCGGATCACCCGCTGGTGCGCGAGGCGCTCAGCATCCTCGGGGGCAGGGTCCTTCCCGAGGACGAGGCATAGGAGTCACCATGGTCGGCTTCGGCGATATGCTGAAACAGGCGCAGAAGCTCAAGGCCGAGATGGAGCGCATCCAGGCCGAGGCGGCCGCGAAGACCGTGGAGGGCACGGCGGGCGGCGGCATGGTCACGGCCGTGGCCAACGGCAAGGGCGAACTGCTCCGCGTGCGGATCGATCCCGAGGTGGCGCGGGGGGACGACCTGGAGATGCTGCAGGACCTGGTCACCGCGGCGGTGAACGACGCCCTTGGCAAGGCGCGGGAGCTGCTCACCCGGGAGATGGGTCGGCTGACGGGCGGCCTGGGCCTGCCGCCCGGGCTGCTGTAGGGGAGGCGGGATGTCTCTGACCCCCGGCCCCCTGGCCACCCTGATCGAGCAGCTGGTCCGGCTGCCCGGCATCGGGCCGAAGTCGGCTCAGCGCCTGGCCTTTCACCTCCTGAAGGTGCCCCGCGAGGAGGCGGCCGCGCTGGCCGAGGCCGTGCTCGGGCTGAAGGACAAGATCCGGACCTGCGCCCAGTGCGGGAACATCAGCGAGGAGGAGCTGTGTGGCATCTGCCGGGACCCCCGGCGCGAGGCCACACTCCTCTGCGTGGTGGAGGAGGTGAACGACCTCCTGGCCATCGAGAAGACCCGCGAGTTCCGCGGCCTCTACCACGTGCTGGGCGGCTCGCTCTCTCCGCTGGACGGCCGCGGGCCCGAGCAGATCCGCGGCAAGGAGCTGCTGCAGCGGCTGGAGGCCGGCGTCATTCGCGAGGTGATCCTGGCGACCAACCCCAACGTGGAAGGCGAGGCCACGGCCCTCTACCTGCTGCGGCTGCTCAAGGCGCACCCCGTGAGGGTGACGCGCATTGCGCGCGGCCTCCCCATGGGGGGCGATCTGGAGTACGCGGACGAGGCGACGCTGGCGCGCGCCCTGGAAGGCCGGCGCGAGATATCCTGATTGCAGGGTTCAGATTGCAGATTTCGGATGTACGGACCGGGCTCGTCAACCTGAAATCTGAAGTCTCCATTCTGCAATCTCGGAGGACGCGTTGTCCTTCGTGAACTATGGCTCCCGCGAGGTCAACTGCAAGGTCGTCTACTGCGGGCCCGGCCTGTCTGGAAAGACGACGAACCTGCAGCACGTCCACGCCAGGGTGGATCCGGCCACGCGGGGGAAGCTGATCTCCCTCACCGCCGGCCGGGACCGCACCCTCTTCTTCGATTTCCTGCCCGTGGAGCTCGGCAACGTCCGGGGCTTCAAGACGCGCTTCCACCTGTTCACGGTGCCGGGGCAGGCCTTCTACAACCAGAGCCGGAAGCTGATCCTTCGGAACGCCGACGGCCTGGTGTTCGTGGCCGACTCCCAGATCGAGCGCCTCGAAGCAAACCTGGAGAGCCTGGAGAGCCTGGAGGCCATGCTGGCCGAGCAGGGCCAGACGCTCTCGGCCATGCCCCTCGCCATCCAGTACAACAAGCGCGACCTGCCGAACGTCGTTCCCGTGCCCGACCTGGACGCCGCGCTGAATCCCCACCACGTGCCCGCCTTTCCCTCGTGTGCGATCAAGGGCGAGGGGGTCTTCGAGACGCTGAAGGGCGTCGCCAAGCTGGTCCTGGAGGAAGTCCGGAAGAAGATGCTCTGAGCGGGCTGCGGGTACGCGTCTCGTCAGCGCGGCTACGCGGGGAGGTACTCCAGCGCGCGCGTCGGGCAGAACGGGACGCAGCGCGGCTCGCCGCCGCACAGATCGCACTTGATCGCCCGCCCGCCCGCGGCCTCCCAGCGCATGTTCCCGAAGGGGCACGCCGCCACGCACATCCCGCAGCGCAGGCAGCGAGCCTCGCGCGTCCGGATGGCGCCCGTGGCGGGTTCCCGCACGAGGGCGTCCGCGGGGCAGGCCGCCACGCAGGCCGCGTCGTGACACTGCAGGCAGGTGACCGGCGTCCCGCGATCCGGGCCCGAGCGGATCACCGAGATGCGCGAGGCGCCGGGCAGGCCGTCGCGGCCGTGGGTGAAGGCGCAGGCCAGCTCGCACTTCCCGCACGCCACGCACCGCGCGACGGTGACGGAAAAGATCCGCTCCACGCCCACCCCCTGTTCGTCTCGCGCGAAGGCGCCCGGCGCGCCGACTCCCTTCGCGCCGCGCGCGGCGCAGGGGAGCCGAGGGGCCTGTCAGGCCGGCGTCGATGGGCCGCCGCCCCCGAGTCGCGCCATCGCCGCCGCCGCCGCGGCCCGCTTGCAGGCGTCGCACGCCGCGAACTCCTCCGGCGGCTGGCCGGTCCGGGCGGCCCAGGCGGCCGCCTGCGCCACCGTGATGTGCGGCCGCCCGCAGGACGGGCAGGCGAGCAGCGGAAAGCTCCTGCCCCAGACGGTTCGGCTTCCGTTGGCGGCCGCGTGCGGGATGCGGCCCGCCGGGCAGGCGGCGGCACAGGCCAGGCAGCCCACGCAGTCGGGCGGCGCCTCGCGGAAGGGCGGCGCCACCTCGCGGCCGATGCCGCGGCCGACCATGGCGATGGCCGAGAAGCCCAGGCGCTGGCACACGCGCACGCACAGGCCGCAGAGGACGCAGTCCGTGGGGTCGGCCGTCCCCGCGTAGCTGCTCTCGGTCAGCCCGTACGCCCGGGCCAGGCGCTGGACCGGACGGCTCTCGGGACAGCGGGCCAGCAAGAGGTCCAGGACGTCGCGGCGCACGGCCCGGACCCGGTCCGTGTCCGTGAACACGCGCAGCCCGTCCTCCGCGGGATACATGCACGAGGCGACCATCCGGAGATCGCCGTCGCGCCCGGGCCGGGCCACGTCCACCAGGCACAGCCGGCAGGCGCCGGCCGGCTCCACCGCCTCGTGGTGGCAGAGGCTGGGGATCGCGACCCCCGCCTCCCGCGCAACCGCGAGCAGCGGCGCCCCGGCGGAGGCCCGCACCCGCCGGCCGTCGAGGCTGACGTCCACCCACGCCGGCGTCATGCCACCCGCCTCTCGGCCCTGGGGAAGAACTCCACCGCGCCCGCCGGGCAGGCGTCGTGGCAGGCGCCGCAGCCCACGCAGGCGCCCGCGTCGATGCGGTGCACCTGCTTCGGCTCCCCGGCCACCGCGCCCGCCGGGCAGGCGCGACGGCACGCGCCGCAGCCCCGGCACCGGCCGGCGGCGATGCGGTAGGCGGTGAGCGCCGCGCAGATCCCCGCCGGGCAGGCGCGGTCCTCCAGGTGGGCGCGGTACTCCTCCGGGAAGTAGCGGAGCGTGGAGAGCACCGGGTTGGCGGCGGACTTGCCCAGCTCGCAGAGGCTGGCGAGCTGCATGGTGCGCGCCAGGCGCTCGATGCGCTCCAGGTCGCCCGGCGCCCCCCGCCCGGCCACCAGGCCGTCGAAGAGGCCCCGGAGCTGCCTGAGGCCTTCCCGGCAGGGCACGCACTTGCCGCAGGACTCCTCCCCGAGGAACCCCACGAAGTAGCGCGCGACCTCCACCATGCAGGTCCGGTCGTCCATCACGATCATGCCGCCGGAGCCCATCATGGACCCCGCCTCGGCCAGCCGCTCGTAGTCCACGGGCAGGTCCAGGAGCGCCGCGGGCAGGCAGCCGCCCGAGGGCCCGCCCGTCTGCACCGCCTTGAAGGGCCGGTCCCGCTGGACGCCCCCGCCGATCCCGAAGATGATCTCCCGCAGCGTCGTCCCCATGGGCAGCTCGACCAGCCCCGTGTTCTTCACCTTCCCCACCAGCGAGAAGGCCTTGGTGCCGCGGGAGCGGGCCGTGCCCCGCGCGGCGAAGGCGTCCGCCCCGTCCGTGAGGATGCGGGCCGCCTGCACCCAGGTCTCCACGTTGTTCAGCACGGTCGGGCGGTCGAACAGGCCGCGGGCCGTGGCGTGGACGTACTTGGCCCGCGGCTCCCCCACCCGGCCCTCCAGGGAGCGGAGGAGCGCCGAGGACTCGCCGCAGACGAAGGCGCCGCCGCCGCGGACGATCTGGACGTCGAAGGCGAAGCCGCTCCCCAGGATGTCGTCGCCCAGCAGCCCAGCCTGGCGGGCCGCCGCCGCCGCGGCGGTGAGGTTCGCGACCGCGAGCGGGTACTCGTCCCGGACGTACACGAACCCCTCGTGCGCCCCGACCGCCACGGCGCCGATGGTCATGCCCTCCAGCACGGCGTGCGGATCGCCCTCCAGCAGGGAGCGGTCCTTGAAGGCGCCCGGGTCCCCCTCGTCGCCGTTGCAGACGATGAACCTGGGGACCCCGTCCGCCTGGCGGCAGGCGCGCCACTTGCGGGCCGTGGGGAACCCGGCCCCGCCCCGCCCGCGCAGGCCCGCGCGCTCCACCTCCGCCAGGATCTCGCCCGGCGTCAGGGCGAAGAGCGCGCGCAGCGTGCCGGCGTAGGCGCCGTGGGCCACGGCGTCTTCCAGGTCGGTGGGGTCGATGCGGCCGATGTTGCGCAGCGCCACGCGGGACTGCCGCGCGTAGAAGGGAATCTCGCGGGCGCGGGGGACGGGCCGCGCCTCCACGGGGTCGGTGTAGAGGAGCCGGGTGACGGTCTCGCCACGCTCCAGGGTCGTCCCGCAGATCTCGGCCGCGTCTGCCGGCTTCACCCGGGCGTAGAGCACGCCGTCCGGCTCGATCTGGACCAGCGGGCCCCGGTCGCAGAAGCCGTGGCAGCCGGTGCGCTTGACCACGGTCCGGAGCGACGCGCGCAGGCCCCGGCGGTCCAGCTCCGCCCGGAACGCCTCGGCCACCTCGCCCGCGCCGTTCGCCAGGCAGCCGGTGCCGCAGCAGACCCGCACCTCGCGCCGGTCCGCGCGCCGCTGCCGGGCCGCCGCCGCGAAGGCGTCGAAGGCGTCGGCGGACGCGAGCCTCATCGGGCGCCCGCCCCGTCGAGCAGCCTGGCCAGGCGGCCCGGGGCCGCATGGCCGAGGTAGCGTGCGCCCACGATCACCACGGGGGCCATGGCGCAAGCGCCCACGCAGTTGACCGTCTGCAGCGTGAGTCCCAGGTCGGCGGTCGTCTCGCCGGGCGCGACGTGCAGCCGCCGGCCGAGGTCGTCCAGGAGCCGGCCGGCCCCGCGCAGGTGGCAGGCGGTGCCGGTGCAGACCTTCACCACCGTCTTGCCCTGCGGCGTCAGCGCGAAGGCCCGGTAGAAGGTGGCCGCGGAGAAGACGCGGGCCAGCGGGACGTGCAGGGCCTCCGCCACGTGGCGCAGGCCCTCGCAGGGCAGGTAGCCGTAGGCGCGCTGGATGTCCTGCAGGATCGGGATGAGCGAGGGCTCGCGCGCCGGGTAGCGGTCCAGGATCGCCTGGAGCGCCGCGGCATCCCCGCAGGCCGCGGCGGCCATCACGCCTCCTCCCGTCCCCCGGGCGCGAAGGGCAGCGGGGCCCGGTCGGGCCCCTCCGGCGTCCGGAAGACGCCCAGGGGGTAGTGGGGAATCATGTGCGCCTGCAGCCAGGCCGTGGCCTCCGCGGGCGGCAGGCCCCAGTTCGTGGGGCAGATCGCCAGGAGCTCCACCAGCGAGAAGCAGCGGCCCTCCACCTGGCAGGCGAAGGCCCGCCGCAGGAGCGCCTTGGCCTGGATGGCGTGGCGGGGCGTGTGGACCGCCCCCCGCGCGATGAAGGCCGGCGTCTGCAGCGTGGCCAGCAGCTCCGGGATCCGGATCGGGTAGCCCGAGCCGGCCACGTCCCGCCCCTGGGCCGTCGTGGTGGTCACCTGCCCCGGCAGCGTGGTCGGCGCCATCTGCCCGCCCGTCATCCCGTACGTGGCGTTGTTCACGAAGACCACGCTCACCTTCTCGCCGCGGTTCGCGCAGTGGACGATCTCGCCCATCCCGATGGAGGCCAGGTCGCCGTCGCCCTGGTAGGCCAGGACGAACAGGTCGGGCCGCGCGCGCTTCACCCCCGTGGCCACCGCCGGGGCGCGCCCGTGGGCCGCCTCCTGGAAGTCGGTGGCGAAGTAGTTGAAGGCCAGCACCGCGCAGCCGACGGGCGCGATGCCCACCGTGCGCTCGCGGAGGCCGAGCTCGTCCAGCAGCTCGGCCACCAGGCGGTGGATGACGCCGTGGCCGCAGCCCGGGCAGTAGTGGGTGGGGACGGGGAGGAGCGCCTGCGGGCGGTCGAAGAGCAGCGTCTCAGGCATGGCGGCGGTCCCCCGGGCCGGCGGGGTCGCGCAGGGCGGCCTCCGCGGCCTGCGCCACGTCCTCCGGGACGGCGAGCATGCCGCCCTGGCGGCCGTAGAAGTGGATGGGCCAGCGGCCCTCCAGGGCCAGGCGCACGTCCTCGATCATCTGGCCGCCCGACAGCTCCACCACCAGGACGACCCGCGCCCCCGCCGCCGCGCGCCGCACCTCGGCGTAGGGGAACGGGAACAGCGAGACCGGGCGGCAGAGGGCCGCGGCGATGCCCCGCGCCGCCAGGCCGTCCAGGGCGGTGGCGCAGACCCGCGCCGCGATGCCGTAGGCCACGAGCAGGACCTCGTGCGGCGCGTCGGCCCGCAGCGCCGCGCAGCGCACCTCGTCGCGGACCATGGCGGCGACCTTGGCCTGGAGCGCCAGGTTGTGCTGCTCCAGCTTCTCCGGGTCCAGGATCAGCGAGTTGATGACCGCCCGCGGGCGGTCGCCGCGCCAGCCGGTCGTGGCCCACGTCTTGGGCGCGAGCGGCTTGCAGGGCGGGCGGTCGCCGGCCAGGTCCACGGGCTCCTCCATCTGCCCGATCACGCCGTCGCACAGGACCAGCGCGGGGTTCCGGTAGTAGTCGGCCAGGTCGAACGCATCCCGGACCAGGTCGGCCGCCTCGGGCACCGACCAGGGGGCCAGGACCGGGCAGCGGTAGTCGCCGTGGCCGCCCCCCTTGGTGGCCTGCAGGTAGTCGCACTGCCCGGGCAGGATGCCGCCCAGCCCCGGGCCCGCCCGCATGACGTTCACGATGACGGCGGGGAGCTCCGCCCCCGCCAGGTAGGACACGCCCTCCATCATGAGCGAGATGCCCGGGGAGGAGGACGCGGTCATGACGCGCTCGCCCGCGCCGGCCGCCCCGTAGAGCATGTTCACGGCCGCCACCTCGCTCTCGGCCTGGAGGAAGGTTCCCCCGACTTCGGGCAGGCGCCGCGACAGGTACTCCAGGATCTCGGTCTGGGGCGTGATGGGGTAGCCGAAGAACAGCCGGCAGCCGGCCCGCACCGCCGCCTCGCCGATCGCCTCGCAGCCCTTGCGCAGCTCGCGTGCCATGGCCCCTCAGCAGCTAGTACGCGAAGTAGCGGTAACGGGTGCCCTGGACGCGCACCCGGATGGCCGTGTCCGGGCAGGCGATGCCGCAGAGGCAGCAGCCCAGGCAGTGGCGCGGGCGGACGACCTCCGCCGCCGCGTAGCCGTGGCCGTTCCGCCGGCCGCCGATGGCCAGCGCACCCTGCGGGCAGGCCTGGACACACTGACCGCAGCCCTTGCAGCGCTCCTGGTCGATGAGGATCTGGGCCACCTCAGCCCCCGGGCCGCGCGGGCGGCTGGCCGAGGGGCCGGGCTGCGGCGAGGGCGCCCGCCCGCCCGGCGCCGCCCGGCAGGCTCGCCGGCGTCTCGAACGGGGGAAAGACCATCCGCCGCATGGGCAGGACCGGGCAGGGGGCCCACCCGGGCGGGAGCGCGCCGAGCAGCCGCTCCTCGACCGCGGCGAGGGCCAGCGGCAGGCCGAGCACCGCGCCGGTCCGGGCAGCACACCGCAGACCATCCAGCACCAGCTCGGGCGTGGTCTCGCCGAGCAGGTTCGTGTTGGCCACCAGGCCCGTGAGGGGCAGGCGCGCCGCGCCCTGGATGGCGCGCGCCATGGCGACGGCCTGCTCCACAGTCCCGGTCTGCGGGCGCGCGAAGTTGAGAACCAGGAGATGCTCCACCTCGACGGACGGCAATTCGGCTGAGAGCGCGCCGATGGCGAGGCTCCCCACCGGGTCGCCCCCCACGTCCACGATGACCTTCGGCCGGCCGGGAAGCAGCAGGCCGGCCACCTGGGCGAGCGCGATGGGCACCTCGGGGAACGGGTGCTCCCCCGGCGGCGCCGTCACCGGGATGCCGTGCCGCGCCAGCTCTCGATGGAGCGAGCGCGACCGGAAGTACGGCTTCACCACATCCAGGTCCACCAGGGTGACGGCTTCCCCCCGCCGGGAGATGGCGAGGGCCGCGTTGACGGCCACCTCGGTCTTGCCGCTGCCGAACGCGCCGACGATGAGGCTCACCCGTCGCTCGAACACGGCGCCTCCTGCGCGCGCACCCGGGCGCTGCCGCGTGAGGTGCACCGACCCGTCGCCACAACGGCGCCGGTCAGAAGCCCCGTCCTTCGCCCCGAGCGCAGCGTGGCGGAGTCGAGGGGCCGCACCGCCTCCCCGTCTGCAGCAATCCCGGTGCCGTCCGCCCGCGCAGTCGCGGCGCGGGGTTGCCGTCGCCCCCCGGATCCCGCTATTGCAATTTGCAGAGGAACCGTTTCATAATGCAACGCCATGCGCGCCGAGGACCTGCGGCCGGAAGAGCTGCTCACCTGGACCGACGGGGTGCTGAGCCTCCAGGGGCGCCGCCTCGTCCTGCACGACATCCGCGCCATGGCGCAGTTTCGCCGGGACCTGGTCGAGACGGCGGGGGCCGAGCCGGCCCGGCGCATCCTCACGCGCTACGGCACCTTCTGGGGCCAGGCGGCCGCGGCCGGGATGCTGCGCGCCTTCCGCTGGGACAGCACCGAGGAGCTGCTGCGCGCCGCCTTCCGCCTGCAGACCATCGGCGGCCTGGCCCGGGCCAGCGTGAAGAGCCTGAGCCTGGCGGTGGACGGCCCCCTGCGCGTGGAGGCGGTCTGGGAGCTGTCCGCCGAGGCCGAGGAGCACCTGGCGGAGCTCGGCCCGTCCCGGGAGCCGGCCTGCTGGATCCTGACGGGCTACGCCTCGGGCTACTACTCCCTGGCGCTCGGCCGGCCGGTCTACTTCATGGAGACGGCCTGCCGGG
Organism: Methylomirabilales bacterium (SeqCode); assembly: GCA_041946635.1. Classification (GTDB taxonomy): domain Bacteria; phylum Methylomirabilota; class Methylomirabilia; order Methylomirabilales; family 2-02-FULL-66-22; genus 2-02-FULL-66-22. The sequence goes on from JBHGAX010000097.1 coordinate 10,794, forward strand.
CGCGGGGCGACGGCGCCTGCGCCGTGGTGGGCATGGACGCCGCCTCCTGGGGAGAGCGGGCCGCCGCCATCGCGGACTACTTCCGGGCGGACGACATGCGCGAGAAGGTGGAGCGCCTGTCGGCCGAGCTGAAGCGGCGCGTGCAGGAGCTGGCGGCCAACCGGCGCCGCCTGGCGGCGCTCGAGGCGGCGGCCGACCCGGGGCTCGCGCCCACGCGCAGCAAGGCCTTCCGCGACGTGCTGGACCTGGCCGCGCGGGTGGCGCGCTTCGACACGCCGGTGCTCATGACCGGGGAGAGCGGCGTCGGCAAGGAGGTGGTCGCGCGCTACATCCACCGCACCTCGCCGCGGGCGCGCGGGCCCTTCGTGGCGGTGAACTGCAGCGCGCTGCCGGAGAGCCTGCTGGAGAGCGAGCTGTTCGGCCACAAGGCGGGCGCCTTCACGGGTGCCGTGCGCGACCGGGCGGGCCTGTTCGAGGAAGCGCAGGCAGGGACGATCTTCCTCGACGAGATCGGCGACGTCTCGCCGGCGGTGCAGGCGAAGCTGCTGCGGGTCCTCCAGGCGAAGGAGGTCCGCCGCGTGGGGGAGAACCGGCCCCGGCCCACCGACGCCCGGGTGATCGCGGCCACGAACCGCGACCTGGACACCGAAGTGGCGGCGGACCGCTTTCGGGAAGACCTGCTCTACCGCCTGCGGGTGGTGGAGATCCGGGTCCCGCCGCTCCGCGAGCGGCGCGAGGACATCGTGCCGCTGGCCCGGCACTTCGGCGCCGCCCTGCGCGAGCGCCTGAAGCTGCCGCGCTTCGTGCTCGACTCGCGGTGCCTGGATGCGCTGCAGGCCTACGACTGGCCCGGCAACGTGCGGGAGCTGGAGAACGTGCTGGAGCGCGCGGCGATCCTGGCCGAGGACGGGCGGGTCGGTCCCGCGCAGCTCCCCGCGGCGGTGCTGGAGCAGCGCCGGCGCCGGGGGCGAGCGGGCGGGGCCACGCTGGCCGAAGTGGAGCGGGCCCACATCCAGGCCGTGCTGGAGCGGTGCCGGGGAAACCGGCAGCAGGCCGCACGGACGCTGGGCATCAGCCCCAGCACCCTCTGGCGCAAGCTGCGATCCTGGGAGCCGGCCGCGTCCTGAGCTCGGCGGCGGACGAGCCGGGGGAACGAGGTCCGTGCGTGGCGAGCGCGGTGGGGCGGGAGGGCCACACGCGCCGGGCGCTCGATCCGGCGCAGCTTCTTCCGATCCTGCGGAAGTGCCAGTCGCGCGCCTCCCACCGCGGGGGGG
>JBHGAX010000098.1:0-12053 GCA_041946635.1 Methylomirabilales bacterium (SeqCode)
GTCTCCCAGACACAGGTGCAACTCTTCGATCGAATGGGCAAACACGACGTGGCCAACGGGGCGGCGGCCCTGATCTTCGCCCAGCACACGTTCTGGGCCGTGCCCGCCTAGCGCTCGCTTCGCACTCGCACTCCGCGGATCGTGTCGTGCCGCGCTCGGCGCGACCCGCGGGGTGCGCCGATCGACCCGCCGGGCCGGCGGACGCGTGGTTTCCCTCCCCGCACGAAAGGAGCACCTCATGAAGAAGATCCGACCACTACAGGACCGTCTGGTCGTGAAGCGCCTCGACGAGCAGGAAACCAAGAAGGGCGGCATCATCATCCCGGACACCGCGAAGGAGAAGCCGCAGGAGGGCGAGGTCATCGCCGTCGGCCCGGGCAAGCTCAACGAACACGGCGTGCGGACCCCGATGGACGTCAAGGCCCACGTGGAGGACGCCCTGAACGCCACCCGCGCGGCTGTCGAGGAGGGCATCGTGCCGGGCGGCGGGGTGGTCCTGCTCCGCGCCATGGCGTCGCTCGCCAAGGTCAAGGCCTCCGGCGACGAGAAGATCGGCGTGGACATCGTCCGCCGCGCCCTGGAGGCCAGATCGCCGAGAACGCGGGCGCCGAAGGCGCCATCGTGGTCCAGAAGGTCCGCGAGGGGCAGGGCGCCTTCGGCTTCAACGCCGAGACCGAGGCCTACGAGGACCTCCTGGTGGCCGGGATCATCGACCCGACCAAGGTCACGCGGGTCGCGCTGGAGAACGCGGGCAGCGTCGCCGGGCTGCTGGTGACCACCGAGTGCGTCCTGGCCGAGATTCCGGAGAAGGAGAAGGGGACGTCCATGCCTGCCGGCGATGGCGGCATGGGGGACATGTACTGATAGAGGGGCGCGCATTCGGCCGGGGCCGGCGAGGGGAGCGGCCCGGCCGCTCCGATATTTCGGACCCATCCGCCCGGCGAGGACAAGCCCGACCGCGACGTGGCCGCGGAGTGCGCCCGGCTCCTGACGCTGGTGGGCAAGTAGGGACGGCGGCAGCCCGCGCGGGGAGGAGCGCCCAAAGCGCGGTCTTCTCCCCGCGGCCATTCTCCCGCCGGGGCGGAAACGCCGTGGCGGCACGCGGTGCGGAGGATCCCCTCATGGACAGCGGCTTCTGGGTGGGACTACTGGTGGGCATCGTCGCCGGCGGCGGCGCTGTGTGGTACTTCAAGGTCCTGTCGCTCCAGCAGTCCGTGATCACCATGACGGGCGAGTACCGCCGGGCGGAGCGAGGACGCCGGACGCTGGAGGAGGAGAAGAGCCGGCGGCAGTGACCGCTGGGCTGCCCGGCAGCAGACCAAGGCGAAGCGACCGCCCTGGATGTCCGAGATATCGGAGTCCGCCCGACATTTCGGATGCTGCCCCGCCGGCCGCGCGTGTCCGATGCGCGGCGCGTCGAGCGCTGGGGAACGGGGGCTCGGGCCCTCGAAGCCCTCTGTCGGCCAAGCGGACTCCATCTTGTTTGGCAGGCGCACACAACCCGACTTCCGGGCAGACTGCTGCGGAGGGACCGAGCGATGGCCACGGGCACGATCAAGAAGCTGGTCAAGGAGCGCGGGTTCGGCTTCATCCAAACCGCGGACGGCGCCGAGCTGTTCTTCCACCGGTCCAGCTGCCAAGGCGGGAACTTCGACGCCCTCCAGGAGGGGCAGGCCGTCGAGTTCGACATCGAGCAGGGCCCCAAGGGCCCGCGCGCGGCGAACACGCGGCGGAGCTGATGGCTGATGGCAGGCCCGGCGCCGGCGGCCCGGACGGAGGCGAGCCGATGGCCGTGGATCTAGCGCGGAAGAGTTACGAGTATCGCGGCTACACCATCACGACGCTCCTCGACGACGGCGTCTGGTGGGCGACCGTGCGCGTGGCGGAGAAGGCGGCCGGGGGCGATCGGCCGGTCCTGGGCGGGCCCTGGGGGATCCGCGTGCACGCGCAGGCTGCCGCCCAGGCGTTCTGCGACCGCCGGCCCTTGGCCGGTGCCGGCCCGTGAGCCGCCGGTCGCCGCCGCGTCCCGTTGCCCGAAACCTCCCCACCGCCCCCGGCGACGTGTCCTTGAAGCCCGAGCCCGGCGTGCTGGCACGACCCGCCTCGCAGCGCCCACCCTCGACCGCACCTTGGGCTTCCCGGAAACAAGCCCTGAGTACGACATGATCGAGCCGTGTGACTATTGCGGGAGGACCCAGCGAGGGCTGGATCGAGGGAGATGCCGCGCGTGCGAGGCGCGAGAGCGACGGATTCGCGAGCGGCTTCAGGACAACCGACTGGTGCGGCTGGACAGCGACGACGTGCTCGAGCGTGGGCAGACGCGGCCCTTCGATCCCCTCCCCCGCGCGCGGGCGTGCGACGGCTGCGGGGAGGCGCTCCAGGCCGAAGCCGGCGCCCCCTGCTCCACCGGCTGGGACGGCCGCACCTTTCACCTGCACCACGGGTGCTGGAGGCTGCTCTTGGCGGTGTCGCAGGAGTGAGGGGCGGCGCCCCGCACTCGGGAGGCGGCTGTGGCCCAGGACGCGCAGTGGAATGGCTGGGTGGTGGTCGGCCAGTCACAGAATGGCGATATTCTCTTCGTCGTCGGGCCTTTCGACACCTCGGACCGGGGCGACGCCTGGGCCAAAGGCCACCTGACCGGGCCGGTGCGCGGCTCGGGCCTTCGCTACTACATCACGGAAATGCAGGCGCCGGGCGATCTCTAGACCACCCCCACCGGCCGTGGTCGGGGCCCACCGGCGCCCCGCCACCACGCACGGCCCGCCGTGTCTTCCAGCCATGCCGGCCCGGTCGGCGCTTTGCGCTTGACGGGCTTCCCGCCCCGCTGATATGTGATGCATCACCGATAAGCTGAACCCCGGCGCGGCGCGCGCAGACGGCGCGCGCTCGGGAGCCTGCCGAAGGGAGGACCGATGGCCGAGGACCGCTCCCTGGTCACGCGGGGCATCGGCGCGCAGCTCCACGACATCATTCTCGGCCGGATCCTGGACGGCACGTACCGGCCGGGCGAGCGGCTGCTCCCGGCGGAGCTGCGGGCCGCGTTCGGCGTGAGCATCACGCCCATCCGGGACGCGCTGCAGGAACTCCGGCGCGCCGGGTTCGTCCACGTGCGGCCGCGCGAGGCCGTCACCGTCTCGCAGCTGGACGCCAAGCGGGCCCGGGATGTCCTGGACATGCGGATTGCCCTGGAGATGCTCGCCGCCCGGAACGCCGCCGGCTGCGCGCCGGCCGCCGAGGTGCAGGCCCTGGACCGGCGCCTGCGCGAGGCGGAGGCCGCCCTGGCGCAATCCGGCGACGAGGCCGCGCTGGAGGCGGTGGACTGGGCCCTCCACGACCTGGTCCTCCGCCACGCCGACAACGAGCTGCTGCAGGAGGCGCTCCGCACCATCCACCGGCACGTGCACTGGGTCGGCGTCATCTCCGGGCCCGTCATCCGGCGGTACCGGCAGTCGTTCGAGGAGCACAAGCAGGTCCTGCGGGCGCTGCTCCGCCGGGATGCCGACGGCGCGGCGGAGGCCATGCGCCGGCACCTCACCAAGACCAAGCGGGCGGTGCTGCGCTACCTGGAGCGCCGGGCGCCGGCCGCCGCGCCGCCCGCCCGGCGGCCGCGCGCCGCCGCCCAGGGGGGACGAGGATGAAGATCACGGGGGTCCAGGCCTACGCGCTGCGGGGCCTGCTCAAGGACGGCGGCTTCGGCTGGTCGCTCCGCGTGACCGACCGGCGGGAGAGCGCCATCTGCGTCATCGAGACGGACACGGGGCTGCAGGGCGTGGGCGAGGCCCTCTACATCGGCCCGGCCAGGCTGGTGGCGCAGGTCATCGGCGAGCTGTTCGGCCCGCTGCTCCTCGGGCAGGATCCGCTGGAGACGTCCGTCCTCTGGGACCGGATGTACGACCTCTCCCGGGACGGCGGGCAGAAGGGCCTCCCCATCGCCGCCATCAGCGCCCTCGACATCGCGCTCTGGGATCTCAAGGGGAAGGCGCTGGGCCTGCCCGTGTACACGCTCCTCGGCGGGGCCTACCGGCGGCGGGCGCGGGTCTACGCCACCGGCCTGTACGAGCCGCAGCAGGTGCCGGACGTCGAGCAGGCGCTGGTGGCGGAGGCGCTGGGCTACAAGGCGGCGGGCTTCCCGGGGATGAAGCTCAAGGTGGGCTACGGCGTGGAGCGGGACACGGCGCTGGTCCGCGCCATCCGGCGGGCCATCGGGGACGATCTCGCCCTGATGATCGATGCGAACCACGCCTACAGCGCGCCCGAGGCCCTGCGGCTGGCGCGGGCCATCGGGCCGGAGCGCATCTACTGGTTCGAGGAGCCGGTCCCGCCCGAGGACCTGGACGGCTACGTGGAGCTGCGCCGGAGCGCCGGCATCCCGATCGCCGGCGGCGAGTGCGAGTACACGCGCTACGGCTTCCGCGAGCTGATCAACCGCCGGGCGGTGGACATCCTGCAGCCCGACCTGGGCGCGGCCGGCGGCTTCAGCGAGCTGCAGAAGATCCTCGCCATGGCCAGCGCCGCGAACCTGCCGGTCATGCCCCACGTGTGGGGCACGAACGTCGGCCTGGCCGCGGCCCTGCAGCTCTTCGCCGCGCTGCCGCACTTCCCCGAGCGCCGCTTCCCGGCCGAGCCGTTCTTCGAGCTGGACCAGTCGCCCCACCCCTTCCGCTGCCGGACCACCCGCGAGCAGTTCCCCATGCGGGACGGCTACGTCGCCATCCCGGACCGGCCCGGCCTGGGCATCACGCTGGATCTCGACGGCGTGCGCGCCCACGGCGTGTGAGGCGCGGAGGCGCGATGTTCGACCTGATCATCCGGGGTGGGACGCTCTACGACGGCCTGGGCGGCGTGCCGCGGGCGGCCGACGTCGGCATCCGGCGCGGGCGCATCGCCGCCCTGGGCGGGCTGGGCGCCTGTCCCGGCGTGCCCGTCCTGGATGCCGCCGGCGCCGCGGTGAGCCCGGGCTTCATCGACGTGCACAGCCACGCCGACCTGGCCCTCCTCCGCGATCCCGAGCATCGCCCCAAGGTCCTGCAGGGCGTCACCACCGAGGTCATCGGCAACTGCGGCTTCAGCCCCGCCCCCAGCCATCCCGACACGGCCGGCCTGCTGCAGGCCTACCTCGGGCCCACGCTGGGGGACGCGGGGGCGGACTGGACCTGGCGCACCGCGGGCGAGTACCTGCACCTGCTGCGGGCGCGGCGGCCGTCCGTGAACGTGGCGCCGCTCGTGGGGCACGGGGCCCTGCGCATCCGGGCCATGGGCTTCGCCCGCCGGGCCGCCGGGCCGGGCGAGATGGCCCGGATGGCGGCCGACCTGGAGGAGGCGCTGGCCGCCGGCTGCGGCGGCCTCTCCATCGGCCTGATCTACGCGCCCGCCTGCTACGCGGAGGACGACGAGATCGAGGCGCTCTGCCGGGTGGTGGCCCGCTCGGGCGGGTACCTGGCCGTCCACATGCGCAACGAGTCGGACCGCATGGCCGCCGCCGTGGGCGAGAACCTGGCGCTGGCCCGGCGCACCGGCGTGCGGCTCCACCTCTCGCACCTCAAGGCCTCGGGCCGGGCGAACTGGCCCCAGCTGCTGCCGGCGCTCCGCGCCATCGAGGCGGCGCGCGCCGAGGGCCTGCCCGTGACCTGCGACCAGTACCCCTACGTCGCGGGCAGCACGACCATCACCGTGCTCCTGCCGCAGTGGGCGCTGGACGGCGGCGTGGAGGCCATGCTGGCGCGCCTGCGCGAGCCGGCGCTGCGCGACCGCCTCCGCCGGGACTTCGACGCGGGCATTCCCGGCTGGGACTGCCTGGTGCGCGCGAACGGCTGGGACAACATCCTGGTGAGCTGGGCGGCGGCCGGCGGGGAGGCGTTCGAGGGCCGCACCCTGGCCGACATCGCCGGGGCCGCGGGGACCGACCCCGCCGAGGCGCTCTTCGCGCTGATTCTCCGGCTCCGCGGCCAGGCCTCCATCGTGGTCTTCCAGCAGTCCGAGGAGAACGTGGAGGCCGCCATGCGGCGGCCCTACGTGGCCATCGGCTCGGACGGGCTGCACGCCGGGGTGCGGGCGCACCCGCGGCTCTACGGGACCTTCCCTCGCGTCCTGGGCCGCTACGTCCGGGAGCGCGGGACCCTGGCCCTGGCGGAGGCGGTCCGCAAGATGACCAGCCTGCCGGCCGAGGTGCTGGGGCTGGCGGACCGCGGGCGGCTCGTCGAGGGCTGCGCCGCCGACGTCACCGTCTTCGTGCCCGAGTCCGTGGCGGACGCGGGCACCTTCGCCGCGCCGGACCGGCCGCCCCGCGGCATCCGGCACGTGGTGGTCAACGGCGTGCCCGTCGTCCGGGACGGCAGCCACACCGGCGCCCGGCCGGGGGCGGTCCTGCGGCGCGGCTGAGCCCGCGCCGCCCCGGCCGCCGGCGCCTCTCTTCCCGCTGGCACAGGAGGTGGAGCATGCGACAGGTGCTGAAGGGGTGTCGTCTCGCGGTCCTCGCCGGCATGGCGGCCGTCGGCCTCCTGCTGCTTCCCCTCGGGGCGCACGCGGCCGACCAGATCGTCTTCAAGGTCGGCTACCTCGGGCCGGCGGACGTGAACATCAACTACGAGCACGCCATGGGCTTCGCCTTCAAGAGCGCCCTGGAGGCGCGCACCGACGGCAAGATCAAGGTGGAGCTGTACCCGGGCGGGACGCTGGGCTCCCAGGAGGAGATGTTCGAGATGACGCGCAAGAACGCCATCCAGGCGGTCCTCCCCAGCGAGGGCGTCATCGGCCGCTGGTTCCCCGAGATCCAGGCGTTCGGCATCCCGTTCCTGTACAGCAGCCTGCCGGTCGCCTGGGCGGTCCAGGACGGCCCGCTGGGCCTCGAGCTGAAGGGCCGCATCCTGGAGAAGACCGGCCTGCGGACCATCGGCATCAGCGACGTGGGCGGGCCGAACGTCTTCGCCACCAACAAGCGCCCCATCCGCTCGGCCGCCGACCTGAAGGGCCTGAAGATCCGGACCATGGCGCACGAGGGCCACATCGCCACCATCAAGGCGCTGGGCGCGGCGGCCACGCCCATGCCCTTCGCCGAGGTCTACACCTCCCTCCAGACCGGGGTCATCGACGGGCACTTCAACCCGGTGAGCGCCATGATCACCTTCCGCATGTACGAGGTGCAGAAGTTCCTCTCCCTCACGGGGCACCTCTACGGCGCCATGTACCTGCTCATGAACGACAAGGCCTTCCAGGGCCTCTCGCCCGAGTTCCAGGAAGCCGTGCTCATTTCCGGCCGCCAGGCCGCCGTGGCCGCCCGGGGCGTGAACCGCATCCTGGAGGCCAACGGCCTGGAGACCTTGAAGACCAAAGGCATGACCCTCGTCACGCCGACGGCCGGCGCCATCAAGGAGATGAAGACCATGGCCCAGCCGCCGGTCATCAAGACCCTGAAGGAGAAGTTCGGGGCGGCCTGGGTGGACAAGATCCTGGCGGCCGTGGAGGACGGCGAGAAGCGGGTGCTCGCCAAGTAGCCGGCGCGGGCCCGGAACCCGGGGACCGGCCGCGGCCGGTCCCCGCGCCGTCGGGAAAGGAGCGCGCATGCCTGCGGGGAACCCGTCCGGCGGAGCCGTCCGGCGCGCCGGCGACTGGATCGAGCGGCTGGCGACCCTGGCCGGGGTGGCGGTCTTCGGCGTGATGGTGGTGGCCGTCTGGCTGGAGGTGGTCTACCGGTACATCCTCCTGGACCCGCTGCCCTGGACCGACGAGCTGGCCGTCTACTGCATGGTCTGGCTGGCCTACCTCGGGGTCGGGGTCGGCCTCCGTCACGACGAGCACCCCTCGCTGGAGTTCCTGGTCTCGCGGCTGCCGGAAGGCGCCCGGACCGCCTGCCGCTGGGGCGTGAACGGCGGGATCCTCCTCTTCCTCGCCATCGCGACCGGCTATGGCTTCGTCTACGCCTTCACCTCGGGGCAGGTCCGCCAGAGCGGGAGCCTGGGCATCAGCATGACGCTCCCCATGCTGAGCGTCCCCGTGGGCGGCGTCCTGGCCATCGCCCTGCTCGTCATCCGCCTGCTGCAGGCCCGCTGGGCCGCCGGCCCGGCGGGCCGCTGAGTCGGGGTCGCGACATGGGCGGCTGGCTCCTCCTCGTCCTGATCCTGTTCATGCTGATCGGCATGCCGATCAGCTTCGCCATGGGGGTCACCGCCCTCATCGGCTTCGTGCTCCTGGACAAGCTGGACTTCCTCTCCGTCATCCCGCAGACCATGTTCGCCGGCCTGAACTCCTTCCCCATCCTGGCCATGCCGTTCTTCATCCTGGCGGGCGAGATCATGAACCGGACGCAGATCACCAACCGGCTCATGCGCCTGGGCGACGTGCTGGTGGGCTGGATCCGCGGCGGGCTGGGCCACGCCTACGTGGTGGCCAGCGTCATCGTCTCCGGGATCTCGGGCTCGGCGGTGGCCGACGCCTCCGCCCTGGGGCCGCTCCTCATCCCGGCCATGACGCAGGCGGGCTACAAGAAGAGCTACGCCGCGGCGCTGGTGGCCGCCTCGGCCGTGATCGGCCCGGTCATCCCGCCGAGCATCATCATGGTGATCTACGGCGCGCTGATGAACGTCTCGATCGCCGGCATGTTCGCGGCCGGGATCATCCCGGGGCTGCTCATCGGCGGCGGGCTCATGGCGGTGAACTACGCCATCGCCAAGCGGCGCAACTATCCGCGCAGCGAGGTCCCGCGGCTCCGGGACGTCGGCGCGAGCCTGGTGGCCTCCACGCCCGCCCTCATCATGCCGCTCATCATCCTGGGCGGGATCCTGGGCGGGGTGTTCACGCCGACCGAGGCCGCCGCGGTGGCCGTGCTCTACGCGCTGCTGGTGGGCTTCGGCTTCTACCGGACGCTGACGCTCCGGGACGTCTACGCGTCGGTGGTGGCGTCCTTCCGGACGTGCGGCGTGGTCATGGTGATCCTGGCGGCCGGCTCGGTGCTGGCCTGGCTGTTCGCCATCGACCACGTGCCCGAGCAGCTGGCCGCCTTCTTCACCACGCTGGGCGGCGACAACCGCTACCTGATCCTGCTCATCCTGAACGTGTTCCTGATCCTGGTGGGCATGTTCATGGACATCACGGCGGCCTTGATCATCCTGGCCCCCGTGCTCGCGCCGGTCGCGGTGAAGGTGGGCGTGGACCCCCTCCACTTCGGCGTGATGATGTGCATCAACCTGAGCATCGGCCTGATCACGCCGCCCGTGGGCGCCTGCCTGTTCGTGGCCGCCAGCATCTCCAAGCTCAAGTACGAGGAGGTCATCCGCGAGGTCTGGCCGTTCATCATCGTGGAGGTGGTCGTCCTGCTCATGCTGATCTACATCCCCGGGCTGACCATGGCGGTCCCGCGGCTCCTCGGCCTGGCCGCGCCATGACGCGGGCCTCGCGGGCCCGGGACGCCCTCTGCACCGCCTGCGGGCGCGAGCACGGCCTCGGCCGGATCTACCGCTGCGAGGCCTGCGGCGCCCCGCTGGACGTGCGCTACGACTACGCGCGCATCCCCCGGGCGGCGTTCGATCCCCCCGCGCGCGACCGCGGGCGCGGGCTCTGGATCTTCGCCGACCTGCTGCCCGTCGCCCCGGATGCCGCCATCACGCTGGGCGAGGGCCAGACCCCGCTCCTCGCCTGCCGGAAGCTCGGCGAGCGTCTGGGCCTGGATCGCCTGTGGGTGAAGGACGAGACCCGCCAGCCCACCGGCTCCTTCAAGGATCGCCCCCTCAGCGTCGCCGTGTCCCGGGCGCGGGAGCTGGGCTTCGACACGGTGGTCACCGCCTCCAGCGGCAACGCCGCCGCCGCCATGGCGGCCTACGCGGCGCAGGGCGGCCTGCGGGCGGTCGTCATCGTGCCGGCGGACGCCCCGCCGCCCAAGCTCTTCCAGATGCTGGCGTCGGGCGCCCGCGTCGTCCGGGTTCGCGGCTCGGTGAGCGACTGCATCCAGCTGGCGCAGGCGGCCGCACGCGGGTGCGGCTGGTGCAACGTGACCTCCACCTTCGAGAACCCCTACTCGGTGGAGGGCGACAAGACCGTGGCCTACGAGCTGGCGCGGGATCTCGGGTGGCGGGCGCCGGACTGGATCGCCGTGCCCACCGGCTCGGGCCCGCTGCCCGTCGGCATCTACAAGGGCTTCGCGGAGATGCAGCGGGCCGGCCTGATCGAGCGGCTGCCCCGCATGGTGGCGGCCCAGGCCGAGGGGTGCGCGCCCATCGCGCGCGCGTTCCGGAGCGGCGCGGCGGAGGTCACGCCCTGGGCGGACGCCCGCACCATCGCGGGCGGCATTCAGGACCCGCTGGTCGGCTACAGCCAGGACGGGACGCGGACGCTGGGCGTGGTCCGGCAGTCGGGCGGCGCGGCCGTGGCCCTCCCGGACGCCGCCATCGAGGAGGCCACGCGCTGGATGGCGCGCGACGAGGGTGTCTACGTGGAGCCCACCGCCGCGGTGGCGACGGCGGCCGTCGCCGCCCTTCGCGGCACCGGGACCATCCGGGACGGCGAGACGGTGGTGGTTATCGCGACCGGCCACGGCCTGAAGCAGCCGGTGGTCCGGGCCCAGGAAGCCGACGCCCTGCCCACGATCGACCCGCACCTCGAGGCCTTCCGGGCGCTCGGCCTCTGACGCTACTGCTCGCGCTGCAGGGCGGCCCGGGTCTGCTCGTCGAGCCGCCCCGTCGCGGGGAGGCCCTTCGCCTGCTGGTAGCGCCGGAGGGCATCCTGCGTCTGCTCGTTCAAGACCCCGCTCACGCTGCCGGGGTCGAAGCCCGCGGCCTTCAGCTGCGCCTGGGCCTGGCTCACGGCCGGCATGTCGTCGCTCGTCCCGGCGGCCGGCGCTCCGGCCATGGTCCCCGCCGGGGTCCCGCCGGGCTGGACGGTGGCGGCCAGCGTGGTCAGCCGCTCGTCCAGCCGGGCCAGGTTCTGCATCACGGGGTCCGCCCGCCGATTCGCTGCCGCGATCTTGTCCCGCACGCTGGCCACGCCTTGCGGCGTCAGGTCCAGGTCCAGATAGCGCCGGATATCCCGCAGGTCGCCCAGGAACGCATACAGCGCGCGCTCCGTCTGGGCGGCCTCGGTGGCGAAGGCCTCATACCGCGCGGCCTGCTCCGCCCGCCGCGCCTCGGCCCGCTTCCGGAGCTCGGGGTCCTGCAGCGCGGCCGCCTCCTCCTGCCACGCCTTGAGCTGCCGGTCGCCCCGCTCCCGCACGGCCGCCGCCTCCCGGCCCATGTCGTTCGCCAGCGATTCGAGCCGCTCGTACTCCCGGACGAACTGCCGGTACTGGGCCGTCAGCGCATCCCCGCTCTTGCCGGGTAGTCCGTTGAGCGCGGCCGTGGCGGCCGCCACCTGCGTCCGGCTCCGCGAGACGTGGCTCCGCGCATCCTCCATGCTGGAGACGACGCTCTGCCGCCGCTCCACACCGCTCGCTGCGCAGCCCGCGATCACGGCCGCCAGGCCGACGGCCGCGATCGCCAGCGCCAGCCCACCTCTCCTCGCCATTGTCGTTCCTCCTGCGCGCGCCGGCGCTGCCGCGCGCGCCGAACCCTTCGAGCCCCATCAGGCGGATGGCGGGTCAGCACTCGCGCCCGCGTCGGACCCGTCCTGGCGGGCCAGGCGCACCCCGCGCCGGTACGCGCCGTCGCGGCCGCCTTGCAGGGCGGCCATGGCCCCCGGAACATCCGCCGCCTTGAGGATCACCGCGATTTGCCGGACGCCGCCGGCCGCGGGGTAGGCGCAGATGAGGTTGATGCCCGCCTCCGCCAGCCGCTCCGCCGCCCGGGCCAGCTCCCGGGCATCCTCCTCGGCCGGCCGGAAGAACGGCCCCGCCCGCGGACCGGGGAAGACCCAGAGCCCCGCGATCTCCACCCCGGCCGCCCGCAGGACGCTGGCCACGTGCGCCAGCGCGCCGGGCGCGTTCTCGACGTCCAGGACGAGCTGTGCCGGCGCGGCCATGTCGCGGGTCTCCCGGGCGCTCGATCGGCGAAAGCGAGCAGCGTCCCGCCGGGAGCGACGTGCTGGCCCGGTGCAAATCCTGAACCTCGCGTCGAGAGCGAGTGCGCTTTGTC
>JBHGAX010000099.1:0-11958 GCA_041946635.1 Methylomirabilales bacterium (SeqCode)
CTGTTCCGGATGGAGCAGGCCTGTGCGCGCTGCCGGGGCGCCGGGAAGATCCCCGGCCAGGCCTGCCCCACGTGCCGCGGCCGCGGCGTGACCTTCGGGACCGAGCGCATGGCCGTGAAGATCCCGGCCGGCGTGGACAACGGCTCCCGCATCCGCCTGGCCGGGCGGGGCGAGGCCGGGCCGCCCGGCAGCACCCCGGGGGACCTCTACATCATCACGCGCGTCCGGCCCCACCCCCTGCTCGAGCGGAAGGGCGACAACCTGTACGTGGAGGTGCCCATCACCATCACGGAGGCGGCGCTGGGGGCGCGCATCCAGGTGCCGACGGCGGACGGGCTCACCAGCATGCGCATCCCGCCCGAGACGAGCAGCGGGCAGGTCTTCCGGCTGCGGGGCAAGGGGGTGCCGCACCTGAAGGGGGGCGGCCAGGGGGACCAGTTCGTCACCGTCAAGGTGGTGGCCCCGCGGAACCTGGACACCCGCTCGCAGGAGCTCCTCCGGGAATTCGCGCGGCTGAATCCCGAGCAGCCGCGCAGCTACGAGCGCTGAGGCGGGGGGCGCGCCATGGGCAAGGAGAAGCGACGCCTGTACATGATCAGCGTGGTGGCCGACATGTTCGACATCCACCCGCAGACCCTGCGGGCCTACGAGCGCGAGGGGCTGCTGCGGCCGGCCCGCACGGAAGGCAACACCCGGCTGTACTCCGACGAGGACCTGGAGCGCATCGACCTCATCCTGCGGCTCACCAAGGACCTGGGCGTGAACCTGGCGGGCGTCGAGGTCATCCTGAACATGCGCGAGCGCATGCGGGACATGCAGGGCCGCATGGACGAGATGTTCCAGGAACTGCTGCGGCGCATGCAGACGGAGTTCCGCACGCGCGAGCAGGCGCAGCAGAACGCGGAGGGGCTGGTGCCGCTGCGGCGCCGCGGGCTGGTGCGGCAGGCGCGCAGCCAGGAGCGGCCCGAGCCGGGCGCTTGACAAGCCGCCCCGGGGTTCCTATCCTGCTGCGCCAAAGGTGAACCCCGACGGCGAGGAGTGTGACCGATGACGAACACGCTGAAGACGACGGTCCTGCTGGCGGCCCTGACCGCCCTGTTCGTCCTGCTGGGCGGGATGCTGGGCGGCGAGCAGGGGATGGTGATCGCCTTCCTCCTGGCTGCCGCCATGAACTTCGCGTCCTACTGGTGGTCGGACAAGATCGTCCTGTGGATGTACGGCGCGCAGGAGATCGGCGAGGCCGACGCGCCCGACTTCCACCACCTGGTCCGGCGGCTGGCCCAGCAGGCCGGGCTGCCCATGCCGCGGGTCTACATCATCCCGACGGACACGCCCAACGCCTTCGCCACCGGGCGCAGCCCGTCGCACGCCGCGGTGGCGGCCACCCAGGGCATCCTCCGGATCCTGAGCCCGGAGGAGCTGGAAGGCGTGATGGCGCACGAGCTGGGGCACGTCCGCAACCGGGACATCCTGATCTCGAGCGTGGCGGCCACCCTGGCCGGCGCCATCATGATGCTGGCCCGCATGGCCCAGTACGCGGCCTGGTTCGGCGGGGGCCGGGGCGACGACGAGGAGGGCGGCGGCGCGGGCAGCCTGGCCGGCATGCTGCTGCTCGCCATCCTGGCGCCCATCGCGGCCATGCTCATCCAGATGGCCATCTCCCGCGCCCGCGAGTACGTGGCCGACGCGACGGGCGCGCGCATCTGCCGCAAGCCCTGGGCCCTGGCCAGCGCGCTGGAGAAGCTGGACCGGGCCGGCAAGATGCTGCCCATGGAGGCCAACCCGGCCACGGCCCACATGTTCATCGTGAACCCGCTCAGCGGCAAGAGCCTGCTCTCGCTCTTCTCCACCCATCCGCCCATGGAAGAGCGGGTGGCGCGGCTGCGCGCCATGCGCATCGCGTAGGCGGCATGGCCGTCCGGCTGCCCATCCTCGCCCTGCGCGGCGCCCGGGGCCGCGCAGGGCTGTTTTGTGCCCTGCTGCTGGCGGGCTGCGCCGCGGTGCCGCCGCCGCGCGCCGAGGTGCTGATCCGTCCCGCGCCCCAGGGCCTGCGGGGCCACCAGCTGGTCGGCGAGACGATCAGCACCTCGCTGGGCGGGGTGGCGACCACCGTGCGCTGGCTCTCGCCCCGGGCGGCCACCGCGTACTACGCGACCCGACCCGGCCTGACCGCCCCCTGGCCCGAGGAGATCTGGCGCGAGGCCCCGCCCACCCTGTTCCTGCTCCGCTTCCGGAACCAGACGCGCGAGGAGGTGCAGTTCGATCCGGCCCTGGCCCTCCTGGTCACGCAGGAGGGCAAGCGCGAGCGGCCCATCCCCTACGAGGAGCTCTACATGCGGCTCAGCGGCACGGAGGGCGACCAGGCCCGCCTGCGCAGCCTCCAGGCCACGCTCTTCAGCCGCTTCGTGGTGCTCCAGCCGGGCGGGCAGCGCGAGGGGCTCCTCGCCTTCCCCGTCCTGGACGCGAAGGCCAAGCACCTCATCCTGGAACTGGGCTCCTTCTTCGTGGGCGGCCGCATCGTCCCCGGCCACTTCGAGTTCCAGGTCCTGCGCGAACCCCCGAAGAACTGAGAACGGGCCGCACCGCAGAGACGCAGGGGCCGCAGAGGTCCGCGGAGGAAACCTCAAGAGGTTCTCCTCGGCGATCTCTGCGTCTCTGCGGTTCAGGCTTTGAGGGCGCCCTGCAGGCGGGCGGCGACGTCGGCGGCGTTGGCGCCCTGGATGCGCAGGCGCTTGGTGCGGGCGGCCTCGCCGCCCTCCAGGCTGATGCGCGAGGGCGGGAGGTCGAGGAGCTGGGCCAGGAAGCGGCGCGCGGCCCGGTTGGCCGCGCCCTCCACGGGCGGCGCGGTGAGGCGGAGGGTGAGGGCGGCGTCCCGCGCGACCAGCTCGTTCCGCGAGGCGCGCGGCTGCACCCGGATCGCCAGCAGGACGTCCGGGCCGTCCTGGGTCACCGGCGGCGGCGTCAGCCCTGCGCCTCCTGGGCGGCCTTCTCCGGCTTGTCCGGCTGGGCCTCCAGCAGCTCCCAGTGCGTGCGGAGCAGGGCCCGCAGCTTCACGATGAAGAGGTCGCGCTGCCGCTTGGTCTCCGCGATCTCGGCCAGGACCTGCGCCAGCTTGCGCTGCGCCTGGTCCAGCAGGCGCTCGGCCTTCACCTCGGCCTCCTTCAGGATCAGCTCCGCCTCGCGCTGCGCGTTGGCCTTCAGGTCGTCGGTGACCTTCTGGGCGGTGAGCAGGGTGGCCTTCAGCGTCTCCGCCCGCTCCTCGTGCGCGCGCAGCTGGCCCTCCAGCCGCTGCACCTGCCCGGCGCGGTCCGTGTTCTCCTGGATCAGCCGCGTCATCTCCTCCGCGAGCTGCTCCAGGTAGGCGTGCACCTCCTCGGGGTCCAGCCCGCGAAACTTCCGCCCGAACTCCCGTTGCGTGATCTCCAGCGGAGAGATGTCCATCAGCGTATGCTCCGTGACAGGTCGAAGATCGAGCGAACCAGGAATCGCTGGGCGAAGTAGATGGCCAGGATCGCCACCATGGGCGAGAAGTCGATGCCGCTCATGGGCAGCCGCCGGCGAATGGGGGCGAGCACGGGCTCCGTCGCCCGGTGGAGGAACTGGACGATGGGGTTCCAGGGATCCGGGTTCACCCAGGAGATGAGCGCCCGCGCGATGATGATCCAGAGGTAGGCCCAGAGGGCGAGGTCCAGCAGCCAGGCCACGGCGTCCAGGAAGTTGCCGACGAGGAACATGGGGGCTCCTGCGGTCAGCCGGCGCCCAGCTCCCGCGAGCGCCGCGCGGCGGCCTCCACCGCGCCCATGAGCGCGGCGCGCAGCCCGGCCTGCTCGAGGACGTGGAGGCCGGCGATGGTGGTGCCGGCCGGCGAGGCCACCATGTCCTTCAGCTCGCCCGGGTGCCGGCCGGTCTCCAGCACCATGGCGGCCGCGCCGCGCACGGTCTGGGCGGCGAGCATCTGGGCGACGTCCCGCGGCAGGCCGGCCTTCACGCCGCCGTCCGCCAGCGCCTCGATGGCCAGGAACACGTAGGCCGGCCCGCTGCCGGAGAGGCCGGTCACCGCGTCGAGCAGCCGCTCGTCCACCACCACCGTGCGGCCGACCGCGTCGAAGACGGCGCGGGCCGCCTGGACGTCCTCGGCGGAGGCGTGCCGGCCGGGCGCCAGCGCGCTCACGCCCTGCAGGACGAGCGCCGGCGTGTTCGGCATGACGCGGACCACCCGGATCTGGCGCGGCAGGAAGGCCTTCTCGATGGCGGCCGTCGGGACGCCGGCAGCGATGGAGACGACGAGCTGCGCCTCGGTCAGGACGGGAGCCAGGTCGTCCAGCGCCTGGCGGATGACCTGCGGCTTGACGGCGAGCAGCACCAGGGCGGCGCCGCGCGCCGCCTCGGCGTTCTTCGGCTGCGTCTCGACGCCGTAGGCCGCCCGCAGCTGGGCCAGCCGCTCCTCGCGGATGTCGGAGACGACCACCTCGGCGGCCGTGAGCTGCCTGGACGCGATGAGGCCGCGGAGCATCGCCTCGGCCATGTTGCCGCCGCCGATGCAGGCCAGTCGTGGCATGGAGCCCTCCGTGGGCGCTTTATAGCCTCCGAGGCCGAAGGAAGTCAAGCCGATCCTCCGGGCGCGGGGCGCCGGCGTGGGGAGCGGGGAATCGAATCGGCTCACGGCAGGCGGGCTGGAACAGGCCGTCTCGAGTCCCGGACGCCACCGTTCGCCCCGAGCCAAGCGGAGCGGTGTCGGGAGGCGTGGGCGGCAGCCGCAGAACGAAGCGGCCGGGGCGAGGTACCCCGGCCGCACGGTCTGAACGGAGGGTCCGAGTCGCGGCTCGGACACGTGAAGTGTGCCGGGGGGAGGAGCCCCCGGTCAAGCGAAAATGGGCGCCCCCGGGGTCACAGCGTGGGCAGCTCCTCCTCGGGGAGCGACGGGCGCATGGCCGGCACGTCCTCCTCCGACTCCGGGCCGCCCACGAGGGTCGCCTCGGCGATCACCGTGTCGAGGAACTCGGCGGACGGGCGCTCGCCCGGTCCGGTGAGCCAGAACCCCTCGCGCACCGTGAGGTCGTGGAGCTCCATGACGGGCAGCCACTGCCAGCGAAGGGGGGCCACGCCTTCCGGGCCGGTCGCGACGCCGAAGGCGAGGACGTAGAGGTCCCGCCCCTTCCGGCCGATCACGTGGGGCGACACGGCCAGGAGGCGGCCCCGGTGCGTCGCCGAGACCTGCTTGCCCAGCCGCATGGCGAGATCGAGCACGCGCAGCGCCTTGCCCTCCTTGATGGCGAAGGCGCCGTGCCGCTTGGGATCGTTCCTGGCCGTCGTCCGACCGACCATGGCCTGTTCCCTCCCTCGCGTGGCGCCAGCCTTCTGCATCAAGGGTCGCTTGTCAAGCGGCGGCCCGCGCGGAATTCGGTTGCCGCCCCGGGCGCCTCCCGTACAATGGAAAATCAGCCCGCGAGGAGGGGAGAGCCCGTGGCCGATCGGCCGCTGCCAGGCCCGGATCTGGATGCCCTGGAGCGGGACCTGCGCGCCGCACAGGAGCGCGGGGATGCGCCCGTGGCCCTGGTGGTCCGCGACGCGGTGCCGGCGGGCGGCATCCACGTGCTCTTCGACGAGGCCACGGCGGGCGAGATCTCCGCGCGGCCCACGCGGCAGACCCGCGCGCGCTGGCGCCGCCAGCTCGCCGGCCAGCTCGCGCAGGGACGCCTCTACCTGGCCGTGGTGGTCTCCACCCGGGCCGGCGACCTGGTGGTGGGCACGCGCGACGAGCTGATCCAGGCCGCCGGCGTCACGCGCGACGCAGTGGACGCGGCCGTCCTGGCCGCGCTGGAGGAGTACTTCCCCGGGCTGGATTCCACCGAGGGGGCCCGCTGGCCCGTCCCGCGCCCCGACCGCCTGCACTGATTCCCCGAGCACGAACACGCAAGCGTGACACGGACGCGGCTGCCGCAGGGCCCGCCTGGCGCGCCGGGAGGGGCTCGGCCCCGCGCTACACCTCGAAGGATACCCCCTGCGCCAGCGGCAGCTCGCTGGAGTAGTTGACGGTGTTGGTGGCGCGCCGCATGTAGGCCTTCCAGGCGTCCGAGCCGGACTCGCGCCCGCCCCCCGTCTCCTTCTCCCCGCCGAACGCGCCGCCGATCTCCGCCCCGCTGGTCCCGATGTTCACGTTCGCGATGCCGCAGTCCGAGCCGGCCGGCGACAGGAAGGCTTCCGCCTCCCGGATGTCGGTGGTGAAGATCGCCGAGGAGAGTCCCTGCGGGACCGCGTTGTGCATGGCGATGGCCTGCTCCAGGGTGTCGTAGCTCATGACGTAGAGGATGGGCGCGAAGGTCTCCTCGCAGACGATCGGCGCCTGCGCAGGCATCTCCACGAGCGCCGGGCGGACGTAGCAGCCGCCGGGCGGGACGCCCTCGGTGACCCGGCCGCCGCCGTGCACCTTCCCGCCGGCGCGGCGCGCCTCGTCCAGCGCCCGCTCCATGGCCTCCCCCGCGGCGGCGTCGATCAGCGGGCCGACCAGCACGCCGGCCTCCAGCGGCGAGCCGACCCGGAGCCGCGAGAAGACGGCGGCCAGGCGCGCGACGACCCGGTCCTTGACCGCCGTGTGCGCGATCAGGCGGCGGAGCGTGGTGCAGCGCTGGCCCGCGGTGCCGGCCGCGGCGAAGGTGACGGCCCGCACGGCCAGCTCCAGGTCGGCGCTCGGTGCGAGGATCATGCCGTTGTTGCCGCCCAGCTCCAGGAGCGAGCGGCCCAGCCGGCGGGCCACGAGCTGGGCCACCTGCCGGCCCATGCGGACGGAGCCCGTGGCGCTGATGAGCGGCACGCGGGGATCCGCGGCCAGCGGCTCGCCCACGCTGGCCGCGCCGCCGATCAGCACGCTCGCGATGCCGTCGGGCACGTCCGGCATCTCCCGCAGCACGGCGGCCAGGATGCCGTGGACCGCCAGCGCGGTGAGGGGCGTCTTCCCGGACGGCTTCCAGAGGATGGGGTCACCGCAGACCAGGCCGAGCGCGGCGTTCCACGCCCAGACCGCCACGGGGAAGTTGAAGGCCGTGATCACGCCGACCGGGCCCAGGGGGTGCCACTGCTCCATCATGCGGTGCCCGGGCCGCTCGGAGGCAATGGTCAGCCCGTAGAGCTGCCGGGACAGGCCGGTGGCGAAGTCGCAGACGTCGATCATCTCCTGGACCTCGCCGAGCGCCTCGGACGGGATCTTGCCGGCTTCCCAGGTGACGAGCGCGGCCAGGTCGGCCTTCCGGCGCCGGAGGCGATCGCCCAGGCGCCGCACCACCTCGCCGCGCACCGGGGCGGGGGTGACCCGCCAGCGCCGGAAGGCCTCCTGGGCGGCGGCGACGGCGCGGTCCACGTCGGCCGGCGTGGCTGCGCGCACGGTGGCGAGCACCCGCCCGTCGATGGGCGAGACGGCCGGCCGCTCCTCGCCGGACGCGGCCGCCGCGCCACAGCCGATGCACAGGCCGCTCAGCGCGCCGCCCCCCAGCCCCAATGCCTCGAGCACCGCCCGCGAGTCATGCACGACCGCCTCCCAAATGCGGAATGCGGGATGAACGTCGAGCGGCCGAACCGCAGAGGCGCGGAGGTCGCAGAGGCACGCCGAGAATCCTCGAGAATGCTCAGCGTTCTCTGCGCTCTGCGGTTCGGCCCCCACCCCGCTCCCGCATCACACCACTTCCCCTTTGCGCCACGACAGATCCTTGAGGCTCCGGTCGAAGCACCGGCCGAAGCGGTTGGCCAGGAAGTCGGGCAGCGCCACCTCTTCCTGCCGGACGAAGCCGCGCTGGGGGAGGCGGCCGCCCACGTGCAGGTCCAGCACGGCGCACAGGCTGGCGGCCGTCGTGATCTGGATGGCGCTGCAGCACTCGCCCAGAAACTCCCCGTGGTACACCTTGCGCGCATCCGTGACCTCGGTCAGGCGCCCCTGCATCCAGCCGGTGACCGTACAGAAGATGAGGACCACGTCCTGCGGCGTGACGGGCACGGCGTGCTCGAAGATGTCGCGGAGCAGCTCCCGCCGGCTGTTCAGCCGCAGCCCGTTCATGAGGAAGGCGATGAGGTCGCGGTGCCCGCGGTAGCGGATGGTCTTGTAGTTCAGGGTCCGGACGCGACCCTCCAGGGTCTCGCAGAGCGTGCCGACGCCGCCCGACGTGTTGAAGGCCTCGTAGTCCACCCCGTCCAGCGAGAAGTGCTCCAGCCCCTCCAGCGGAAGGACCTCCAGGCACTTGCCCTCGTGGATGGCCTCGCACGGGTTGCCGTACTCGTTGATCAGCCCGTCCGTGGACCAGGTCAGGTTGTACTTCATCTCGTTGGTGGGGAAGAGCGGGAGGGCGCCCACGCGCAGCCGCACCTCGTCCAGCGTATCGAACGGGCCGGTGAGGTGGTGCGCCGCGATGGAGACGAAGCCCGGGGCGAGGCCGCACTGCGGCATGAAGATCTGCCCCGGCCGGGCCTCCTTGGCGAGCGTCTTGATCACGCGGGTCGTGGCCACGTCCTCGCTGAGGTCGAAGTAGCTCACCCCGGCCGCGAGTGCCGCGCGGGCGACGGCGGGGTTCATGGCGTAGCTCAGCGCGGACAGGACGGCCCGCCGGCCGGCCATCGCCGCCTCCAGCCGCGCCGGCACCGCGCAGTCCAGCTCGAGGGCGGTGATGCCCGGCACGCCGCGCACGCGCGCCAGCGCCTCGGCCGTCAGGTCCGCGACCACGACGTCGTAGTCGCCGCTCCGGGCCAGGAACTTGGCGACGGCGCCGCCGATCTTGCCCGCACCGAGGAGGAGTACCGGGTACATAGGCCTCCCTGCCGCCTCGGCGAGGCCGCCAGGGCGGCCTGTCGCTAGGACGCGGGCTCCTCGCACTCGACCAGCACGCGATCCAGGAAGGCGCTGGAGGGGCGGGAGGCCCGCGGCGAGCCGATCCAGACGCCGGGCCGGGCTCGCGGCTCGCCCAGGTCGCTCACCGCGACCCACTCCCAGCGGGAGATGGTCGGCTCCGCCGCGTCCAGGAAGAAGCCCAGCACGTAGAGCCGCCCCTGCCGCCAGCCCAGCACGTGCGGCCACATGCGCTGCACGCGGCCCCGGTACCGCGCCCAGAGCTGCTCCTGCGCCTTCACGGCGTGCTTCACCACCTGCACGACCTCGGCCGGGACGCGGTGGGACTGCTCGGTTGGGAGGGGGACGGCCGCGGTGCCCAAGGGCGGGTCTCCTGGACGGCGGGGTGGCGACAATGCCAAGACTATTCCACGGCAAGGAGGAGAGGGCAAGGTGGTTCCCGCGGCTCACGCCGCAGGCGGGCGCAGCCGTGGTCCAGACCGCCCGATGCCGGGCGAGGAGTTCCTCCTGCCGCCGCTGCGCCGCCTCGGCCGGCAGTTCGCCCGACTCGATCTGGCGCCAGAGCGCCTTCACGCGATCCGGCAGGAGCGCCTGGATGTCGGCCCTCGGGGCGTCGCGGCTCGCTGGCCGCGCCGCTGCGAGCTGGGAGACCCACGGAGTGCCCCTCGGCCATCCGGTGGGCGCGCGCCCGCAGTGCTCACCCTCCCAGCTCGCCCAGGAGGCGCGCCAGGACGGTCTCCGCGCGGAAGTATTCTTCGGCCAGCGCGCGCGCGGCTCGGCTGTGGCGGGCGTAGTCGGCCTGGATGGCCTCGAAGGCCGCGAGGACGTCATCCGAGGTCCTGAAGGCGAAAAGGCCTTCGCCCGTGGGCAGCACGCGCCCGAATCCGGTGTCCTGCGTGACGACGGGACGCCCGGCGGCCAGGTAGCACGCGCTTCGGTCGCTGAACCAGCCGGTACGGAGCCGCACATACTGGTCCTTGGCCACCGTGAACTCGCCCTGGGCTTCCCGGATGTAGTCGCGGTAGGGCCGCACGTCCTTGGACAGGGCGATGGCGTTGACGACCGACCAGCCGCGCGACCGGAGCAAGCCGATCACCTGTTCGTCCTCGCAGGCCAGCGCGAGCTCGAGCGGCTGCGCGGTGTGCCGCGGCAAGTCGATGAATTTCAAGAACTCGAGGTGCTTGCTCCAGAGGTAGGTCTCGCCGTTCCACTCGATGTCCTTGCCCGATTGCTGCCAGCTCGAAATCGTGGTGAAACGCCCGGCGTGGCGGGCCTCCCGACAGCCCCGCGCCGGGGCATCGCCCCACCACTCCAGGACGATCGGCTGCCGGGTCGGGCGGTACTTGAAGGGGCCGACCGGGAGCCGGCACTGCGGCAACCCGTAGTTCTCGCCGAACGTGAAGTGATGCGTGTGGGCGTCGAGCAGGTCCAGGGTGAACTGGCGGCGTTGCACGACTTCGATCTGCGCGAGGCCGGGATCCGTCTCCAGGTACACGCGCATCGGTACGCGGAGGTGCTCGTCACGCAGCACGGTGGCGCCCGTCACGTTGACGAGCAGCTCCGCCTCCTGGAACAGCTTCGAGAAGGCCGACTCGGAGAGGCCGAAGGTGCGGCCGTCCGCTCCGGCCGCACGGTACGCCCAGCGATCCGGCAGGCCGCACCAGGTCATGAGTCGCCCCAGGTAGTCCACCGTGTACGTGCAGTCGTCGGTGATCGTGTTCCGCTCGGCGTCGTACGGCCACTCCCCGGTATCCTCCACGTAATACACGTCGTGGTCCAGGCGCCGGAACCCCTCGAGGTAGTGCAGCGCCTGCCAGGCCACGCCCGCAAACGGCGCCCGGCCCATGATCCCCAGAACGATGACTCGCAGCCTCGTGCCCATGGACTCTCCGCTCCTCGGCGCCCCCGGTGGGCGCTTCAGGCCAGCGCCCGCTCCACCACCCGCCCGATGACCTTTCGCGCATCGAAGTACTCCTCTGCCAGGGCGCGGGCCAATCGGCAGTGCCGCTCGTAGCCCGACTCGGCTGCCGAAAGCGCGCGCGCCGCGTCTGCCAGGCTGCGGAATCGAAAGAGACCGTCCGCATCGGGCAGGAACCGGCTCGGGCCGGTGTGCTGAACGACGGCAGGCTTCCCGCTGGCCAGGTAGCAGAGGGTCCGGTCGCTGATCCAGGCATTCTGCAGCCGCAGGCAGGAGGGCTTGGCGCAGCTGAACTCGCCCCGGGAGCGCCGGACGTAGCGCCGGTAGTCTCGGGCCGTGGCCGCAACGGCTTGGGGATCGGCGATCCGCCAGCCTCGCTTCTGGAGCATGCGGCGTTCCTCTTCCGCGCTCCCGAGGTAGATGGCCAGCTCCAGCGCATGGGGCGTGAGCTGCGGCAGATCCAGGAAGGCGAAGAACCCATCCCGCTTGCCGTTATAGTAGCTCTCCCCTGGAAACTCCATCGGCTCGCCCCACCAGTGCGTGACCGTCGTGTAGGGGGCGTCCGGCCTCGCCCCGGCCACAGACCAGGCGGGCAGGAACACCGGCGGCGGCGTGTAGTGCCACGTCAGTCCACAGTCGGGGAAGCGCGCCCCGGGCTGCCCCACCGTCTCCCCGATGGTGAAGTAGAGGTCGTGTCGGCTCACGCGCATCTGGCCCGTGCTGATCCAGAACTGGGTGAGGCCGGGGTCGATGTCCACCATGGCGGACCGGCGGGACCGGGCCACGAGCGCGGAGGGCGCGTAGTACGCCAGGTTGAGCAAGAGGTCCGCCTCGCCGGCCGTCTCCAGGCTCTGGCAGCCGTCGGGCAGGTGCGCGGCCAGCGGCTGCTCGGTGTCGGCGCACAGCACGACGGCCCCGGCCAGGCCGTGTGGCGTGAGATCGCGCCGGAGCGCGGCGGCGTACGCGCGTAGCGCCTGCAGCGGCGTCGCCGGCGCGACCCGCTCCACCCAGCGCACCTCGCAGCCGAGCGCCCGCAATCCCAGGGCCCAGTTCAGGTAGACCCACCGGTGGCCGCCACCCGCCGGATACGACAGAGTGTTCGCCAGGAGCCAGACGGCGGCGGTCATGAGGCGGATCTCGCCGGCACCGCTTCCACCAGACGCCCCGCCCGGATGGTGAGCAGCAGGTCGCAGCGCTGCAGGGTGCTCAGGCG